>NZ_LZMB01000402.1 GCF_001673555.1 Mycobacterium sp. 1165178.9 | reverse complement strand
TGGACGCCGAATTGGCCACCCACCGGCGTGCGATCGGCATTGATCTAAGCCAGGATTGGCCGGCGGCGCTGCGGCGGGTCGGGTTCGACGCCGCGCAGCCCACGGTCTGGGTCGCCGAGCAGTTGCTCGTCGGATACCTGCCGCCCGGCGAGCAGAGTCAAGTGCTGGACGGCATCACCGCCGCGAGCGCCGCGGGCAGCCGGTTCGCCGCCGATCACATGCCCACCTGGAATCCGTTGCAGCTCGGGGCCGAGCGCGCTTTCGTGGACGGCTGGCGGCAGCGCGGCCTGGACGTCGACCTCGCCAGCCTGACGTATCCCGGCGAATACCATTATGTGCCAGACTATTTGGCGTCGAACGGCTGGGACACGGCTGGCCTTGGCATCACCGAACTGCTGAGCGCGATGGGGATGGGCAGGCGGCGTCGGACGCTGCCCGGCGCGGAGTTCACCCCGGAATACATCACCGCGACACGTGTTTGAGTTGTGGTGATGCCGGAATCAAGCTCTTTACAACTGCGGTTCGTGTCGGCAACTCACGACGATCCGCTGGCACAGCCGTTGCTTGCCGAACTGGCCGTCGAGTATGCGCAGCGATACGGCGGCACGCCGAGCACGCACCTGACCTGGTTGCCGGTGCCGCGGGCGGAGTTGGCGCCGCCGGACGGCGGCCTGCTGATCGGCGTGCTGGACGGCGTGCCGGTGACCGGCGGTGCGTTTCGCCGTTACGACGCCAACACCGCTGAACTCAAACGGATCTGGACCGACGGTGCTCATCGGCGCCGCGGTTACGCCAGGGCGCTGCTGGCGGCGCTGGAGGCCGAGGCCCTGGCTCGGGGGTACCGGCGGCTCTACCTGATCACCGGCAATCGGCAGCCCGAGGCCGAGGCGCTCTATGACGCGACGGGGTACACGCGCATACCGCCGGACCCGCTGCCCGACTGGGGCCCCTTTCTTCCGATCGCGTTCGAGAAGTGGCTGGCTTGACTTTCCGTCACAACGGGTTCGAAGGACAAGCGTTTCCGATTGCAGCTAGCGAATGTGCTAGCACGTTCGGGAGTCACGCACTCGCCCGAAGTCAGTGGCCGCCGGCCAACGAGATGGCCCGTGCGGTCGCTTCCCGGATCGGGCCGCGCCACGCATCGCCGTGCCCGGGCAGCAAGACATCGGTGTCCAGCAGGGCCAGTGTGTCCAGGCTATCCAGCGAATTCCGCTGGCTCTTGCTGAACACCGCCGGCAGCAGCTGCGGCCCAGCACGGCGCAGCAGCGGGTGCCCGGTGATCAGCGCGTCGCCACTGACCAGCACGCCGTCGACCACGTACGAGCAGTGCCCGCTGGTGTGCCCGGGGGTGAACACCGCCCTCGGGTGGCCGGGCAGACCGGCGGCCACCTCGTCGGTCAGCGGCCGGGTGGACGGGATGCCGTCGCGAATCAGGCCGCCGCTGCGCAGCACGTGCAGCCCCCAGGCCGCCCAGCGCGGCCGCCAAATGCGCAGGGCGACATCGAAAACCGACGCTTGTTCCAGATACTCGCGTTTGGCGTGGCCCACTTCCTCGGCGTGGCAATACACGTCGGTGCCGTATTCGTTGGCGAGCCAGATCGCCGAGCCCAAATGGTCGATGTGGGCGTGTGTGAGCAGCACGGCGCGCACGTCGCCGGGGCCGTAACCCAGCTCCCGCAGCGACGACAGCACGTCCTCGCGGTCGCCGGGATATCCGGCGTCGATCAGCATCACGCCGGTGCCGTCGACGACCAGCGTCCAGTTCACGGCCTCTCCCTGCGCGAGGTACACCGTGTCGGTCACTTGAACGAGCGTTGGCGCCGATCCCATGCCCGCGAGTGTAGAAGCCAGCCAGTCGCGACCATCGGCACAGGAGTAGAAAAGACTCGTGGCTGAACTGAAACTCGGATACAAAGCGTCCGCTGAACAATTTGCACCGCGCGAGCTCGTCGAACTCGCTGTCGCCGCCGAAGGGCACGGCATGGACAGCGCAACCGTCAGTGACCACTTCCAGCCGTGGCGGCACGAGGGTGGACACGCACCGTTCTCGCTGGCCTGGATGACCGCCGTCGGCGAGCGCACCAAGCGGCTGGTGCTGGGCACCTCGGTGCTCACGCCGACCTTCCGGTACAACCCCGCCGTCATCGCGCAGGCGTTCGCCACGATGGGTTGCCTGTACCCGGACCGCATTTTCCTCGGCGTCGGCACCGGCGAGTCGCTCAACGAGATAGCCACCGGATACGAGGGCGAATGGCCGGAATTCAAGGAACGCTATGCCCGGCTGCGCGAATCGGTGCGGCTGATGCGTGAACTGTGGCTGGGCGACCGCGTCGACTTCGAGGGCGAGTACTACCACACCAAGGGCGCCTCCATCTACGACGTTCCGGAGGGAGGCATCCCGATCTACATCGCCGCGGGCGGCCCGCAGGTGGCCAAATACGCGGGTCGCGCCGGCGACGGCTTCATCTGCACCTCCGGCAAGGGCGAGGAGCTGTACAAGGACAAGCTGATGCCCGCGATGAAGGAGGGTGCGGAGGCGGCCGGAAAGAACCCGGACGACGTCGACCGGATGATCGAAATCAAGATCTCCTACGACACCGACCCGGACAAGGCGCTGGAGAACACCCGGTTCTGGGCGCCGCTGTCGCTGACGGCCGAGCAGAAGACCAGCATTCACGACCCGCTGGAGATGGAGAAGGCCGCGGACGAGCTGCCTATCGAACAGGTCGCCAAGCGCTGGATCGTGGCGTCCGATCCCGACGAGGCGGTCGAAAAGGTCGGCCAGTACGTGAAATGGGGTCTCAACCACCTGGTGTTCCACGCCCCCGGCCACGACCAACGCCGGTTCTTGGAGCTCTTCGAGAAGGACCTGGCGCCGCGGCTGCGGCGGCTGGCCGGATAGGCGCACTCCGGTGGCCACCGGTTCCGTGTCCGCGATCTATATCGCCGCCCCCGAGCCGGAGACCGGCAAATCGACGATCGCGCTGGGGCTGCTGCACCGGTTGACCGCGACGGTCGCCAAAGTCGGTGTGTTTAGGCCCATTACGCGCTCCGAATCAAACGACCGTGACTACATCCTGGAACTGTTGCTGACACGGACCACCGCGGGTCTGTCGTACGAGCAGTGCGTGGGCGTCACCTATCAGCAGCTGCACGCCGACGGTGACGCCGCGATCGCCCGGATCGTCGACGCCTACCACGCGGTGGTCCGTGTCAGCAACAGTTCCAGGATGTAGTCACGGTCGTTTGATTCGGAGCGCGTAATGGGCCTAAACACACCGACTTTGGCGACCGTCGCGGTCAACCTCGGTGCGCCGCTACTGCTGACGGTGAGCGGCAACGGGCGCACGGCCGCGGAGATCGCCAGCGTCGTCGACGTCTGCCTGGCCGAGTTGGACGCCCAGCACGCCCACACCGCGGCGGTGGTGGCCAACCGGTGCGAGCCGGCGGCGCTGGCCGACGTGGCTGAAGCGCTGCGCAAATTCGCCCAGCGCAGCTATGTGCTGCCCGACGAGCCGCTGCTGTCGGCGCCGACGGTGACCGAGCTGGAAAAGGCGGTCGGCGGAACGCCGGTCAGCGGCGAAGAGCCGCTGCGCGAACGCGAGGTCACCGGCGTGCTTGTCGCGGGGATGACCGCCGACCACGTCCTGGAGCGGCTGCGCGACGGCATCGCCGTCATCACCCCTGGCGATCGCTCGGACGTCGTGCTCGCCGTCGCCAGCGCCCATGCCGCGGAAGGCTTTCCGTCGCTCTCGTGCATCGTGCTCAACGGCGGCTTCGCGCTGCACCCGTCCATCGCCGCGCTGGTCGCCGGGCTGCGGCTGCGGTTGCCGATCGTCGCCACCGCCTTAGGCACCTACGACACCGCCAGCGCGGCGGCGTCCGCCCGGGGCAGGGTCACGGCGACCTCCCAACGCAAGATCGACACCGCGCTGGCGCTGATGGACAGCCATGTCGACATCACCGATCTGCTGGCGCAGCTTGCCATCCCGATCCCCACCGTCACAACGCCGCAGATGTTCATCCACCAGCTGACGTTGCAGGCACGGTCGGATCGCAAGCACGTCGTGCTTCCCGAAGGCGATGACGACCGAATCCTGCGATCCGCCGGCCGGGTGCTGCAGCGCCGCGTCGCCGACCTGACCATCCTGGGTGACGAGGCTAAAATCCGCCAGCGTTCAGCAGAACTCGGGGTCGACCTGGGTGGCGTCACGGTGATCGACCCGCTCAGCAGCCCGTTGCGCCACGAGTTCGCCGAGCAGTACGCACAGTTGCGCAAGGCGAAGGGCATCACCGTCGAGCAGGCCCGCGAGACCATGCGCGACAGCACGTATTTCGGCACCATGCTGGTGCACAACGCCATGGTGGACGGGATGGTGTCGGGCGCCGCGCACACCACCGCCCACACAGTTCGGCCGGCATTCGAGATCATCAAGACCGTCCCGGATGTCTCGACGGTGTCCAGCATCTTCCTGATGTGCCTGCCCGATCGCGTGCTGGCGTACGGCGACTGCGCGATCATCCCGAATCCGACACCCGAGCAGCTGGCCGACATCGCGATCTCGTCGGCGCGCACCGCCGCGCAGTTCGGCATCGAACCGCGGGTGGCAATGCTGTCGTACTCGACCGGCGACTCGGGTACCGGCGCGGACGTCGACAAGGTCAGGACGGCAACCGAATTGGTGCGGAAACGGAATCCCGACCTGCCGGTCGAGGGCCCCATCCAGTACGACGCCGCGATCGAACCGTCCGTCGCCGCCACCAAACTGCGCGACTCGCCGGTGGCGGGCCACGCCACGGTGCTGATCTTTCCCGACCTCAACACCGGCAACAACACGTACAAGGCGGTTCAGCGTAGCGCCGGGGCGCTTGCCATCGGGCCCGTGCTGCAGGGCTTGCGCAAGCCGGTGAACGACCTGTCCAGGGGCGCGCTGGTCGAAGACATCGTGAACACCGTGGCCATCACCGCGATCCAGGCCCAGGGGCAGCCATGACGGACAGTGGCGACGCCCGCCTGGTGTTGGTGATCAACTCGGGGTCGTCATCCCTGAAATATCAAGTGGTCGACCCCGATTCGGGCGAAGCGCGGTCGACCGGTCTCGTCGAGCGGATCGGAGAGCAATCGTCGTCGGTTCCCGACCACGACGCTGCGCTGCGCCGCGCATTCGACACGCTGGCCGACGAGGGCATCGACCTGAAGACGAGCGGCATCGTCGCGGTGGGCCATCGAGTGGTGCACGGCGGCAACACTTTCTACCAACCCACGCTCCTGGACGACGCGGTGATCGGCAGGCTCCACGAATTGTCTGAGCTGGCCCCGCTGCACAATCCGCCCGCGCTCGACGGAATCGAGGTCGCACGCAAACTGCTGCCAGACCTCGCCCACATCGCCGTGTTCGACACCGGGTTCTTCCACGACCTGCCGCCCGCGGCGGCCACCTACGCCATCGATCGCGACCTGGCACAGCGGTATCAGATCCGCCGGTACGGGTTTCACGGGACGTCGCACCACTACGTCAGCGAGCAGGCCGCCGCGTTCCTCGACCGATCGGCCGGCGACCTGAAACAGATCGTGCTGCACCTGGGCAACGGGTGCTCCGCCTCGGCGATCGCCGGCTCCCGGCCGCTGGACACCTCGATGGGGCTGACGCCGCTGGAAGGCCTGGTGATGGGCACCCGCAGCGGCGACATCGATCCCAGCGTCGTCGGCTACCTATCCCGCACGGCGGAAATGGGCGTCGACGACATCGAGTCCATGCTTAATCAGCGCTCCGGGGTGTTGGGTCTGTCCGGCGAGCGCGACTTTCGCCGGCTGCGGACGATGATCGAATCCGGGGACGAGGCAGCGAAACTGGCGTACAGCGTGTTCACGCACCGGCTGCGCAAGTACATCGGCGCCTACCTGGCGGTGCTGGGGCATACCGATGTCATCAGCTTCACCGCGGGGATCGGCGAGAACGATCCGGCGGTGCGCCGCGACGCGGTCGCCGGCATGGAGGAGTTGGGCATCGTCCTCGATCAGCGCCGCAACCTCGGCGGCGGCAAGGGCGCACGCCAGATCTCCGCCGACGATTCGCCGATCGCCGTGCTGGTGGTCCCGACCAACGAAGAGTTGGCCATCGCCCGCGACTGCGTGAACGCGCTGCTAGGCGGATAGGAAGCCCAGGCTGTTTCGGGCGGCGCCGGCTGCCGGCGTGGGATCTGTCCCAACCGTTCGCGCCAGCAGCTCGGCGTAGATGTCACGAAAATCGGTGGTGTACTTCAAGTCTCCGTTATCGAGGTCGGCGAGGCTGGGCTGTTCGCCGTAGAAACCACCCTTGACGGGTGGGCCCGCGATGAACACGGGGCCGGCCGTGCCGTGATCGGTGCCCTGCGAGGCGTTGGCGCGCACCCGGCGCCCGAATTCCGAATACGCCATCAGCACCACGTCGCGGCCCGCCATCTCCTGGACGAATGCGCTGACCGCCTCGTCGAATGTCTGCAGGAGTCGCTGCTGCGTCCCGCGTTCGCCGGCGTGGGTGTCGAAGCCGCCCAGCTGCACCGTGTAGACCCGCGCGGGAACGCGGGCCTCGATGGCCTGAGCCACCGTGCTCAGCTGGGCTGACAGTGAATTACGATCCCTGGCAGCGGGTTTCACCGACGCAAACGTGGTGTCGGCCGTGCGCGCGGCGCGGTAGGCCTTGCACACCGCTGCCATCGCCGGGGTGTCGTCGGGATCGTCGTTGCCCAGCGCGGTCATCACCGCGTCGAACTTCCCCGCCTTGCCCGGCGCGCCCCCCGGGGAAAGCGCGGCGGCCGTGCACTTGGCGCCGACGGCCAGTGGAGGCAGGACGGCGCCGATGTTGACCGCCCGCAACGGATCATCTCCGGTGGCGTCGAGCCAGCGGCCGATCCAGCCGGTCGACACCGGTTCGGCCGGTGACGCCGTCTGCCAGATGTCCATGGACCGGAAGTGGCTGTGGTCGGGTTTCGGGTAGCCGGCGCCGCGCACGATGGCCAGCTGGCCCCGCTTCCACAGCCCCGCCAGCCCCTTCATCGCCGGGTTGAGCCCCAGCTGCTGATCCAGGTGCAGAACGTCGCCCGGTGCGTAGGCGAGTTCGGGGCGAGCGTCGTGATAGGCGTTGTCCGCGTAGGGGATCACGGTGTTGATGCCGTCGTTGCCGCCGTAGAGCGTGGCGATCACCAGGACACCGGCGCCTGGGGCCAGCGGCCGGTCCCGGGCGGCGCGCATCAGGTCCGGCCAACTGACCGCCGACAACAGGCCGGCCGCGCCGACGCCCGCACTGGCGATCAGGAATCGGCGACGGTTCATCTCGGGCATGCTGTCTCGCTAGGACGTCAGGTATTCGGGAGTGTTGACGGCGGCCGCGACCAATTGCGCCGGTTGGCGCACCAGCGGCTGCAACGCCTTGACGGTGCGGTCCGACCACGAGCCGACGCCGATCAGATAACCGACCGCGTCGATGCGTTCGCCGGCGGCGGTGTCCTCGATGCCGGAGAGGTCGCCCGCGTGTGCCAGTTCGGTGGCGGCGCGCAGGCGGGTGCCGGCACTGGCGGTGGACAACCACAGCTGGCCGCTGGGCCAGCCTCCGACGCTGGGCGGATAGAACGGTCGCTGGCCTAGTGTGCGCAATGTCTCGTCGATCATCTTGCGGCGCTTGGGGTCATCGACCGAAACCCGCAGCGCCCGGATCACACCGATGAGCCACTCGGCCGGGGTGTTGACCACCGTGGCGCGGCCGCTGGTGAATTCGCTGTCGGTGAGGATCGCCCGGGTCAGCGCGCGCAGGTCGCGGTTGGACCCGTAGGCGTCGACCAGCCGGTCGAGCACGTGGGGTGACGGCGGATCGTCGGACGCCAATTGCTGCCACAGGCGTCCCGCGACGTATCCGGCCGATTTGGGTTGCGCCAGCACGGTGTCGCAGAACCCCGCGGCATCGAAGTTCCCGCTCTGCCCGAACAGCGTCTTGGCGCTCGCGTCATGGCGTTTGGGGGTCATCGAGGTTTTGCTCCCGGCGCCGATTACCCATCCGGTCAAGGCCCGCGCACCGTTACGCACGTCGCTTTCGGTGTAACCGTTGCCATGTCCCAATGCGAACAGCTCCATGAACTCGCGGGCCAGGTTTTCATTGGGCGCCTTGGCGGTGCTGCGTGGCGCGTCCAGCCAGCGAAGCATCGCGGCGTCGGTCAGCATCCCGTACGCCAGGGCGCGAAAATCACCCAGCGATCCCGCGCGCAGCTTCTGATTCTGCGCCGCCATGTACGCGGCGATCCGCACCTTCTGCGCCGAGGTGGCGAAGTGGTTGTGCCACAACAGGGTCAGCTTTTCGTGCACGGGCTGGCGCACGCCGACCATGCGGCGGATCCACCAGTCCGACAGCACACCCATCTGTTGGGACACCTGCTGGTTGTACTGCTTGCGCGCCGCCGACGTCGCGCCCTTGCCGGGACGCTTGGGTGCGTCCAGGGCGGGCATCGGCGTGGCGACTGCGCCTGGATCGGCGTCGGGATCGGCGGCAAGCATCGCGTCCACGTAGGCGGGCCAGTCCCGGCCGACGGCCGCGTCGACCTCGGGCCCGGTCACCCCGAACCCGGCCCGGCGCAGCATGCGGGCCGTGCTGACCCACGCGGTGGACTGGCCTGCCATCCGATAACTGTGCGTCGTGCAGCTGAGATTTTGCTGTGTTTTCTTGTGATTGCGTGAGAGGGAGTGGTTTTCACCCGGGTGCGGTCGGCGGTCTCACGTTCCTTGGGGGCGGCCGAGCGCGATCTCGGTGGGCTTTGCTTCTGGGCTGGCCCCGCCACGCCAATAAAAAGCTGTGGGCGTACCGCGGTCGGCGACAAGGCCGATCGTGCCGGTGCCCAGGCCGGTGGCACCAGGTTTTCGGCTATCGCGAGCGTGCGGATTCAACGTGGAGTCCGCGACCCGAACCAGCCACTCGGCCGGGCGCACGGAATCCTGGGTCGGGGCCTCGAGCACCACCATGACGTGGCCGGTGTCTCCGGTCGTGGAGTCCTCGGTGGCCAGCCAGGCGATAACGTCACCGGGGCCAAGCGCATCGACGCGGGCCAGGGCCTGCCAACCGTCGATCGGGTCGGTTAGTCCGCGATGCAGATAGTGCTCGATGTCGGCGGCCCGCGGTCTTGACTTGGTGTGCGGGATGGACCTGAGATCCGCAGCCAGCACGCGGCCCATTGCATAGTCCAGGAATCCCGAGCAGTCGTAGAAGTAGCTTCCGCTGCTCTCATCCACGGCAGTCGTGTGCTGGTAGCGCGTGGCGCGCACCGCGCTGAGTTCCCGCTCGATTTCTCCGACGAGTGTCGCCGGCCCAGCCGGGACGGCGGACGTCGTGGCCCGCAGGGGAAAAGTTGGCGACGTGGTCGACGGCTCTTGCGGCTTGCCGGCGCCGCAGCCGGCGAACGCAAGCGTTGCCAGCGCCAGCACCGTCGCCGAAATCTTTGCCTCCAGGCAACGGCTCTCACGCATCTGTGGATCCTCTGCGGTCATCGAAACCACTGACTAAGTCCGTGCGGAGGTAAGTTCACTCTCCGTTCGGCGCTGCCCGCAAGGGTCAATCGCGGACGTGGCCTCGTAGGCCTGTGCACAGATGTGCTCGCGCATCGCGGTCGACGTGCGATGGTCGCGGTGTGGAGGAGCCGTTTGTCGGCAGCGAGGCGTTGCGCTGTGGAGCGTTGAGCCGGCACCAGCTGCGGACCCGATACCGCGCGGTGTTTCCCGATGTCTACGTCTCGAACGATGCCGTGCCCTCTCTTGACTTGCGCGTCACAGCCGCGTGGCTGTGGGCTGGTGGCCGAGCCGTTATCGCAGGGGCCGCCGCCGCTTTCCTGCACGGCGCCAAGTGGATTCCCGACGGTGTTCCCATTGAGCTGATATGCGACAGACCTCGCGCGCCTCGAGGCGTGCTGACGCGTCGGTGCGCGCTGACCGAGGGGGAGACGCAGTCCATCGATGGGCTCGCCGTCACCACACCGGAGCGAACCGCCTTTGACATCGGGCGCCGCGGGGCGGTTCGTTCGGCTGTCGTCCGGCTAGACGCGCTCGCGCGCGCAACGGGTTTCAAGATCGACGATGTGCTGGGTCTCGTCCGACGCCACCCAGGATCGCCCGGCCTGCGGCAGCTCGAAACCGCGCTGGAACTGTGCGATTCGGGGGCGCAATCCCCTCGGGAGAGTTACCTGCGGCTACTCCTTATCGACGCCGGTCTCCCCCGGCCGAAGACACAGCTACCGGTGCTCGGCGGGGACGGTCTCCCCTTCGCCTACCTCGACCTGGGGTGGGACGAGGCGATGGTGGCTGTCGAGTATGACGGCGATCAACATCGCACCGACCGAAGGCAATACGTCAAGGACATCAAGCGCATGGAGATGCTCGAGCGGATGGGCTGGATCGTCGTCCGGGTCGTAGCGGAGGACCACCCCGTCGACGTAGTTCGCCGTGTGCGGGCTGCCCTCGCGACTTCGAGTGTGCGTTCAGGGCTTTGAGTGTGCGTGTACGGCGAATTCCACGCCAAATGCCCGCCGTGAACGCACGCTGGAAAGTGGGCCAGGCCACCCCAACCCAACACCAAGCCCCTAGAACGTGCTAGTGGGGCGCACCCGGTTCGCCATGTCCACCAGCGCGTAGCGGTGCCGCTGGGTGGGGGCGACGCGGGCCAGATTGCGCAGCGACGCCTCGACGCCCAGCCGCAGCCCGTGCTCTGTGAACGGGAAGCCGAGGATGTGGTTGGTGCTGGCTTTGTTGTCCTCCAGCCAGTCCATCGCACAGCCCAGCACCAGGGCGCGAATCTGCAGCACCCGCGGCTCGGTGGGCGGCAGCGCCTCCACCCGCCGTGCCGCGTCGCGGATGTCCTCCTCGGTGATCTCGCTCTTGGTCCGGCCGGATAGCAGCGTCACCGCGCTGGTCAATCGCGCGGTGGTGAAATGCCGAGAGGTGGCCGGCACCTCGTCCAGCGTGCGCACCGCCGCGGCCCGATCACCCGCGGTGGAAAGCCATCTGGCCAGCCCGAAAGCCGCCGAGATCACTCCGTCGTTGGTCTTCCACACCGTTTGGTAGTACTTCTGAACGTCGACGTCCCCGGCCAGCTCGGCGGTGGCGGCCAACGCCAGCTTGGGCGCCAGTTCGCCCGGGAACCTGTCCAGCACTTCGGTGAAATGTGTTGTGGCTGAATCGTAGTCGCCGGTGAGCAGCTCGGCGACCGCCTTGTACCACACCAGTCGCCATTGCCAACCCACCCGCTCGGCCAGGTCGTCGAGCTTGCGGGTGGCCTTGGCCACGTCGCCGAGATCAAGCAGCGCGCGGACCTCCATCAGCGGCAGCTCCACCGACTCGGACACCTCGACACCCTCGGCGTCCAGCGTCCCGTGCCGGGCCGCGCGCAACGAGTCCAGCGTCTGCACCGGCTGGGACAACACGGTCGCCTGCAGGACGGGAGCGGCGACATCGGCCGGATCGACCAGCGGAACCTGCAGTGCGGTAACGATTTCGCGGGCGGTCAGCTTCTCCGAGTGGACCTGACCGTCGAGGTACACATCGGTGTGGGCGACCAGCAGGTCGACCCCGAACGTCGAGCGGCTTGGGCTGAAGATGGTCGACAGGCCGGGCCGCGGCACCCCGCTGTCGTGGGCGACCACCTCGCGCAGCACGCCCATCAACTGGGCGGACATCTCCTCGGTGCTGGCGAACCGGCGCCGCGGGTCGGGGTCGATGGCGCGGCGCAACAACCGGCGGAAGGAGTCGTAGGTGGTCAACACCGGGTCGTGCTCGGGCAGTCCGTCGACGTAGCGGCCGTTGCGGGTCTGCATATTGAGCGTGAGCGCGGCCAGCGTGCGGCCCACGGTGTAGATGTCGGTCGCGACCGTCGGTCCGGTGCGCACGATCTCGGGCGCTTGGAAACCCGGTGTGCCGTACAGGTATCCGAAGGAATTGATCCGCGACACCGCACCCAGGTCGATCAGCTTGAGCTGCTCTTCGGTGCGCATGATGTTCTCCGGCTTCAGGTCGTTGTAGACCAGGCCGATGGAGTGCAGATAGCTCAGCGCGGGCAGGATTTCCAGCAGGTAGGCGACGGCCTCGGCGACGGGTAGCTTCTCGCCCTTCCCGTGCTTGAGCGGCTGACCGCCGACGTACTCCATGACGATGAGGCCGACCGGATTCCCGTGCTGGTCAACGTGTTCGACGAAGTTGAAGATCTGCACGATCTGCGGGTGGACCACCTCGGCCAGGAACTGTCGTTCGGCCATCGCGATCGCCTGCGCCTCCGCGTCGCCGGAGTGCACCAAACCCTTGAGCACCACCGGCCGGTCGTTGACGTTGTGGTCGACCGCCAGGTAGACCCAGCCCAGACCGCCGTGCGCGATGCAGCCCTTGACCTCGTACTGGCCCGCGACGGTATCACCGGGATTGAGCTGTGGGAGAAACGAATACGGGCTGCCGCAGGACGGGCACCAACCTTCCGACGTGCCCTTGGATTTCTTGCTGGACCGCCCGACCGGCTTTCCGCAGTTCCAGCAGAATCGCTTGGACTCCGGCACCACCGGGTTGGTCATCAGGGCTTCGAGCGGATCGATGTCCCGTCCGCGCGGGATCTCGACCAGGCCACCTCCGAGCTGGCGGACCGCCGGCAGCGACCGCGTCGCCACCGTCAGGCGGTCCTGGGAATCGGTGTCCAAGGCGCCCAGCGAGATGTGCGGAAAGTCGTCGTCATCGTCGTCGTCGAAGTCGGGACGGAACAGTGCCTGCGTGGCCTGCAGGCGCCCGGTCGTCGCGCCGCTCTGGACGTCTGCGGGTTGGGTGCCCGGGCCCACGTCCTCCGAGCCGGTTTCCGGCTGCTCGGTTTGCTTATCCGGCTCGGCCATCAGTCCACATACCTCGGCGTGGGCGGGGCCGGCGCGGGCCCCAGCACCGTCAACCATTTGCGGTACAACGTGTTCCACGTACCGTCCCGGCGGATACGTTCCAGGGTTCCGTTGACGAACCGCACCAGTCCCGTGTTGTTCAGATTGACCCCGATGCCATAGGGCTGAGTGGCCATATTCGGGCCGACGATGTGCAGGTAGGGGTCCTCTTCGACCAGCCCGGCCAGGATCGAATCGTCGGTGCTGACCGCGTCGATCTCCCGCTGCTGCATCGCCACCAGGCAATCGGCCCAGTTGACCACCGAGACCACGACCGGTGGCGGATCGATCTGCTGGATCCGGTGCAGCGACGTCGTGCCCTTCGCCACGCAGACGCGCTTGCCGGACAGGTCGGAGACCTTGACGATCGACGAGTCGCGCGGGGCCAGGATGCGCTGATTGGCATCGAGGTAGACGGTCGAGAAGTTCACCAGCTTGCGCCGGTCGCAGGTGATGGTCATGGTCTTGACCACGACGTCCACCTCGGAGTTCTGCAGCGCGGTGACCCGCTCGTCCGACGACAGGATCCGGTACTCGACGTGCGAAGGCGCCCCGAAGATGTCGCGCGCGATCTCGCCGGCGATGTCGACGTCGAAGCCGGTGATCTCGCCGGTGATCGGGTCGCGGAAGCTGAACAGGTTGCTGCCGATGTCGAGACCGACGATCAGCCGGCCGCGGGCCCGGATGTCGGCGACCGCCGCGTCCGCCTCCGCCTTGGTGGGGAAGGGCCGCAGGCTGGCCGTCAGATCGCAGCCCTGGTTCGGGCCGTCGGGCGGCAGCGGTGGCTGCGGCGGCAACTGCTCCATGCCGACCGGCGTCGGCGGCGGCAGCGTCGGCACGCTGGCCACCCGCAGCGATTCCGTGTGTCCGCAACCCGCCAGTACCACCACCGCGGCGGCCACGGTGCACGCCCGGCGAAGCATCGGCAGCCGGATCATTATCGGTACTCTTTCAGCCTCGGCCACAGCCCCAGCGCCACCGCGACGGCGGCGCCGAGACTGAGCACCACGCCACCCACCTGGGCGCCGGACAACCCGCTGCGGGCGTTGATGACGTCGTTGCGCAAGGTGATGCGGCCCTGATCCATGGCCTTGACCAGCTCGCCTTCCAACTTGTCGAACGCCGGGGTGGAGTCTTCTTCGCTGCTGCCCAGGGCCACCTGGGTCGCGGCCCGATAGTTGCCGACCGAGATGTACGAGGTGATCCGGTCGTTGGCCTGCCGCCAGCGCAGCAGCAGCTGATCGGCGCCCTCCAGGTCCGGCTTGTCCACGGCGTCGCTGCGGGACATGTACTGGTCGAGCTGTCGGTGCATGGAATCGATGCGCTGATAAAACGACTGCTTGCGTTTCTCTTCGTCCCCGCGACGGATCAGAGACAACGTTTCGTCGGCGCGCGCCTGCTGGGCGGTGATCGCGACGTTTGTGACGATTTTGAGGGATTCGGCGGCAGTGTCCTTCGCGCTACGACTGGCCGTCGTAGAAATGGTCAGCGCAGTCCCAACCCAAACCACCATGACGAGGATAGCGAGCGCGCCCACCACCAAACCTGGGTTGATTCGGCGCCGGGTGCGCCGCGCCAGCCAGCGGTGAGAGAACGCGCCGAAGATCACGGTGGCGCCGACCACCATGATGACCGGTGCCGGGATCTGCGTCGACGCGGTGGTTTCGGCGTCCACCCGCTGCGACGTCGCCTGGTAGAGCCGCGCCGCGTCGGGCAGGATCGTCGATTGCATCAGCCCCGACGCCTCCGACAGGTACGACGAGCCCACCGGGTTGCCCTCCCTGTTGTTGGTTCGGGCGATTTCGATCAGGCCCGTGTAGACGGCCAGCTCCGCGTTGATCCGGCCCAGCAACTGCACCAGCGGTTCGTCGGTGAGCCCGCTCGACGCCCTGGTCACGGCCACCGAAGCGTCGGTGATGGCCTGCTCGTACCGCTGGCGAACCGGCTGCGGTTCGGCCTCGGCGATGAACGCGGTGGCCGCCGCGGCGTCGGCCACCGACAGGGTGGTGTAGAGCCGCCCGGCGGCGAACGACAGCGGCTCGGTGTGGTTGAGCACCGTGGTGAGCACCTGCTGCCGGTGGTTGATGGTGGTCGAGGTGGCGAAGGCGCTGATCCCGCCGAGCGCGGCCAGCACGATGCCGATGGTCAAGATGCGGCCCGGCGTCGTGGAGATGAACCACCAGCGTGGATGGGCTGGTTCGGCCGGTGACCGCGATCCCTGCGGCTCGGTCGACGGGTGCGCCAGCTCAACCGTCACGTCTTATCAGCCCTCGTCTCTCGGCCACTGGATTTCGCTGCACGGACCTCTATAAGCGAAGTCTAAGAGCATGTTCGGGTGGATGGGTGGAGGCAGACGCAATTGACGACGCCCCTACCAAGTCTGCATATCCTGAATCGGTGCAGGGCGACGGTGACGGCTGGGTGATCTCCGACAGCGGCGTCCATTACTGGGGCCGCTTCGGCGCGGCGGGTTTGCTGCTGCGAGCCCCGCAACCCGACGGCACGCCCGCGGTGTTGCTGCAGCATCGCGCGGTGTGGAGTCATCAGGGCGGGACCTGGGGGCTGCCGGGCGGCGCCCGGGACAGCCACGAAACGCCGGAGGAAACCGCGGTCCGCGAAGCGAACGAGGAGGCCGGGCTGCCAGGTGAGCGACTCGCCGTGCGCGCGACGGTCGTCACGGCGGAGGTCGCCGGGATGGCCGGCACGCAGTGGAGCTACACCACCGTCGTCGCCGACGCCGAGGAATTGCTGCACACCGTGCCCAACCGGGAGAGCGCCGAGATGCGTTGGGTCGCCGAAAACGAGGTGGCCGACCTGCCACTGCATCCCGGCTTCGCGGCCAGCTGGCAGCGGCTGCGCACCGCACCGGCGGTGTTGCCACTGGACCACGGCGACGAGCGACGCCAATACCTGCCGCGCACGATCGAGATCGAGGCCGGCGTCTTCGTCTGGTGTACGCCCGGTGAGGCCGGCCAGGAGCCCTCGCAGCTGACCCGCCGGCTCAGCTCGCTGCTGCCAGCGCCGAACTGAGCCGCTCGGCCGCGGCCCGCGGGTCGGCGGCCGCGGTGATAGCCCGCACCACCACGATGCGTCCGGCTCCGGCTTCGCGCACCTCGGGCAACCGGTGCTCGTCGATGCCGCCGATCGCGAACCACGGCTTGTCGGTTCCGAGCTCGGCGACGGACCGCACCAGTCCCACGCCCGGCGCCCGGCGACCCGGCTTGGTGGGCGTAGGCCAGCAGGGACCGACGCAGAAGTAGTCGGCCCCGCCGGCGGCCGCGGCGGCCGCCTGCTCTAAGTCATGGCTGGACAGTCCGAGCAGCACATCCGTGCCGACGATGTCGCGGGCGACCTCCAGCGGCAGGTCGCCCTGCCCAAGGTGCAGCACATCGGCGCCGGCCGCGCGGGCGATGTCGGCGCGGTCGTTGACCGCGAACAAGGCACCGTGCCGGCGGGCCGCGTCGGCCAGGATCTGGCACGCCGCCAGCTCCTCGCGCGCTTCGAGCGGACCGAACCGCTGCTCACCGGCCGACCCCTTGTCGCGCAGCTGGATGATGTCCACTCCACCGGCCAGGGCGGCGTCGGCGAACTCCGCCAGATCGCCGTGCTCGCGGCGCGCGTCGGTGCACAGATACAGCCGCGCGGTGGACAGCCGGGCAAGACGTTGATGCACACGGAGACGCTAGCGCGCTAGCGTGGAGCCGAAGAGAACAACCAGACACGGGAGTCCCGGGTAGTCGGTCGACTGCGGGGCTGAGAGTGGGCACAGCCGGAGCCGCCCGGACCTGCCCTTACCGTCACACCTGATCCGGGTAATGCCGGCGAAGGGAGGCTCGAGAATGACCGGGATGCCCTCGGGGCCCCCGCTGGGGTCCTTGGCCGTCATCGGCGGCGGCGTCATCGGGCTCGCGGTGGCGCGCCGCGCCGCGCAGGCCGGGTGGTCGGTACGGCTGCACCGCAACGACCACAAGGGCGCATCGTGGGTCGCCGGCGGCATGCTGGCCCCGCACAGCGAGGGCTGGCCCGGCGAAGAGCGGCTGCTGCGGCTCGGCCTGGAGTCGCTGCGGCTGTGGCGCGAGGGAGGTTTCCTGGACGGGCTGCCGCCCGACGTTGTCACGGCGCGGGAGTCGCTGGTGGTGGCCGTCGACCGCGCCGACGCCGCCGACCTGCGCACCGTCGCGGAGTGGTTGTCCGCCCAGGGGCACCCGGTGGTCTGGGAGGCGGCCGCCCGCGATGTCGAACCGCTGCTGGCGCAGGGCATCCGGCACGGTTTTCGGGCGCCCACCGAGCTGGCCGTCGACAACCGGGCGGTGCTGGACGCGTTGACCGAACAGTGCGAGCGGCTCGGGGTGTCGTGGGCGCCGCCGGTGCACGAGTTGTCGCGCGTCGAGGCCGACGCGGTGGTGATCGCCAACGGCATAGACGCGCCGGCGTTGTGGCCCGGCCTGCCGGTGCGCCCGGTGAAGGGCGAAGTACTGCGGCTGCGGTGGCGCAAGGGTTGTATGCCGTTGCCGCAGCGGGTTGTTCGCGCCCGGGTGCACGGACGGCAGGTGTACCTGGTGCCGCGCGCCGACGGGGTGGTGGTCGGTGCCACCCAGTACGAACACGGACGCGACACCGCCCCTGTCGTTTCGGGGGTGCGTGACCTGCTCGACGATGCGTGCGCGGTGCTGCCTGCGCTGGGTGAATACGAGCTGGCCGAGTGCGCCGCCGGGCTGCGCCCGATGACACCCGATAATCTGCCGTTGGTGCATCGCCTGGATGGCCGAACGCTAGTCGCCGCCGGCCACGGCCGGTCGGGATTCCTGTTGGCGCCCTGGACGGCAGAACAGATCGTTTCCGAACTTTCCCCGGTGGGAGCACGCCAATGATCGTCGTGGTCAACGAGCAAAAGGTCGACGTCGACGCGCACATCACGGTCGCCGCGCTACTGCAGTCCATGGGTCTTCCGGACCGCGGCGTCGCAGTGGCCATGGACGACGCCGTAATACCGCGATCCCGTTGGGCCACAGAGCTGTTCGACGGTGCCCGGCTCGAGATTGTGACGGCGGTGCAAGGTGGCTGATTCGAAACTGACCATCGGCGACCGCAGCTTCGCGTCGCGCCTCATCATGGGAACCGGGGGAGCGAGCAACCTCGCGGTGCTCGAACAGGCGTTGGTGGCCTCGGGCACGGAACTGACCACCGTCGCCATCCGCCGGGTCGACGCCGACGGCGGCACCGGACTGCTCGATCTGCTCAACCGGCTGGGCATCACGCCGCTGCCCAACACCGCGGGATGCCGCGGCGCGGCCGAGGCGGTGCTCACCGCGCAGTTGGCGCGCGAAGCGCTGAACACCAACTGGATCAAGCTAGAGGTTATCGCCGACGAACGCACGCTGCTGCCCGACGCGGTCGAATTGGTGCGAGCCGCAGAGCAATTGGTCGATGACGGGTTTGTCGTCCTGCCCTACACCAACGATGACCCGGTGCTGGCGCGCCGGCTCGAGGACGCCGGCTGCGCGGCGGTCATGCCGCTGGGTTCGCCGATCGGCACCGGCCTCGGCATCACCAATCCGCACAACATCGAAATGATCGTCGCGCGGGCCGGCGTTCCGGTGGTGCTCGACGCGGGCATCGGAACGGCCAGCGACGCCGCCCTGGCGATGGAATTGGGTTGCGACGCCGTGCTGTTGGCCACCGCGGTGACCAGGGCCGCCGATCCGGCCGCGATGGCCGCCGCGATGGCCGCCGCCGTCACCGCCGGGTATCTGGCGCGCCGCGCCGGACGGATCCCGAAGCGGTTCTGGGCGCAGGCGTCGAGCCCGCGGCCATGAGTCGCTATGTGGCGCTGGGTAGTTCGATGGCCGCCGGTCCCGGCATCCGGCCCCGCGCGGCCGGGGCCCCGCGCTGGTCGGGCCGATCCGCACGCAACTACGCGCATCTGATTGCGCAGCGATACCAGCACGACTTGGTGGACGTCACCTTCTCCGGGGCGACCACCGAGCACGTGCTCAGCGAGCGGCAACACGGCGCACCACCGCAAATCGCCGCGCTGGAGGGCACCGAGGACCTGGTCACCGTGACCATCGGCGGCAATGACGTCGGCTACATTCCCCTGTTGATCGCCGCGGCACTGCCGCATCCGCTGCGTCACCTGCCGCTGCTGGGGGACCGCATCTCCGAACTGCTGGATCGCCAGGCGCGGGATCGCGCCCTGGACGCGGTGTTTGAATCGCTGTGCGCGGTCGGCCGCGCGCTGCGTCAGCGATCGGCGCGGGCACGGATCCTCTTCGTCGACTACCTGACGATGCTGCCGCCGCCGGGCGTGCCGGCCGAGCCGCTCGCACCGTCCGATGCCGACCTGGGCCGGCACGTGGCCGCCACGCTGGAAACGATGACGGCCGACGCCGCCGCGGCGACCGGTTGCGAAGTCATCCACGCCGGCGCGGCCAGTCGCGAGCATCACGCGTGGTCGGCAGAGCCATGGACGACGCTGCCGGCACGCCTCGGCATTGGGCTGCCGGGCCGCCCCGCGCCCCTACATCCGAACGCAGCCGGGATGCGGGCGGTGGCGGATCTGATTGTGGCTCAGCTGTAGACGTCAGCCGTTCGTACGCCACCATTGATAGAGCGCGTTGACGTCTGAATTGGATGCGGTCAGGTGGCCCAACACATTCTTGGCATCGGTGGTCCAGGTCAACGTGGCGTAGTTCTTGTAAGTGCCGCAAGCGATCTGGCCGCCCGTCTGGCCGTTCTGTTTCCACGTTCCCGGCGACGCCCCTGCGTCCCCACACGCGGCCAGGGACACGTCTTTGATGGTGGAACTGAAGGCGGAGGCCAAGTTCGTGCTGTTGGAGAAGAGCGCGTAGACGCCGGAGCCGGGTCCGGCGGCGTCGGGGCTCTGCCCACACACCAGTTCGGCCAGTTCGCCGGTTTCGGTCAGCTCCTGCGACTTGCAGTTGTTCAGGCCGTAGCCCTTCGACAGCGAGGCGGCCAGCGTGTTCATGTCCGTCGCGTTGCCGGTGTTGGGTTCAGCGTTCGCGGCGCCGACACCCGCGAAAGCCAAACTGCCCGTTATAGCTGCGGCCGACGCGACTCGCAGTGCGGTGTTCCGATGTGACATTTTCCTGACTCCCTGCGGTTGATGGAAATAAAGAGGGGCGAACGTTTCTCGGATATCGGCTCAGGGGAATCGGTTGCGGCGCAGCGGGACTGTCACCCGTTTGCGCGCCACCATTGGTAAAGCGCCGCAACGTCGGTGTTGGACGCGCGCAGGTAACTCAACGTGTTCTTTGCATCCGTGGTCCAGATGATCTCAGCGCCGTTTCGGTAAGTGCCGCAGGCCGCCTGACCGGCGCTAGCGGTCGAGCTGTCCTTATGCCAGCTCGAGGGTGATTGGTGGGCGTCCCCGCAGGGAATGAGCACGTCCTCGTTGATGGTGGCCCTGAACGAGGTGGCCAAATGGCCGGCATTGGTGAACAGGACGTACTTGGCCTGTGCCGGTCCGCGTGGATCGGGGCTCTGCCCGCAGGTGAGCACGGCCAGTTGTGTGCTGCTGTCGATGTTCTGGGCGGTGCAGTTGTTCAGGCCGTAGCCCTTCGACAGCGAGGCCGCAAGCGTATTGATATCCGACGAGCTCCCGGTCGTGGCGGGATCCGCGCCCGCAGGGACTCCGCCCGCTAACACCACACCTGCGGTGAGCGTCGTTAGGGTCGCCGCCCTCAGCGCGTTGCTGAACTCAGACATGAATGGCTCCTTAACGGCCGCTTCTAAACACGGATAGTAGGGCTATGTCGTGGTAAAGCAATACATTCCGTTGGCAATTGTCTGTGTGGGCATCCTTCCTCGGCTCAAATCGCGGACGACCAGGGAAACGACAGCCGTACGCGCATCGTCGCGCAGAGAACCCGAATTCTGTTGCTGCGCGCCGATAATTCAGACTTTCGGCGAGACGCCGGTATCGCCGACGGGTTGCGCTGGGGCGGCGTAAACGAGATTTTTTCATTGCTGGTGCCGATCAGAGCCCGCTCGGGTATGGTTAGCACCGCTTTACGTCAGCTAACTTCTCTTGACTGGAGAATCCATGACACAACCCCCTCCCCCGCCGCCCGATTATCCGCCGCCGTCTCCCGGTTACCCGCCGCAGCAGCCAGCCGGCCAAGCGCCGAATAACTATCTGGTGTGGTCGATTCTGGCGACCCTCTTCTGCTGTCTTCCCTTCGGAATCGTGGCGATCGTCAAGTCGAGCCAGGTCAATGGGTTGTGGGCGCAGGGACGCTACGCCGAAGCGCAAGCGTCCGCCGAGAGCGCCAAGAGATGGGTGATCTGGTCGGCGGTCATCGGTGTCGTCGTAGGCATCATCTACGGCATTTTGATGGCGGTCGGTGCGCTGAACACGAACACCAACGCGGCACTCGCCGCGATGTTCTAAGCCTCGAATCATGGTGACCCGCTGGGGGGCGGCGCACGCGAATCTGGGTGCACCACTAGTGGTGGCGGCATCCACGACGCTGATGTGCGCCGCCATCTGGGCGGGCGATCCGACCACCCCGAACGGCCCGCTGCCGGTATGTCCCACCAAGGCATTGTTGGGCATCGACTGCCCCGGATGCGGCAGCTTACGCATGGTGTATTCGCTCATGCACGGCAATCTCTTGGCGGCCGCCAGGTTCAACGCTTTGGGCCTGGCGGCTGTCGCGCTGCTGGTATGGGCGTATGTGTCCTGGACCTACGGGCGCCTGGTGGGTCGGCGGGTCCGCGGTTGGCAGCACCGGCGTTGGGCGGCCGTCGTGACACTGTCGTTGGTCCTGGCCTGGTTCGTGGTGCGCAACATCCCTGTTGCGCCCTTCAGCGCACTGCATGTTTGATACCGCCGTGTCCCGAACCCGGCCGCCTGGGCCGCGGTCTAACCTGGGGCGCGATGGTGAACAAATCCACGGCGATTCCGGCGTTGCTCGCCGTAGTCGCCCTGACCGCATTCTCGACCGGCTGCTTCCATCCGTCGTCTGGCTCGCAGCAAACGCACCCCGTCGCGGGCGAATTCGCCTCCGCGTTGCGCGACAAGGTCACGACGGACGCGATGATGGCACACCTGTCCAAGCTGCAAGACATCGCCAACGCCAACAATGGCACCCGGGCGGTGGGTACGCCCGGATATGAGGCCAGCGTCGACTACGTGGCAAACGTTCTGCGCGGCAGTGGATTTGATGTGCAAACGCCGGAATTCTCGGCGCGAGTGTTTCACGGCGACAAGCCGGACGTCACCGTCGGCGGCAAGCCGGTGGAGGCGCACGCACTGGACTTCAGCCTGGGCACTCCGCCGGACGGCGTGAGCGGGCCGCTGGTCGCCGCGCCGGCGAACAACCTCGCCTGCGCGGCCTCCGATTACGCCAACCTGCCGGTGCACGGCGCGGTGGTGCTGGTCGATCGCGGCACCTGCCCGTTCGCTCAGAAGGAAGAGGCCGCTGCACAGCGCGGCGCCGTGGCGATGATCATCGCCGACAACGTCGACGAACAACAGATGGGCGGAACGCTGGGGCCGACCACCGATGTGAAGATTCCCGTGCTGAGCGTGACCCGATCGGTGGGGCTGCAGTTGCGCGGTCAGCCGGGACCCGCCACGATCAAGCTCAATGCCAGCGCCCAAAGCTTCCGGGCGCGCAACGTGATTGCGCAGACCAAAACCGGATCGACGACCGACGTGGTGATGGCGGGGGCGCACCTGGACAGCGTGCCGGAGGGGCCGGGCATCAACGACAATGGATCGGGTGTGGCGGCGGTGCTGGAAACCGCTGTGCGGCTGGGAAGTTCGCCGTCGGTGCACAACGCGCTGCGGTTCGGCTTCTGGGGCGCAGAGGAACTCGGGCTGATCGGGTCACGCAACTATGTCGAGTCCCTGGACTTGACGGCGCTCAAGAACATCGCACTGTACCTGAACTTCGACATGCTCGCGTCGCCGAATCCCGGTTACTTCACCTACGATGGCGACCAGTCGCTGCCGGCGGACGCCCGCGGCCAGCCGGTGGTGCCCGAGGGTTCGGCAGGCATCGAACGAACACTGGTCGCTTACTTGAAGAAGGCAGGAAAGACCGCGCAGGACACCTCGTTCGACGGCCGGTCTGACTACGACGGATTCACCCTGGCGGGGATTCCGGCCGGCGGTCTGTTCTCGGGCGCCGAGGGCAAGATGTCCGCCGAGCAGGCCAAGTTGTGGGGCGGCACCGCCGATCAACCGTTCGACCCCAATTACCACCAGAAAACCGACACTCTCGACCACGTCGACCGCACCGCGTTGGGGATCAACGGTGGCGGCGTGGCTTACGCGATCGGTCTCTACGCGCAAGACCTCGGCGGCCACAACGGCGTTCCCGTCATGGCGGACCGCACCCGGCACGTGCTCGTCAAATCATGATCTCCCGGCTGGGCGCGACTCTGCTGCTGATCGCCGTGACGGCCGGTTGTTCCTCGACGCGGCTGGCGCTGCCGACAACGACACCGGACCTTGGGCACAGCCTGGCCAAGAAGGTGACTGCCGAGGGCATGCTGACCCATCTACGTGCCTTAGAGAACATCGCCAACGCCAACGGCGGCAACCGTGCGGACGGGACGCCGGGCTTCGACGCCAGCGTGGACTATGTCGCTAAAACGCTGCGCAACAAGGGCTTCGACGTTCAGACACCCCAGTTCG
This sequence comes from Mycobacterium sp. 1165178.9, assembly GCF_001673555.1. GTDB lineage: Bacteria > Actinomycetota > Actinomycetes > Mycobacteriales > Mycobacteriaceae > Mycobacterium. Next base: position 6,428 of record NZ_LZMB01000402.1, on the reverse strand, counting down.
ACCGGCTCTACACCGTTTCTTTGGGGAAGCCGACGGTGACCGTCGCGGGCCGCAGCTATCCGGTTGACCAGGCCTCGCTGCTGGTCCAGACACCGCCCGGCGGACTGACCGGACAGCCGATTCGTCCGGCGCAGCCGTCGGGTTGCAGGGCCAACGATTACCCGGCCATGGTGCCCAAGGGTGCGATCGCCGTCGTCGACGACGCCCAGTGTTCGGTGGTCGACAAACAGAACAGCGCGGTGGCCAAGGGCGCGAGTGCGGTGATCGTGCTCAGCTCCCCGACCGGGCGGGGAGCTCCACCCACTTTGTTCACCACCGGCTACTTCAAACAGTTGACCGTGCCGGTCGCCGTGCTGGGATCCTCCGGCGCCGCCGCGCTGGCGGGCGCGACCGCACCGATACGACTGGTGCTGGATGCGCAGAACGTCAAGATCACCTCCCGAAACGTTGTGGCGCAGACCAAGTCCGGGTCGGCCAACGACGTAGTGGTAGTGGGTGCGCATCTGGACGCCTCGCGCGCCGGGCCCGGGATCAATGACGGCGGCTCCGGGGTGGCCGCCGTGCTGGAGACGGCGCTGCAACTGGGCCCGCTGGCGCCGGTGAACAACGCGGTGCGGTTCGTGTTCTGGGGCGCCGATGAGGACGGCCGCAACGGCGTCTTGGATTACGTGTTCGGCATGGACCGTGCGCAGCTCAACGACATCGCGCTGTACCTGAACTTCACGATGCTCGGTTCGCCCAATGCCGGATTCTTCACCGACGACGGCGATCAGTCCGGCCCGCCCGGACCCGGCGTCTCCGCCGCCGATGTGCCCGAGGGCTCGGCCGGCATCGAACGCACCCTCGCCGGTTATCTGAACCTTGCCGGCAAGCGGCCCGCGGACATGCCGTTGGACACCAGGGCCGACTATCACCCCTTCATGATTGCGGGCGTGCCCGTCGGGGGCATGACCACGGGAGCCTCGCAGCCCAAAACCCCCGTCCAGGCCCGCTTGTGGGGCGGCCAGGCCGGCGTGGCGTTCGACCCGAACTTCCAGAGCACTCGCGATACCGTCGACAACATCAACCGGGATGCGTTGGCGGTCATGGGTTCCGGCGTGGGGTTCGCCGTCGGCAGCTACGCGGAGTCGATCGGTGGGGTCAACGGTGTGCCGCCGCACAACAAGAGGCACCGCACCCGGGTGCCGTGACGGGCCGTCTTGAGTGGCAGGACTTGCGGTCGAGGTAGGCCGTCGAACGATGCAGCCGTAGACAGGTGCTCGTGGTTGCCGTAAAGCAGGTCCGTTGCCTCAGACGACCACAACCTTCCAGCCGTAGCCCCGTTATCCACAACTTGCGACCCTTGGCAAGGAGTTCGAGTCGGTGGGACGCGCTAGTATCGAATATATGTTCGAATGGTGGTATGCGTCGCGGGAGACCCCGCAGTCGGCCGCGCTGCTCGACCGGGTGCGCGAGGCGGGGCGCGCGGAGGCGCGGGCGGCCGCCGAGCGACTGGTGGCCGCCGGTGAATTGCTGATGTTGCGCTGCCGCGAGTCGGGGGAGCGCGCGGACTGGTCGGCAGACGCGTGGGATGCCGTGGCCGCGCAGTTGGGTGCGGCGTTGGGGTGCACTGCGGCGATGGGCCACAGCTATTTGCGCTATGCCATGGCGATGCGGGATCGGCTGCCCCAGGTGGGCAAGGTTTTTCAGGCCGGCGATATCGACTACCGAGCGTTTCAAACCATCGTGTTTCGCACCGATCTGATCACCGATGCCGAGGTGCTGGCTCGGGTCGACGCGCGGGTGGCGGTGCTGCTGTCGCGGCGCCCGTCGCTGACCCGTGGTGGGCTGGCCGCCGCGGTGGACCGGGTGGTGGCCGTCGTGGATGCCGACGCGGTGCGCCGCGCCAAGGACGCGGTCGCCGATCGCCACGTCGATGTACTCGCCAATGAGTCGGGGATGGCCTGGGTGACCGGCAGCGTCTTGGGCCCCGACGGCCTAGCGCTGGACCGGCGGCTCGACCAGTTGGCCGCCACGGTGTGCGACGCCGATCCCCGCAGCGTCACGCAGCGGCGTGCGGATGCGTTAGGGGCGTTGGCCGCCGGGGGCGAGCGGCTGGTGTGCGGCTGTGGACGTGCCGACTGCGCGGCGGCGGCGCCGAGCGCTGTCACACCCCGCAGCAGCGTGGTGATCCATGTGATCGCTGAGCAGGCCAGCGTGGAGGGCAGGGTATCGACGCCGGGTGTCCTGCCCGGCCTCGAGGGACTCATCCCGGCCGAGGTGCTCACCGAGCTAGCCAAGTCGGCGCGGCTGGTACCACTAACGACGCCGACAGGCGCCGAACCTCGCTATGCCCCGTCGGCCACACTGGCCGACTTTGTGCGCTGCCGGGATCTGACGTGCCGGGCGCCGGGTTGTGACCGCCCGGCCACCGAATGCGACCTCGACCATACGGTTCCGCATGCCGATGGCGGCCCGACGCATGCGTCGAATTTGAAGGCCCTATGCCGGCTGCATCATCTGATGAAGACGTTTTGGGGCTGGCGCGACCGCCAGCTGGCCGACGGCACGATCGTCTGGACGCTGCCCGACGGGAACACCTACGTCACCACGCCAGGTAGCGCGTTGCTGTTTCCCAGCCTTTGTGCGCCCACGGGAGACATTCCTCCGCCCGCCCCGCCAAGACCAGACCCCTGCGGCGACCGCACCGCGATGATGCCTCGACGCAAGCGCACCCGAGCCCAGAACCGGGCCGCACGCATCGCCACCGAACGGCGGCAGAACCACCATGACCGCCAACCGAAACCTCACGAACGCGAGGCCGCCTACTCCGGCCCCGCCCCACCGCCCGACGGCGACGGCGACGCACCACCCTTCTAGTGCCTTGCCGCAAGTCACATGTTTGCTGGGTCTCTCGATTCCTGCTGCCGTGTAGGTTCACTGCCTCTAGGATGAATTTCCTTGCTGTGTCCTGTAGCCGGTCGGGATGGGGTTGGTCATGAATAGCCATGCGCTCAGGTCGGCACTCGTGTGGGCGGCGGCGGTGCTTGTGGTCGCCGGTTGCACGACGTTCGTCGGCGGGCGTGCGCTGTCGATGCTCAACGACCCCTTTCTGGTCGGTGGTCTGCCGGCGACCAACGGGCCCAGCGGAACCCGTTCGAACGCACCCAGTCCCAAAGGCAAGGTGCTCAACACCGACAACGGGCCGATCGACACTTTGGCGCTGCTGTCGGTCAACGACATCGAGGACTACTGGCAGTCGGTGTACGACCAATCGCTGAAGGGCAAGTTCGTTCCGGTCAGCAAGATGGTGTCTTACGACTCAACCGATCCGAACAGCCCGATCGTGTGCCACAACGACACCTACAAGCTCGTCAACGCCTTCTACACCGGCAGATGCAACCTGATCGCCTGGGACCGCGGCGTATTCATGCCCCTCGCGCAGAAGTATTTCGGGGACATGTCCGTGACCGGTGTGCTGGCACACGAATTCGGCCATGCGCTGCAGCAGATGGCGAAGCTGGTGACCAGACGGGACGCGACCATCATCCGCGAGCAGCAGGCCGACTGCTTCGCGGGCGTCTACATGTACTGGGTCGCCGACGGCAAGTCGCCGCGCTTCACACTCAGCACCGCCGATGGGCTCGACCACGTGCTGGCCGGGATCATCACCACCCGTGACCCGGTGATGGACAGCGAGACGCAAAACGACGACGCGCACGGTTCGGCCCTGGACCGCGTCAGCGCGTTCCAGATGGGTTTCCTCAACGGCGCCTCGGCGTGCGCGGCCATCAACCGCAACGAAATCGAGAAGCGCCGCGGCGATTTGCCAAACGCCTTGCGGGTCGACAACTCCGGGGCAACGGAGACCGGTGAGGTGCCGATCAACAAGGACACGTTGTCGAATCTGATGGAGCTGCTGGGAAAGATCTTCGCCCCGGCCAACCCGCCGGCCCTGTCGTACCAGCCGGCCGATTGCCCGGACGCCAAGGCGACGCCGCCGGCGTCATACTGTCCGGGCACCAACACCATCGCAGTCGACCTGCCCGGGCTCGCCGCCATGGGCACGGTCGCCGACGAGAAGCAACACACCCTGCCGCAAGGCGACGACACCGCTCTGTCCGTCGTGATGTCGAGATACGCGTTGGCGGTGCAGCACGAGCGTGGTCTGGCGATGCAGAGCCCATGGACCGCGCTGCGGACCGCATGCCTGACCGGTGTGGCGCATCGCAAGATGGCCGAGCCGATCGACCTCCCATCGCACAACCAATTGCTGCTCACCGCAGGTGATCTCGACGAAGCGGTTGCCGGCCTGCTCACCAACCACCTGGTCGCCAGTGACGCCGACGGCACCAGTGTGCCGGCCGGTTTCACTCGTATCGCGGCATTCCGCGGCGGCGTGACCGGCAACGTGGACGCCTGCTATTCCCGCTACCCCGGGTAAACCACCAACCGTCAGCCCATCTCGGCGAGCCGCGGAATCACCTCGTCGCCCAGGCGGCGAATGAAGCCGACCGGATCCGGATTGCCGGGAAGTGGGCCGATATTGATCATGTCGACGCCAAGCGCGGCGTAGCGTTCGACCGTCTTCAGGAACTCGTCAGTGTCGCCGAAGGGATCGGTACCGGTCAGACCGCCGGACGTCTTGCGGATGTCACTCGGATTCCTAGCCACCGTCTCGCAGTGCCGGTTTAACACCTTGATCTTGTGCTCGAGCTCTTCGACGTTGTTGGACATGCTGTTCCAGACGTCGGCGTACTGCGCGACCAGGCGCAGCGTCTTCTTTTCACCGTCCCCGCCGATCAGGATCGGAGGACGCCGAATCGGCTGCGGCTCACAGATCGTCTCGTTCAGCCGGTAGTGCGTGCCGGTGTAGGCCCCGTCGTCCTCGCTCCACATCTGCCGGCAGATCTGCAGCGTTTCCTCCAGCATTTCGAAGCGGGCGCTCAATGGCGGATACGGAATGCCCAGCGCGGTGTGCTCGCGTTCGTACCAGGCCGCGCCGAGACCCAACACCGATCGGCCCTGCGACAGCACGTCCAGGGTGGTGACCGCTTTGGCCAGCACGCCGGGATAGCGGTAGGTGACCCCGGTAACCAAAAGGGCCAGCTCGATCGTGGTCGTCTGGGCGGCCAGGAAACCCAGCGATGTGTAACCCTCGAGGAACGGATCCTGGGCCGGACCAAGCTGTTCCATTTGGAAGAAGTGGTCGGCGAGAGTGAACAGTGTGGCCCCGCCTTGTTCGGCGGCCTTGGCCGCGTCGGCCAGCGTCGGGCCCAGCCTGGCTGGGTCCCCGGGCAGAAAGTCGATGAAATGCAAACCCAATTCCATTGCAATTCCGTCCTTTCGTGTCTCTTATTGTTCGGTCAAGCGCTCAAGCAGCGACAACGCGTCGACGATGGCGCGCCGCTCGGACTCTGTGTAGCGCTCGTGAATGGTGCGGGCCAGCCACTCCTCGCGGGCTCTGCGATCGCTTTCGGCACGCTTTATCCCCGCCGGGGTCAGTGAGACCACTTGGCGCCGGCCGTCATTCGGGTCCGGCGCGCGCTTGACGAGCCCGCGTTGGCCCAGGGCAGCCAGGATGGCAGCCATCGACTGGGGTCGTACCTGTTCCGCACCGGCCAGTGCGCTCGCCGACGACGGCCCGTCCTTCCACAGCCGGGTGAGCACCGCGGTCTGCGACGGAGTCAAACCGTCGACCGCGATGTTCCTCAACCGGCGCCGGAGCCGGCTGAACACCACCCGGATATCGCGTGCCGCCGCTGCCGCGGAATCGCTGACGCCATCCACGCGACCATCCTAAAGTAGACAGTTAAAACTGTCCAGTTTGGACTGTCTAATTCCGCCCCAGCAACTGCAGGGCGGCATCGACGGCCAACGCCGGGACGTTCAACGTCTTGGACCGCAGATCGTGTCGGGCACTGGCGATCTCGACGACGGCGGTCGTCCCGGTGATCAACGCGGCGGCGGCCCGCAACTCGTCGGGAGTGCCGAACGGGTCCGACGTGCCGTGCGTGAACACCGTCGGCACCGTGATGTCCGGCAGGTGCTCGGTGCGGGCGCGTTCGGGCTTGCCCGGGGGATGCACCGGATAGGAGAACAGCGTCAGCGCGTCCACCACGGCCTCCGCGGCCGCAACCACCATGGAGGTCTGCCGACCGCCATAGGAATGCCCACCTGCGATCAGCGGGCCGTCGGCAAGGCCGCGGCACACCGTGATCGCCTCGACGATGCCGGCCCGGTCGGTCGCGGTGGAACCAGAGGGCGGCCCACTGGGCCGGCGCCGGCGGTAGGGCAGGTTGTAGCGCACCGCCAGCCAGCCGCGGCGCGCCCACTCGTCGCAAACCTGTTGCAGCAGAACCGCATCCCGGTTACCGCCGGCGCCGTGGGTGAGGACTACCACGCCTTGGGCGGCACCATCCGGTTGGTGCGCGACGCCCGCGATCTCT
>NZ_LZMB01000401.1 GCF_001673555.1 Mycobacterium sp. 1165178.9 | reverse complement strand
CGTCAACCGCGAATCCTGGCGTATCGTGGATAGCTGGTTCTCGCAGAGGGCGGCCACCGACAGCAAACGGCCGGCACGGGTGCTCCTCCGCCGGGACACCGGAAGTCGCCTGCGAAGCCATCGGGGTGCCGACATCCGCCAGATGACCGGACAACTCAAGATGAGGAGCTCGCCGTGACCACCGGGCTACCGTCGCAGACGCAGGTGATCGAGCTACTCGGTGGAGAGTTTGCGCGCGCCGGCTTCGACATCGAAGACGTGGTCATCGACGCCCGGGCCCACCCACCCCGAATCATGGTGATCGCCGACAGCGACAACGGCCTCGACCTGGACACCGCAGCCACGCTTTCCCGCTCGGCATCGGCATTGCTCGACGGCTTGGACGCCATCTCCGACCACTACGTGCTCGAGGTTTCCTCGCCCGGCGTGGACCGCCCCCTGACCAGCGCGAAGCACTTCCGCCGGGCCCACGGCCGCAAGGTCGACGTCGTCCTGTCGGACGGATCGAAGCTGACCGGCCGGGTAGGTGCGACAACCGACGGCGCGGTCGCGCTGGTAATCCGCGCAGGCCGGGACTGGGCGGTGCGCGAGATCCCATTCGGCGACATTGCGAAAGCTGTTGTCCAGGTGGAGTTTTCGCCTCCTAACCAAGCGGAGCTGGAACTGGCGAGTATGGGTCAGGCCCGGAGGACGGAGACCGGAGCATGAACATCGACATGGCCGCGCTGCACGCCATCGAGGTGGATCGCGGCATCTCGGTCAACGAGCTGCTCGAGACGATCAAGTCGGCGCTGCTCACCGCGTACCGGCACACCGAAGGCCATCAGAACGACGCGCGGATCGAAATCGACCGCAAGACGGGAGTCGTCCGGGTGATGGCCCGGGAGACCGACGAAGACGGCAACGTCATCAGTGAATGGGACGACACCCCCGAGGGTTTCGGGCGCATCGCCGCCACCACCGCCCGCCAGGTCATGCTGCAGCGATTCCGCGACGCCGAAAACGAGCGGACCTACGGCGAGTTCTCCACCCGCGAGGGGGAGATCGTCGCCGGTGTGATCCAGCGCGACAGCCGGGCCAACGCCCGCGGCCTGGTCGTGGTCCGGATGGGCACCGAGACGAAGGCCTCCGAGGGCGTGATCCCGGCAGCCGAGCAGGTGCCGGGCGAAAGCTACGAGCACGGCAACCGCGTGCGGTGCTACGTCATCGGGGTGACCCGCGGGGCCAGAGAACCGCTGATCACCCTGTCGCGGACCCACCCGAACCTGGTCCGCAAGTTGTTCTCGCTGGAAGTCCCCGAGATCGCCGACGAGTCGGTGGAGATCGTCGCCGTGGCGCGAGAGGCCGGCCATCGCTCCAAGATCGCGGTGAAGTCCAACCTTCCCGGCCTGAACGCCAAAGGCGCCTGCATCGGTCCGATGGGGCAGCGGGTCCGCAACGTGATGAGCGAGCTCTCCGGCGAGAAAATCGACATCATCGACTACGACGACGACCCCGCGCGCTTCGTAGCCAACGCGCTGTCGCCGGCGAAGGTGGTGTCGGTCTCGATCATCGACCAGGCGGCCCGCGCCGCACGCGTGGTGGTACCCGACTTCCAGCTGTCGCTGGCCATCGGCAAAGAGGGCCAGAACGCGCGCCTGGCGGCCCGGCTCACCGGGTGGCGCATCGACATCCGTGGGGACTCGCCGGGCGGTTCCGGGGGTCATTCGGAGAGCCAGTCCGAACACGGTGCCACCCACGGAATGGCCCACGACCGCTAGCGGTCCGGCAGGCCGCAGCTGCACACCCTCGGGCGGTTCTGACCATCGATTCGGTGACGCTAGACTTAACCGTGATCCAGCGCGAACCTTCGGCCCTGGCGCACCGTCATGCGGGTGGACCCGTACGGACTTGTGTCGGGTGCCGGAAGCGAGAGCTGGCCGTCGAGCTGCTTCGAGTGGTGGCTGTGCCGAACGGGAACGGCGACTTCGCCGTGATCGTTGACACGGGCAAGAGCCTGCCGGGGCGGGGTGCATGGGTGCATCCCGGGCCGCAGTGCGTGCAACAGGCAATCCGGCGGCGGGCTTTCACCAAAGCGCTGCGCATCACCGGTTCACCGGATACATCCGCGGTGGTCGAGCACATAGAGTTCCTCTGTGCGCCCGAGCGCCCGGCAACAGAACAGGTAGCAAAGAACATGAGCACACCGTGAAGTCCCGATGACAATGCGTCATAGCTAAACCCGAGGCGCGGCCCCACGACTGTCGCCTCATAGACAGGAGATGTAGTGGCAGGTAAGGCCCGCGTACACGAGTTGGCTAAGGAACTCGGTGTCACCAGCAAGGAAGTCCTCGCCCGACTGAATGATCAGGGCGAATTCGTTAAGTCCGCATCGTCGACGGTGGAAGCCCCGGTGGCTCGCCGGCTGCGCGAGTCCTTCGGCGGCGGCAAGGCCGCCCAGAAGGCTCCCGCGAAAGCCGCGGCCAAGGCGCCCGCCGCCAGGGCCGCTGAAAAATCACTCGACACGGCCCTCGACAATGCCATCGGCAGCGCGGTCGGCAACGGCGAAGCGACGGCGACGCCCACCACGGCCGCCGCGGTAGTTGCCGCCGCCTCCGTCGCGACCGCCGGGACCACCGGGACGGCCACCGCCGGGACGCGGGGCGCCGGGCCGGGCCGGGCGACCCGGCCCTCCGGCACCCGCGGGTCGGGGCGGCATGTTGCCCGGGGAAGCGCCGCCGGGACGCGGCGCGCCCGGCCGGGGCGCTCCTGGGCGGGGCGCCTGCGGGCGCGGGATGGGCCGGTCGACCGGTTGCGCCGACGAGAACGGGTTGTTGCCGACCCGCGGGGCGCGAGGTTTGGGCATCGGGCCGGGTCGCCCGGCCCGGCCCGGCGCCCCGCGTCCCGGCGGTGGCCGTCCCGGTGGTCCCGGCGGTCGCGACGGAGGCGGCGGCAACTACCGCGGCGGCGGTGGTGGCGGCGGAGTCGGCGCACCACCCGGAGGCGGCGGCAATTTTCGTGGCCGTCCCGGTGGCGGTGGCGGCGGCGGCCGTCCCGGCCAGCGTGGCGGTGCCGCCGGCGCTTTCGGCCGTCCCGGCGGTGCGCCGCGACGCGGCCGCAAGTCGAAGCGGGCGAAACGCGCCGAATACGAGAACATGCAGGCGCCCGTCGTCGGTGGTGTCCGGTTGCCGCACGGCAACGGCGAGACCATCCGGCTGGCCCGTGGCGCGTCGCTGAGCGACTTCGCCGACAAGATCAACGCCAACCCGGCATCGCTGGTGCAGGCGCTGTTCAACCTCGGCGAAATGGTCACCGCCACGCAGTCGGTCGGCGACGAGACGCTCGAGCTGCTGGGCAGCGAGATGAACTACGTCGTCCAGGTCGTCAGCCCCGAGGACGAGGACCGCGAGCTGCTGGAGTCCTTCGATCTGACCTACGGCGAGGACGAGGGCGGCGAGGAAGACTTGCAGACCCGGCCGCCGGTGGTGACCGTGATGGGTCACGTCGACCACGGTAAAACGCGACTGCTGGACACCATCCGGAACGCCAGCGTGCGCGAGGCCGAGGCGGGTGGCATCACCCAGCACATCGGTGCCTACCAGGTGACCGTCGAACACGACGGCGTCGAACGGCCGATCACCTTCATCGACACCCCTGGTCACGAGGCGTTCACCGCCATGCGTGCCCGCGGTGCGAAGGCCACCGACATCGCCATCCTGGTGGTCGCCGCCGACGACGGTGTGATGCCGCAGACGGTGGAGGCCATCAACCACGCCCAGGCGGCCGACGTGCCGATTGTGGTGGCGGTCAACAAGATCGACGTCGAGGGTGCTGACCCGGCCAAGATCCGCGGGCAGCTCACCGAATACGGCTTGGTGGCAGAGGATTTCGGTGGCGACACCATGTTCGTCGACATCTCCGCCAAGCAGGGCACCAACATCGAGCAGCTGCTCGAGGCGGTGCTGCTGACCGCCGACGCCGCCTTGGACCTGCGGGCCAACCCCGACATGGAGGCCCAGGGTGTGGCGATCGAGGCGCACCTGGACCGCGGTCGCGGTCCGGTCGCCACTGTCCTGGTGCAGCGCGGCACGCTGCGGGTCGGCGACTCGGTGGTCGCCGGCGACGCCTACGGCCGGGTGCGCCGCATGGTCGACGAGCACGGCGACGACGTCGAAGAGGCGCTGCCGTCGCGGCCGGTGCAGGTCATCGGTTTCACCTCGGTGCCCGGCGCGGGCGACAACCTACTGGTCGTCGACGAGGACCGCATCGCCCGCCAGATCGCCGACAAGCGCAGCGCGCGCAAGCGCAACGCGCTGGCGGCGCGTTCCCGCAAGCGGATCAGCCTGGAGGACCTGGACTCGGCGCTGAAGGAAACCAGCCAGCTCAACCTGATCCTCAAGGGCGACAACGCCGGTACGGTCGAGGCGCTCGAAGAGGCCCTGATGGGCATCCAGATCGACGACGAGGTGGCGCTGCGCGTCATCGACCGCGGTGTCGGTGGCATCACCGAGACCAACGTCAACCTGGCGTCGGCCTCGGACGCGGTGATCATCGGCTTCAACGTGCGTGCCGAGGGCAAGGCCACCGAGCTGGCCAACCGCGAGGGCGTGGAGATCCGCTACTACTCGGTGATCTACCAGGCGATCGACGAGATCGAGAAGGCCCTGCGCGGCATGCTCAAGCCGATCTACGAGGAGAACCAGTTGGGTCGCGCCGAGATCCGGGCGATCTTCCGGTCCTCGAAGGTGGGCATCATCGCCGGCTGCATGATCAGCAGCGGCATCGTGCGCCGCAACGCCAAGGCGCGGTTGCTGCGGGACAACATCGTGGTCACCGACAACCTCTCGATCACCTCGCTGCGCCGGGAGAAGGACGACGTGACCGAGGTCCGCGAGGGCTTCGAGTGCGGTATGACGCTGGGGTACTCCGACCTCAAGGAAGGCGACATCATCGAGTCCTACGAGTTGGTCCAGAAAGAGCGCACCTGATGGCCGACCCGGCCCGGGCGCGCCGTTTGGCCAAGCGGATCAACACGATCGTCGCCTCGGCGATCGAGTTCGAGATCAAGGATCCCGGGCTGGAGGGGGTCACCATCGTCGACGCGAAGGTGACCGCGGATCTGCACGATGCGACGGTGTTCTACACGGTGATGGGACGCACGCTGGAGGACGAGCCGGATTACGGTGCCGCCGCGGCCGCCCTGGAACGGGCCAAGGGGGCGTTGCGCACGATGGTCGGGGCCGGCACCGGCGTGCGCTTCACGCCCACACTGACGTTCGCCCGCGACACCACGTCGGACAACGTGCAGCGGATGGACGAGTTGTTGGCGCGTGCGCGTGCAGCGGACGCAGATCTGGCGCGGGTTCGTTCGGGCGCCAAGCCGGCCGGGGAGGCCGACCCATACCGGGATAGCGGATCGGGCGTGGAGCCCGCCTTCGACGGGAGTGTCCGTGACGACGACCAACGCGAATACTGAACTGGGCGGCTCCAGGGTGGGGGCGCGTGTCGACGCCGCGGGTGCGGCCGAATTGCTGTCGGGCGCCGACACCGTCGCGGTGATCGCACACGTGCACCCCGACGCCGACACCATCGGCGCCGGGCTGGCGCTGGGGCTGGTGCTGGACAAGTGCGGCAAGCGGGTGGAGGTCGGTTTCGCCGAGCCGGCGGGGCTGCCCGAGTCGTTGGCGTCGCTGCCCGGCTGCCGGCTGCTGGTCAGTCCGGACGCGATGCGTCGCGACGCCGATCTGGTTGTCACCGTTGACGTTCCGAGCGTCAAGCGGCTGGGCGCGTTGAGCGGCCTGGCGGTGGCGGCCGACGAGGTGTTGGTCATCGACCATCACGCCTCCAACGACGTGTTCGGCACCGCCAATTTCATTGATGTGTCAGCCGATTCGACCACGATGATGGTCGCCGACATCCTCGACGCCTGGGGCAAGCCCATCGATTCCGACGTCGCGCACTGCATCTACGCCGGGCTGACCACCGACACCGGCTCGTTCCGCTGGGCCAGCGGGCGCGCCCTGCGGCTGGCCGCCCGGCTGGTCGATGGCGGCGTCGACAATGCCGCGATCAGCCGCACCCTGATGGACAGCCACCCGTTCGGATGGCTGCCGCTGCTGTCGCGGGTGCTGGCCTCGGCCCAGCTGGTGCCCGACGCCGCGGGCGGCTTGGGGCTGGTGTATGCCGTTGTCGCCCACCAGGATTGGGTCGGTTCACGCCCGGAGGAAGTCGAGAGCATCGTCGACATCGTGCGGACCACGCAGCAGGCGGAGGTGGCCGCGGTGTTCAAGGAGGTCGCGCCGCGGCAGTGGTCGGTGTCGATGCGCGCCAAGGCCGCTGTGGACCTGGCGTCGGTCGCGTCCGGTTTCGGCGGCGGTGGGCACCGGCTGGCGGCCGGCTACTCGACCAGCGGCTCGATCGACGACGCGGTGGCGTCGCTGGTCGCCGCCCTCGAACGCCTCGACTAGAACGCCCAGCTTCCCGAGCGCTGCACCACAAACCCGTGGTCGCCACTGGTGGTGTCCAGGCAGGCGACGAGGTCGTCGGTCCCCACCGCGCAAGTGACGTTGAGGTAGGTCAGCTTCTGGCCCGGCCCCAGCGTTCTGCCGCCGGCCGGCAGCGGGGCCGGGTTGCCGTCGCATCCGCCGTAGGACATGCGGGTCAACTGGTAGCCGGGTCCCTTGAAGTCCACCGAACCCACGAGGCAATCGCCGGGTCGCGGACGGCCGCCGGGGACGGGGACGTCGTCCATGCCTTGCATGTCGCCCTTGCACTTGATGTCCTGCGACGGTTGCGGCACGGGCGGCGGGCCGCCGTAGAAGTCACAGACCAGGGCCGGGCCGGCCGAAAAACTGACCCGCGGCGCGCTGCCCGGCGCGCCGCTGCCCAGATAGCCGTCGGCCGGGACGGCGGTGAAGGCGTCGAGGTTGGGAAATCCCGGGGGCGGCAGCGCGCCCGCGTGCGGCGCGAACGCCGCGATCGCCGATGCGGCCGCCAGCGTCAGGCCGACCAGCAGCCTCACGGCGATTCCGACGACCGCATGCATCAGCTGATCGTATGGGGTCGGCCGGGCTCCCGGGGCGGACTGGCGCAGATCGACGTCAGCGCACCTGCGAGCGCCCGCGTTGGAGCACGGCCTCCCGGTTGGCGGCGATGTCGTCCCCGCTGGTCCGGAACTGCCGGGCCGCGGTCGCTTCTTGCCACAGCCCCGCGCTGGTCTGCGCGTCGTCAATGCGGTGATAGGACGCCAGCAGCGCCCGCACCGCGTCCTGGTTGTTTCCGACGATCGACGCCGCCACCGCCCGGGCGGCGGGAAGCAGCTGGTCGTGCGGCACGACCTCGGTCACCAGGCCGGCGCGCAGCGCGTCGCCGGCGGACAGGTAGTCCCCTGTCATGCTCATCCGCCGGGCCAGCCCGACCCCCACCTTCTGCGGCAACCGCACGCTCAGACCCCAGGTGGGCAGCAGGCCCACCCGCGCGTGCGTGTCGGCGAACCGGGCGTTCTCCGAGGCGATCAGGATGTCGCAGTACAACGCCAACTCCAGCCCGCCGGTCACCGCGGCGCCGTTGATCGCCCCGATCACCGGCTTGGTCAGCGCCGGCCACCGCGGCGAGATGTCTGGAAGCGCCGAGGAGCCACCCAGTTCCTTGAGATCCAGTCCCGCGCAGAACACCGGGTCGGCGCCGGTGACGATGACGACGTCGACCGCGTCGTCGGTTTCGGCGTCGGCCAATGCGCCGAAGAAGCGGTCCCGCAAAGCCGAAGACAGCGCGTTGCGCGACTGGGGCCGGTTGAGGGTCAGGGTGCGCACTCGTTCGTCGGTGTCGATCAGCAGGATCTCGTCGGTCATCACCTCACCGTAGCCAGTCGCCCGGCGCCGTCGGGCGGCCGCCTCAGCCGCATGCACCGGGAGGCGGCGGCGCCGAGCAGCGCTTATCGTGGAAAACATGTGCCGGAACATCACCGAACTGCGCGGCCTGCAGCCAGCGGCCACCGCCGAGGAAATCGCGGCGGCGGCCCGCCAATATGTGCGCAAGGTCAGCGGCATCACCCACCCCTCCGCCGCGAATGTCGATGCGTTCGAGGCGGCGGTTGCCGAGGTCACCGAGACGACGACGCGGTTGCTGGGGCAGCTGCCGCCGCGGCGTCAGCCGCCCAAGACGGTTCCGCCGTTACGTCGGCCCGAGGTCGTGGCGCGGATGGCGGGAGCGAAATGACCGTCGTGACAACAATTCCCGCGCTCAAGGAGTGGAGCGCCGCCGTGCATGCCCTGCTGGACGGCCGCCAGCGGGTATTGCTGCGCAAGGGCGGCATCGGGGAGAAGCGATTCGAGCTGGCCGCGCGCGAATTCCTGTTGTTCCCCACGGTCGCGCACAGCCACGCCGAGCGGGTGCGCCCCGAGCATCAAGACCTACTGGCACCCGCCGCCGCCGACAGCACCGACGAACAGTTGGTGATCCGGGCCGCCGCGAAAGTTGTTGCGGCGGTGCCGGTTGAGCACCCGGACGGCCTCGCGGCGATCGAAGACCTGCACATCTGGACCGCCGACTCGGTGCGCGCCGACCGGCTCGACTTTCGTCCTAAGCACAAGCTGGCCGTCCTGGTGGTGTCGGTGAGCCCTCTGCTCGAGCCGGTGCGCATGATCCGGGCTGCGGAATACGGCGGCTGCAAGAGCTGGGTGGAGTTGCCGGTGCAGGCCCCGTTGGGGGCACCGGTGCACGACGACGCGGCGCTGGCCGCGGCCGCCGCCCGGGTCCGCGCCGCCGTTGGCTGACAACGCGGCCGGGGCCACGCGATTGAATCAGAACTTGTAATACGGCGCGAGGTCGTTGGCGCGTTGCGCGTTGGTCTGCATGCAATCGACCTCGGGATTGGAGTAGACGGTCGAGTAGTACAGCGCCTGCTGCAGCACCCCGTAGCTGGTCTTGAACACGACCATGCAGGAGTAGAACCAGTAGCTGTTGTGGTAGGTCGGCTTGAGCACCCAGTACTGCGCGGCGCGGTGACCCGCGATTGTCGTCTCGACCGCGTCGGCGGGCAGCGACTGCTCGTAGGTGCGCCAGATGATCGGCTCGACGGCCACCTGATAGTTCCCGGCGTCGAAGTGGCAGCGCAGCCCGTCCTCGTGTTCGGGCGGCGTGAAGCCCAGCCCGAGCCGCTGGATGACGTCGAACGGAATGTCCTCGCACGCGTCGAAGGGGCGCGGATCGGTGGTCGCCACGATCGGGCTCTTCATGGTGGTTTCCAACGGCTGGGCGGTCGATCTCAGCTCGACGGACCGATCGCCGGCACCCGGCCCGGCCGGGGCGGTCAACAACCCCACCGTGCCCCCGATGGCCGCTGTGAGCAGCGCACCCAGCGCCCCCATCAGACGAACATTGGCGAACACGACACCCCCTGACGCCTCAGCGGCCTTTTGGGGGGAGTGTACAAGTCCCGCTCGAGACGTCACAGGCAAACCTGAACTTGTTCTAACTCGCCCGCCCGCCGGCCGAAATGATGCCCGCGAAACGGGCTTGGCCCGTCCGGGTCGTTAGGGTGGTTAATCGTGGCTGGGCATACATCAGGGCAGGAATCGACCAACGGTGGGCAACCGACACTGTGGGCGGTGTCCGACCTGCACACCGGTCACCTCGGCAATAAGCCGGTCACCGAATCGTTGCATCCGTCCCATCCGGACGACTGGCTGATCGTCGCCGGCGATGTCGCCGAACGCACCGACGAGATTCGGTGGGCGCTTGACCTGCTGCGACGGCGCTTCGCCAAGGTGATCTGGGTGCCGGGCAACCACGAGCTGTGGACCACCACCCGTGATCCCGCGCAGGTCTTCGGCAAGGCGCGCTACGAGTACCTGGTCAACATGTGCGACGAGATGGGTGTGGTCACGCCCGAGCACCCGTTCCCGGTGTGGACCGAGCGCGGTGGTCCAGCCACCATCGTGCCGATGTTCCTGCTCTACGACTACAGCTTCTTGCCAGACGGGGCCACGAGCAAAGCCGAAGGCCTGACCATCGCGCGCGAGCGCAACGTGGTGGCCACCGACGAGTTCCTGCTCTCCCCGGAGCCGTACGCCACGCGTGAGGCCTGGTGCCGCGAGCGCCTGCAGATCACCCGTGCCCGCCTCGAAGAGTTGGACTGGATGACACCGACCGTCCTGGTGAATCACTTCCCGCTGGTCCGCGAACCCTGCGACGCGCTGTTCTATCCGGAGTTCTCGCTGTGGTGCGGAACCACCAAGACCGCCGACTGGCACACCCGTTACAACGCCGTCTGCTCGGTCTACGGCCACCTGCACATCCCGCGCACCACCTGGTATGACGACGTGCGGTTCGAGGAAGTGTCCGTGGGCTATCCGCGGGAGTGGCGGCGCCGCAGGCCGCCCAGCTGGCTGCGTCAAGTGCTGCCGGATCCGCAGTACGCGCCGGGCGACCTCAACGACTTCGGCGGCCACTTCGAAATCACCCCCGAAATGCGGCGACAGGCCGCGCAGTTCCGGGAACGGTTGCGGCAGAGGCAATCACGATGACTAAAGACACGCTGGTTTCGGCGGTGCTGCCGGAGGCGGACGGCCTGGCCTACTCGGAGGTGTATTCCGACCCGCCCGATCTCGCGCCACTGCCCGAAGAGGAGCCGCTGATCGCCAGGTCGGTGGACAAGCGGCGCAACGAGTTCATCACCGTCCGGCACTGCGCCCGGGTCGCGCTGGGTGAGCTCGGCCTGCCGCCGGTGCCGATCCTCAAGGGCGAGAAGGGAGAACCCTGCTGGCCCGACGGCGTGGTGGGCAGCCTCACCCACTGCACGGGTTATCGGGGCGCGGTGGTGGGCCGCACCGACGCGGTGCGCTCGGTGGGTATCGACGCCGAACCGCACGATGTGCTGCCCGACGGCGTGCTGAACGCGATCACGCTCGAAGAGGAGCGACACGAAATCTCCGCCTTGCCCGCGGGGCTGCATTGGGACCGAATCTTGTTCTGCGCCAAGGAAGCGACCTATAAGGCGTGGTTCCCGCTGACCAAGCGGTGGCTGGGTTTCGAGGACGCCCACGTCGTGTTCGACCTCGACCCGCCCGACGGGGCAACCACCGGGGTGTTCGTCTCCAAGATCCTGATCGATCCGGAGGCGCTGTCGGGCCCGCCGCTGACCGTGCTGAGGGGTCGTTGGTCGGTTGAGCGCGGACTGGTGCTCACCGCCATCGTGCTATGAGCGAAAGCCCCAGCGGGCCCGGAATAGTCGTCGTCGACAAGCCGCCCGGGATGACCAGTCATGACGTTGTCGGCCGCTGCCGCCGGATCTTTTCCACCCGCAGGGTGGGGCACGCGGGGACGCTGGACCCGATGGCCACCGGGGTGCTGGTGATCGGCGTCGATCGCGCCACGAAGATACTCGGCCTGTTGACGGCGGCCGCCAAGTCGTACACGGCCACCATCCGGTTGGGCCAGAGCACGTCCACCGACGATGCCGAGGGCGAACCGGTGCGCAGCGTCTCGGCGCGGCACCTGACGAGCGAGGCGATTGAATCCGCCGTGGGTGGCCTGCGTGGCGACATCGAACAGGTGCCGTCCACGGTCAGCGCTATCAAGATCGATGGCAAGCGCGCCTACCGGCTGGCCCGCGAGGGCCAGACCGTCGAGCTCAAGGCCCGGCCGGTGCGCATCGACCGGTTCGAGGTGCGCGACATCCGGCCCGGCAGTGGCGACTTGGTCGACCTGGATGTCGAGGTCGACTGCTCGTCGGGGACCTACATCCGTGCCCTGGCCCGCGATGTCGGCGCCGCCCTGGGTGTGGGCGGGCACCTGACGGCGTTGCGGCGCACCCGCGTCGGGCGCTTCGGGCTCGATCAGGCCTACCCGCTCGACGAACTGGCGAACCGCCCGCGACTCAGCTACGGCCTGGACGAGGCCTGCCTGTTGATCTTCCCGCGCCGTGACCTGTCGACCGAACAAGCCGAGGCGACCGGCAACGGCCGGCCCCTGGAGCCCGCCGGGATCGATGGCGTCTACGCCGCCTGCGACCCCGACGGCCGGGTGATGGCGCTGCTGCGCGACGAGGGCGCGCGCACGAAGTCGGTGGTGGTGATCCGCCCGGCGACGCTCTAACGCCCCCGGCCGAACGGTTGGTTGGGTTAGGTTGCACACTGGGGTATCTAGGCGGCCTACGGAAGGGTCTGAAATGTCCACCAAAACGTCCAACAAGGTTTACGTCGTCGGCGTTGGCATGACGAAGTTCGAGAAGCCGGGCCGCCGCGAGGGCTGGGATTACCCCGACATGGCCAGGGAATCGGGAACCAATGCCCTGACGGACGCGGGCATAGATTACCGCGAGGTCCAGCAGGGCTACGTCGGCTACGTCGCCGGTGATTCGACGTCGGGGCAGCGGGCGCTCTACGAGCTCGGAATGACCGGCATCCCCGTCGTCAACGTCAACAACAACTGCTCCACCGGCTCGACGGCGCTGTTCCTGGCGGCGCAGGCCATTCGCGGCGGCATCGTCGATTGTGCGATCGCGCTCGGCTTTGAAAAAATGCAGCCCGGCTCGCTGGGCGGAGGTGCTCAGGACCGCGAATCGCCCATGGGCAAGCACGTCAAGGCGATGGCCGACATCGACGAATTCGCGATGCCTGTAGCCCCGTGGATGTTCGGTGCCGCCGGTCGCGAGCACATGCGCCAATATGGCAGCACCGCAGAGCATTTCGCGAAGATCGGCTACAAGAACCACAAGCACTCGGTCAACAACCCCTTCGCGCAGTTCCAGGAGTCCTACACCCTCGACGACATCCTGGCGGCGCGGATGATCTCCGATCCACTGACCAAGCTGCAGTGCTCGCCGACCTCGGACGGTTCGGGCGCGGCCATCCTGGCCTCGGAAAGCTTCGTCGAAAGCCACGGGCTGGCCGGCCAGGCGGTGGAGATCGTCGGCCAGGCCATGACCACCGACTTCGCCTCGACGTTCGACGGCAGCGCGAAAAACCTCATCGGCTACGACATGAACGTTCAAGCCGCGCAACAGGTTTATGAGCAGTCCGGGCTCGGGCCGCAGGACTTCCAGGTGATCGAGCTGCACGACTGCTTCTCGGCCAACGAACTGCTGCTGTACGAGGCGCTCGGCCTGTGCGGTCCCGGTGAGGCGCCCAAGCTGATTGACAACAACGACACCACCTACGGCGGTCGTTGGGTGGTCAACCCGTCTGGCGGCCTGATCTCCAAGGGACACCCGCTGGGCGCGACCGGCCTGGCGCAATGCGCGGAGCTGACCTGGCAGCTGCGCGGGGCGGCCGACAAGCGTCAGGTCGACAACGTCAGCGCCGCACTGCAACACAACATCGGGCTGGGCGGCGCCGCCGTAGTCACCGCCTACCAGCGCGCCGAGCGTTAAGGGCGCCATGATCGAGTGGTCCGACACCGACCTGATGGTCCGGAGCGCCGTTCGGCAGTTCGTGGACAAAGAGATTCGCCCACATCTGGACGAATTGGAAACCGGCGAAATGTCGCCGTATCCGATCGTGCGCAAGCTGTTCAGCCAGTTCGGACTCGACGCCATGGCCGCCGAGTCGGTCAAGAAGATGCTGGACCGCGAGCGCGCCAAGCAGAACGGCGAGCAGCTCGACGAAGAACCCGACGAAAAGTCGGATGAATCAAGCGGTTTCGGGGGCGGCGCGCAGGGGTCGATGATCGCGGTATTGGTGTCCGAAATCGCGCGGGTCAGCATCGGGTTGCTCAGCACCGCGTCGGTGAGCCTCGGCCTGGGCGCGGCGACCATCATGAGCCGCGGGACGCCGGCGCAGAAGGAACGTTGGCTGCCCGAGCTGATGACGCTGGAAAAGATTGCGGCGTGGGCCATCACGGAGCCGGACTCCGGCTCGGATGCGTTCGGCGGCATGAAAACCTACGTCAAGCGCGACGGCGAGGACTACATCCTCAACGGGCAGAAGACGTTCATCACCAACGGACCCTGCGCCGACGTCCTGGTCGTGTACGCCAAACTCGACGAGGGTGACGCCGGCCTGGACAAGCAAGACAAGCGCAACCGGCCGGTGCTGGTCTTCGTGCTCGACGCCGGCATGCCGGGCCTCACGCAGGGCAAGCCGTTCAAGAAAATGGGCATGATGTCCTCGCCGACCGGTGAGCTGTTCTTCGACAACGTGCGGCTGAGCCCGGACCGGCTGCTCGGCGAGAGCGAACAGCACGCCGACGGCGACGGCCGCGACAGCGCCCGCGCCAACTTCGCCGCCGAGCGGATCGGAATCGCGATGATGGCGCTGGGCATCATCGACGAATGCCACCGGCTGTGTGTGGATTACGCCAAGAGCCGGACGTTGTGGGGCAAGAACATCGGGCAGTTCCAACTGATCCAGCTGAAGCTGGCCAAGATGGAGATCGCCCGGATGAACGTGCAGAACATGGTCTTTCACACGATCGAGCGCCAACAGGCCGGCAAACCGCTGACACTGGCCGAGGCCTCGGCCATCAAGCTGTACTCGTCGGAGGCGGCCACCGAGGTGGCGATGGAGGCCGTACAGCTGTTCGGCGGCAACGGATACATGGCCGAGTACCGGGTGGAGCAGCTGGCCCGCGACGCCAAATCGCTGATGATCTACGCGGGCAGCAACGAGGTTCAGGTCACCCACATCGCCAAGGGTCTGCTGAGCACCTAGCCCGATCGTCGAACGTGCACTGAGGGCGAGAAGACGGCCGAAATCTCGCCGTGAATGCACGCTCGGCGAACCGAAATAGCTAGGCCGTCACCCAGATGGCCCGCGCCGCGGGGCTGCCCAGGTCGACCGTCGTCTCGGCGCCGTCGCCGGAGTCGATCGCGACCGAGATCATGCCGGCGAATTCGCGCCGGGTCAGGACCCGCAGCCGGGAGTCCAGATTGATGCCGACATCGGTGAAGTAGCGCAGCATCTCGGGGTCGGCGTCGGAGATGCGCGCCACCGTGCCGGCGTCCCCGTCGTCGCACGCCCACAGCTGGCGGGCCGGCGGGGTGGGCACCTGCCCGTCGGAGGCGGGGATCGGGTCGCCGTGCGGGTCTCGCTGCGGGAAACCCAGTTTCGCGTCGATGCGGGCCACCAGGCGATCGGATACCGCGTGCTCGAGCACCTCGGCCTCGTCGTGCACCTCGTCCCAGGCGTAGCCAAGCTCGTTGACCAGGAAGGTCTCCAACAGCCGGTGCCGGCGCACCATCTCCAGCGCCGCCCGCCGCCCCGCCTCGGTCAGCGTCACCGCACCGTACTTCTCGTGATCGACGAGGCCCTGCTCGGCCAACTTGCGAATGGACTCCGAGGCCGTGCTGGCCGACACCCCGATCTTCTCGGCCAACATCTTGGTGCTGACCTTCTCCAGCGACCACTCCTGGGCATTCCAGATGGCCTTGAGGTAGTCCTGGCCGACCGCGGTGATACCGCCACGCTCTTCGTCAGCCCTCACAACCAGAAAGTTTAGGCACCCCACGCCTGATCCGGCGTGTTGCCCGACACCTTGGCGGGCTTAGCCCTCTGGATCTCCCGGCGGACCACTCGGCGCCGTAGGCTTGCGGGCGTGCAGCGGTGGCGCGGCCAAGACGAGATACCCACGGACTGGGGCAGGTGTGTGCTCACCATCGGTGTGTTCGATGGCGTGCATCGCGGCCACGCGGAGCTGATCGCGCATGCGGTGAAGGCGGCGCGGGCCCGCAACGTCCCGACCGTGTTGATGACGTTCGACCCGCATCCGATGGAAGTGGTCTATCCCGGCAGTCATCCCGCGCAGTTGACGACGCTGACCCGGCGCGCCGAACTGGCCGAAGAGCTGGGCATCGACGTCTTCCTGGTGATGCCGTTCACGACGGATTTCATGAAGCTCACCCCGGAGCGCTACGTGCACGAGTTGCTGGTGGAGAACCTGCACGTCGTGGAGGTGGTGGTGGGGGAGAACTTCACCTTCGGCAAGAAGGCGGCAGGCAACGTCGAGACCCTCCGGCGCGCCGGCGAGCGTTTCGGGTTCGCCGTGGAGTCGATGTCGCTGCTGTCCGAGCATCACAGCAACGAGACCGTGACGTTCTCGTCCACCTACATCCGGTCCTGCGTGGACGCCGGTGACATGGTGGCGGCCACCGAGGCGCTGGGCCGCCCGCACCGGGTCGAAGGTGTCGTGGTCCGGGGCCACGGACGCGGCATCGAGTTGGGTTACCCGACCGCCAACGTGGCGCCGCCGATGTACTCGGCCATCCCGGCCGACGGCGTGTACGCCGCGTGGTTCACCGTGCTCGGCCACGGACCGGCCACCGGCACCGTCGTCCCCGGTGAGCGCTACCAGGCGGCGGTGTCCGTCGGCACCAACCCGACCTTCTCCGGGCGCACCCGCACGGTCGAGGCGTTCGTCCTGGACACCACCGCCGACCTCTATGGCCAGCACGTCGCCCTGGATTTCGTTGCGCGCATCCGCGGTCAGCACAAGTTCGACTCCGTTAAGGAACTCGTGGTCGCGATGGGCAACGACACCGACCGGGCTCGGGCTTTGCTGTCCGCGGGTTGATCCCCTCCGGTAAACCCGGTTGATCCGCTCCGGTCACATCCGCCACACCAGCCTCTGCGCAGGGGGCCATCCGATGCGCCCGCCTTTCAGCGACAATGCGTAAACGGCGTGCTTTGTCGCTGAACGGCGGTATTCCTTCGAGCGGGTCCCCTGGGGCGGCTGTGGCTGACGTGGCGACTGCGCGCACCGCGCGTTTATGCCCGGTGGCTGCGGCGCTGTTAAACTGCCGGACGACATCGGCGCGTGCTGCGGTTCGCGGTGGCCGCGCCTTGAACCTTTACCTCTCGCGGACCGATTGATGGAGATAGTTCGTGGCGCTGACAGCCGAGCAGAAAAAAGAGATTCTGGGCAACTATGGCCTGCATGGGACCGACACCGGTTCGCCCGAGGCGCAGGTCGCGCTGCTGACCAAGCGGATCGCCGACCTGACCGAGCACCTGAAGGTGCACAAGCACGACCACCACTCGCGGCGCGGACTGTTGCTGCTGGTCGGACGCCGGCGCCGGCTGCTCAAGTACGTCGCGCAGATCGATGTCGAGCGGTACCGCTCGCTGGTCGAGCGGCTGGGCCTGCGTCGCTGACGCAAGCCGGTGTCAGCACCGCGCAGATTCCGAGCGATATCGCGGGCAGAGGTCGCCCGTGTAGAGTGAGGACGTTCTGGGCCGGTTCGGCCCGAGCAAACGGTGCGGTCACGCAGATCCGCGTGTGCCGTTCCAGCGTGTCACTACGCACCCCCGAGGGAGCAGCCCAGTCTGCATCGGGCGGTCTTCGGTAGTGGCTGCCGGACTCTCCGGATCTGGGGCAGGTCGGCCGCTTCGATCGATGGCCGTAGCCGTATTCAGACTCTCGCTTTCTGGGTTTCGCATGGACGCGCGAAAAAGCTGAATACCTAGAGAGGCTGTACGGACACCCATGTCTGTCGCTGAAATTGAAGAGGGCGTGTTCGAGGCGACCGCCACCATCGACAACGGGAGCTTCGGCACCCGCACCATCCGTTTCGAGACCGGCCGATTGGCCCAGCAGGCAGCTGGCGCCGTGGTCGCCTACCTCGATGAGGAAAACATGCTGTTGTCGGCGACCACCGCCAGCAAGAGCCCGAAGGAGCACTTCGACTTCTTCCCGCTGACCGTCGATGTCGAGGAGCGGATGTATGCCGCCGGTCGCATCCCCGGTTCGTTCTTCCGTCGCGAGGGGCGTCCGTCCACCGACGCGATCCTCACCTGCCGGCTCATCGACCGGCCACTGCGCCCGTCGTTCGTCTCCGGGCTGCGCAACGAAATTCAGGTCGTGGTCACGGTCATGAGCCTGGATCCCAACGACCTGTACGACGTGCTGGCCATCAACGCCGCGTCGGCGTCCACCCAGCTGAGCGGCCTGCCGTTCTCGGGTCCCATCGGTGGTGTGCGGGTCGCGCTGATCGACGGCACCTGGGTGGCGTTCCCGACCGTGGAGCAGCTCGAGCGCGCGGTGTTCGACATGGTGGTGGCCGGCCGCAAGGTCGAGGGCGACGTCGCGATCATGATGGTCGAGGCCGAGGCCACCGACAAGGTCATCGAGCTCGTCGAGGGCGGCGCCCAGGCGCCGACGGAAACCGTTGTGGCCGAGGGGCTCGAGGCGGCCAAGCCGTTCATCGCGGTGCTGTGCACCGCGCAGGAGGAGTTGGCCGGGGCCGCCGCCAAGCCCGTCGGCGAGTACCCGACGTTCCCGGACTACCAGGAAGACGTCTACTACTCGGTGGCCTCGGTGGCCACCGACGAGCTGGCCAAGGCGCTGACGATCGGCGGCAAGGCCGAGCGCGACGCGCGCACCGACGAGCTGAAAGCGGAAGTGCTGGCGCGGCTCACTGGAGACTCTGGGACCTACGAGGGCCGCGAGAAAGAGGTCAGCGCCGCATACCGGTCACTGACCAAGAAGCTGGTGCGCCAGCGCATCCTGACCGACCACTTCCGCATCGACGGCCGCGGCATCACCGACATCCGCGCGTTGTCGGCCGAGGTCGCCGTGGTGCCGCGGGCGCACGGCAGCGCGCTCTTCCAGCGCGGCGAGACCCAGATCCTGGGTGTCACCACGCTCGACATGGTGAAGATGGCTCAGCAGATCGACTCGCTGGGACCGGAAACCACGAAGCGCTACATGCATCACTACAACTTCCCGCCGTACTCCACCGGTGAGACCGGCCGCGTGGGCTCGCCCAAGCGGCGCGAGATCGGGCATGGTGCGCTGGCCGAGCGCGCTCTGCTTCCGGTGCTGCCCGGCGTTGAGGAGTTCCCGTACGCCATCCGTCAGGTGTCCGAGGCGTTGGGCTCCAACGGCTCGACGTCGATGGGTTCGGTGTGTGCGTCCACCCTGTCGCTGCTGAATGCCGGTGTGCCGCTGAAGGCTCCGGTGGCCGGCATCGCGATGGGTCTGGTCTCCGATGATGTCGAGGTCGACGGCAAGACCGAGCGCCGCTTCGTCACCCTGACCGACATCCTGGGCGCCGAGGACGCGTTCGGCGACATGGACTTCAAGTGCGCCGGCACCAAGGACTTCGTCACCGCGCTGCAGCTGGACACCAAGCTCGACGGCATCCCGTCGCAGGTGCTGGCGGGCGCGCTGGGGCAGGCCAAGGATGCGCGGCTGACCATCCTGGAGGTCATGGCCGAGGCGATCGACCAGCCGGACGAGATGAGCCCGTACGCACCGCGGGTCACCACCATCAAGGTTCCGGTGGACAAAATCGGTGAGGTCATCGGACCCAAGGGCAAGGTGATCAACGGCATCACCGAGGAGACCGGCGCGCAGATCTCGATCGAGGACGACGGCACCGTGTTCGTCGGCGCCACCGACGGACCCTCGGCGCAGGCCGCGATAGACCGCATCAATGCCATCGCAAACCCGCAGCTGCCGACGGTAGGGGAACGGTTCCTCGGAACCGTGGTCAAGACAACGGATTTCGGTGCGTTCGTGTCGCTGCTGCCCGGGCGTGACGGCCTGGTGCACATCTCCAAGCTCGGTAAGGGCAAGCGGATCGCCAAGGTCGAGGACGTGGTGAACGTCGGCGACAAGCTGCGCGTCGAAATCGCCGACATCGACAAGCGCGGCAAGATCTCGCTGGTGCTGGTGGAGGAAGACAATGCGGCTCCCGCCGACGCTCCGGCGGCCGCCCCTGCCGATGCCGCAACCGCGAGCAGCTGAATCGTCGGCCGGGACGCGTCC
>NZ_LZMB01000400.1 GCF_001673555.1 Mycobacterium sp. 1165178.9 | reverse complement strand
CCCGCGTTACCGGGGGCCGGCCGCCGATAATCAGATGAGGAATCGATGAGCGAACTCGCCAAGGTGCCGGCGCGGCGCGCCGTCAGATCGGCTGACCGCGGCCGGCCGGCAGACGGAGCCGCGGTCGACGAACACGTCGCTGGCGACGATGAGCAATTGGCCGCGCCGCTCGTCGCGGGGCGACCGGTTGCCCCGCCGGTTCGAAACCGCGGCTCCGTCTGCCGGCCGGCCGCGGTCAGCCGATCTGACGGCGCGCCGCGCCGGCACCTTGGCGAGTTCGCTCATCGATTCCTCATCTGATTATCGGCGGCCGGCCCCCGGTAACGCGGGGTCAGCCGCTCGCAGCCCGTGGAAGGTACCTTACTACCCGAGGAGTCGATGCGGCCGTCATCGCGGTCGTCTCCGCAGGCAGAAGCGGTGTCGGACGGCGCATTCGGGCGCGCCACGGTTCGCGCCGGTCGGTGGCTGTGTAATCCTGGGGAAATGACTTCCCCCCGGCCGCCGCGCAGCACAGGCCGCGTGCCGGTGTTACGCGACGAGCGGCGCGGCCAATTGCTCATCGTCGCCAGCGACGTGTTCGTCGACCGCGGCTACCACGCGGCCGGTATGGACGAGATCGCCGACCGCGCCGGAGTCAGCAAACCCGTTCTGTATCAGCACTTTTCGAGCAAACTCGAGCTGTACCTGGCGGTGCTGGCGCGCCACGTGCACAACCTGGTCTCGGGTGTTCAGAACGCGCTCAGCACCACCACCGACAACCGGCGCCGGCTCCACTCCGCGGTGCAGGCGTTCTTCGATTTCATCGAGCACGACAGCCAGGGCTACCGGCTGATCTTCGAGAATGACTATGTGACCGAACCCGAGGTGGCCGCCCAGGTCCGCGTTGCCACCGAATCCTGCATCGACGCGGTCTTCGCGTTGATCAGCGAGGACTCCGGGCTGGACCCGCATCGGGCCCGGATGATCGCCGTCGGTCTGGTCGGCATCAGCGTCGACTGCGCCAGGTATTGGCTGGACTCAGACCGCCCGATTTCTAAGGCGGACGCCGTCGACGGCACCGTCCAATTCGCCTGGGGCGGGCTGTCACACGTGCCGCTTACCCGCTCCTGACTTCACTTGCCGGCGTGTTTGCCGGATTCGGCGCTGATGCCGAAGCCCACTCGGCGCGCGTCGGCGACGCCGATCTCGACGTAGGCGATCCTGGTTGTGTGAATCAGGAAGCGGCGGCCCCGCTCGTCGGTCAGCCGCAGTAGACCCGAACCGTCGCTCAGGGCGGCGCTGACCAGTTCTTCGACCTCGGCGGGCGTCTGGGTGCTGGCAAGGACCAGCTCGCGCGGACTATCCGTGATACCGATCTTGACCTCCACGGTCACCCCTTCCATGGGTCTTGCAGCCTTGCGCAGGTATTGAAGTCCCGGCCCTGTCAGCAGCAGGCTAGTGGACGCGGCTGATCCCCACCTCGCCGCGTCCCCACACTTCGCGGTCAGCGAAACGTTGGTCGCGGCCAGGTAACGATTCGCTTGCAGGTTGTCTCGGGCACCCGCCCGACACCCGATCCGTGTTTTCACATCGCTAACTTCGGCACCATGGGTACCACGTGGGCGC
>NZ_LZMB01000399.1 GCF_001673555.1 Mycobacterium sp. 1165178.9 | reverse complement strand
TGCCGCCAAAGATGTAGTGAGCCAACAGGTTGGCGATGAAGGCGAGGAACACCGCGACGAACAGGTAGCTGAGCAGCAGCCGGTAGAACGGCAGCTCGAACGCGTAGAAGCCGAGATCCTTGCCGAATTGCGGGTCCTTGATGCCGAAGTCGCCGCCGTGCAAGAACAGCTGGACCCGGACCCAATAGCTCTGCGCGATGATGCCGGCCAGCAGGCCGATCGCCACCGGGATTCCGGCACTCACCAGTCGCAAGCGGGACAGCACCAGGGCGCGGTAGCGCGCCACCGGATCGTTGTCGTTGCTCGGCACGAACACCGGCCGGGTGCGGTAAGCAACCGCAAGCCCGGCGAACACGATGCCGCCCACCAGCAGACCGGCGACGAAGAAGACCACGAACCGGGTGACCAGCACGGTGGAAAACACCGAGCGGTAGCCCAGCTCGCCGAACCACAGCCAGTCGACGTAGGCGTCGATCAGCCGCGGGCCCGCGAGCAGCAGAGCGATCACACCCAGTGCGATAAGGATCAGAATCCGGCTACGCCGAGTCAGCTTCGGCATCCGTGCGGCGGGCCGCATCCCCACTGGCTACGCTCCCTGATCGATGGCTAGACGGTGACAACTCTACGCATGGCGCTACCCGTGACCACCAGGGTTCGCTAGCAGCTTGGGGGCTGCCCGCCCGACCCGATCGCGTGCAGCGCATCCACTGCCTGGCCGAGCGTCTCTACCTTGACGAGCCGCAGGCCGGACGGATTGTCCGAGCTGGCCTCGTAGCAGTTCTTCGCCGGCACCAGAAAGACCGTGGCCCCGGCCGCGTGCGCGGCGACCATCTTGTGGGTGATGCCGCCGATCTGGCCGACCTTGCCGTCGGACGAAATGGTGCCGGTGCCCGCGATGAAGTTCGACTTGGCCAGGTCCCCGGTGGTCAGCTTGTCGACCACCGCGAGGCTGAACATCAATCCGGCGGACGGTCCCCCCACGTTGGCCAGGTTGAAGTCCACGGTGAACGGCGCCCATGGTGCGTCGAGTACGGCGACGCCCAGGAAGCCGTAGTCGCGGTCCTTATTGGCGCCCAGCGTGATCTGCGCCACCCCCGCCGGCTCGTTCTTGCGGCGGTAGTCGATCGTCACCACCTGGCCCGGCTTGGTGTTCTTGAGCAGCCCGGTGAACTCGTCCACGGTGGCCACCGGCACGCCGTTGACCGCGTCGATGGCATCACCGGTCTTGAGCTTGCCCGCCGAGGGACCCGGCTCGGGGACCTTGGCGACCGTCACCGCCGCGGGGTACTTGAGGTAGCCCAGGGCCGCATAGGCGGCGCTGTCTTCGGATTGCTTGAAGTCCGCGTTGTTGGCCTTGTCGACGTCCTCGCGCGACTTGCCCGGCGGATAGATGAGGTCGCGCGGTACCAGCTGTTCCTGGTCCGAAAGCCATAGCGTCAGAGCCTCGCCCAGCGTCAAATCGTCGCGCTGGGACACCGTGGTCATATTGAGGTGGCCGGTTGTCGGGTGCGTCTGGGTGCCCTCGATCGCCACCACCTGCTTGCCGTCGACCTCGCCGAGCGTGTCGAAGGTGGGGCCGGGCCCCAGCGACACGAACGGCACCGTCACCACCGCCAGCAACACGCCGAACACCAGGATCGGCACCAGCGCGACCACCAACGTCAGGATGCGCCTGTTCACGCCGATCACACTAGACGGCGGCCGCGGCGCGGCGTTCAGCTACGACGTCCTACCGGGTTCAGCTACAAGCTGACCCGAGGTCGCGCCGTCTGACCAAGTGGTGAGTACCGTTGGGGGTATGGCTGACCTGCCTTTCGGCTTCTCCTCCGGAGACGACCCCGACAAACACGGGAAAAAAGATCCCGATTCGGGCTCGAACCCCTCTGACCCGTTCGCCGCCTTCGGCATGAGCGGTGAATTCGGCATGGGCGACCTGGGGCAGATCTTCACCCAACTGGGTCAGATGTTCAGCAGCGCGGGCACCGTCGGGCCCGGTCAAACCGGCTCGGGTCCGGTCAATTACGAATTGGCGCGGCGGGTCGCGACGAATTCGATCGGCTTTGTGGCGCCAATTCCGGAAACCACCAATTCGGCGATCGGCGACGCGGTGC
The DNA here is from genome assembly GCF_001673555.1 of Mycobacterium sp. 1165178.9. Classification (GTDB taxonomy): domain Bacteria; phylum Actinomycetota; class Actinomycetes; order Mycobacteriales; family Mycobacteriaceae; genus Mycobacterium. The sequence continues at coordinate 3,330 of NZ_LZMB01000399.1, read as the reverse complement.
GGCTGGCGGAAACGTGGCTGGACGGGGCGACGGCGCTGCCCGCGGGCACCACGAAGGCATTGGGATGGACCCCCGGCGACTGGGTCGACAACACATTGCAGACGTGGAAGCGGCTGTGCGACCCCATGGCACAACAGATTTCGACGGTGTGGGCCGCGTCGCTGCCCGAAGAGGCCAAGAGCATGGCCGGCCCGCTCATGCAGATGATGTCGCAGATGGGCGGTATGGCGTTCGGCTCGCAGCTGGGGCAGGCGCTGGGCCGATTGTCCCGCGAGGTCTTGACATCGACCGACATCGGTTTGCCGTTGGGACCCAAGGGAATTGCGGCGCTGATGCCCGACGCGGTCGAGTCGTTCGCTACCGGGCTGGAGCGGCCGCGCAGCGAGATCCTGACGTTTCTGGCGGCGCGCGAGGCCGCTCACCACCGGCTGTTCAGCCACGTGCCGTGGCTATCGAGCCAACTGCTTGGTGCCGTCGAGGCGTACGCGATGGGCATGGAGATCGACATGTCCGGCATCGAAGAGCTGGCGCGCGACTTCAACCCGGCGTCGCTGTCGGACCCGGGAGCGATCGAAAACCTGCTGGGGCAGGGCGTTTTCGAGCCCAAGGCGACGCCCGCGCAGACGCAGGCACTGGAACGCCTGGAAACACTGCTCGCCCTGATCGAGGGCTGGGTGCAGGTGGTGGTCGCAGCCGCGCTGGGCGACCGGATTCCGGGCGCGGCCGCGCTGGGTGAGACGATGCGCCGCCGCCGGGCCAGCAGCGGCCCCGCCGAGCAGACCTTCGCGACGCTGGTCGGCCTCGAGCTGCGACCCCGCAAGATGCGTGAGGCCGCCGCCTTCTGGGAGCGCCTGACGGAGGCCGCCGGGGTCGACACGCGCGACGGGATCTGGCAACACCCCGACCTGCTGCCCGACGCCGATGACCTCGACGAACCGGCGGGCTTCATCGACCGCGTCATCGGCGGCGACACCAGCGGCATCGACGAGGCCATCGCCAAGCTCGAGCGCGAAGGCCAGGGCCCCGACGGGCCGGGCGGCGACGGCGGCCCTGTGGATAACTGACCGAAGCCATCACCCCCGGCGTGACACAGTTGCGCGGTGACTCCGCGGTGCCAGGCCGTCCTTTCCACCTATGCGCTGGATCCCGCTCTGCCGGTGCTGCTGCGTCCCGACGGCGCGGTCCAGGTGGGCTGGGACCCGCGCCGTGCGGTGCTGGTCCGCCCGCCCGACGGCCTGGCCGCCGCCGAGCTGGCCACGCTGTTGCGGACGATGTGTTCGCCGACGCCGCTCTCGGAGTTGCAGCGACGCGCGCTCGACCACGGCCTCACCGATGCCGACGGCCTGCGGAATCTAGTCGCGCAACTGGTCGGTGCCGGGGTCGCCACCGAATGCGGACGACCGCGCGCCCGCGCGGCCTCGGTGCGGATCCACGGGCGCGGCCCTCTTTCCGAGCTGCTCGTTGAAACCTTGCGCTGCTCGGGTGCTCGGATCACCCACAGCAGCCAACCGCACGCCGCGGTGTCGGCCGACGACGTTGACCTGGTGGTGCTGTCGGACTTCCTGGTCGCCGACCCACGCATGGTTCGCGATCTGCACAACCAGGGCGTCGCGCATCTGTTGGTGCGGGTGCGGGACGGCATCGGGCTGGTGGGTCCGCTGGTGATTCCGGGCGTGACCAGCTGCCTTGGGTGCGCGGACCTGCACCGCCGGGACCGCGACGCCGCCTGGCCTGCCATCTGCGCGCAGCTGCGCGAAACCGTCGGTGTTGCCGATCGGGCCACCGTACTGGCGACCGCGGCGCTGGCGCTCAGCCAGGTGAACCGGGTGATCGCCGCCGTGCACGGGCAGGAGGCCGAGCCCGGGCCTCCCCAGACCCTGAACGCGACCCTGGAATTCGACCTGCACTCCGGCGCGCTCGTCACGCGGCAGTGGGCCAGACATCCGTTGTGTTCCTGCTGAAGCGCTACTTCCGTTGCGGCACATGGCGTCGTGGCCAGCTGGCGCAGACCGTCCGCGGCGCCGACCTGCGCTTACGAAGTGTGACAACGAGTGTTGTCGACATCTCTCCACATCGCGCTGGCCATCATGGATGATGGATGCGTGGCAGACATCAAAAGGGGCCGTGCTGCGCGGAACGCGAAGCTGGCCAGCATTCCGGTCGGATTCGCCGGCCGGGCAGCGATCGGATTCGGTAAACGGCTGACGGGAAAGTCCAGGGACGAGGTCCAGGCCGAGCTCCTGGAAAAGGCCGCCCACCAACTGTTCACCGTCCTGGGTGAGCTCAAGGGCGGCGCGATGAAGGTGGGCCAGGCCCTGTCGGTGCTGGAAGCCGCAATCCCCGAGGAGTTCGGCGAGCCGTACCGCGAAGCGCTGACCAAGCTGCAAAAGGACGCCCCGCCGCTGCCGGCCGCCAAGGTGCACCGCGTCCTCGATGCCCAGCTGGGCACCAAGTGGCGCGAGCGGTTCGCCTCGTTCGACGACACCCCGGTGGCCTCGGCCAGCATCGGCCAGGTGCACAAGGGCGTCTGGGCCGACGGCCGTGAGGTGGCGGTCAAGATCCAGTACCCCGGCGCCGACGAGGCGCTGCGCGCCGACCTGAAGACCATGCAGCGCCTGGTCGGGGTGTTCAAGCAGCTCGCTCCCGGCGCCGATATCCAGGGCGTGGTCGACGAGCTCATCGAGCGCACCGAGATGGAGCTGGACTACCGGCTGGAGGCCGAGAACCAGCGCGCCTTCGCCAAGGCCTACCACGACCACCCGCACTTCGCGGTGCCGCGCATTGTGGCCAGCGCGCCGAAGGTGGTGATCCAGGAGTGGATGCAGGGCACCCCGATGGCCGAGATCATCCGGCACGGCACCACCGAGCAGCGCGACTTGATGGGGACGCGACTGCTCGAGCTCACCTTCGATGCACCGCGGCGGCTGCAGATGCTGCACGGCGACGCCCACCCCGGCAACTTCATGCTGCTTCCCGACGGCCGCATGGGTGTGATCGACTTCGGCGCCGTCGCGCCGCTACCCGGCGGGTTGCCGATCGAGCTCGGCATGACCATCCGTCTGGCCCGTGACAAGAACTACGACATGCTGTTGCCGACGATGGAGAAGGCCGGCTTCATCCAGAAGGGCCAGCAGGTTTCGGTGCGCGACATCGACGACATGCTGCGCCAGTACGTCGAACCGGTCGAGGTCGAGGTCTTCCACTACACGCGCAAGTGGCTGCAGAAGATGTCCGCCATCGAGATCGATCGGTCGGTGTCCCAGATCCGCACGGCGCGCCAGATGGACCTGCCGCCCAAACTGGTCATCCCGATGCGGGTGATCATGTCGG
>NZ_LZMB01000398.1 GCF_001673555.1 Mycobacterium sp. 1165178.9 | reverse complement strand
CGATACCCCAAGCCACTGCCGGTACGTGCACGAGCATGGTTCGAGGCCAGCGCAACGCTAGGAGACCCCCGCACGGTACGTACAGCAGGTACGCCAGGTGTGCACCGACCGTCACCGCGACGACGGCGACGTACCGGTTCGTCACGGCTGGCCATGCCTGATTGCGAACGTTTCAATATCCTTGCACCGTGCGGGGGTCTCCTAGCGTTGCGCTGGCCTCGAACCATGCTCGTGCACGTACCGGCAGTGGCTTGGGGTATCGGTGTCGTAATGCTCAGACTCGAGTGTCCTTTGACTTCGCTCGAATCGTGGGCCCGCCGTCGCGCGAACATGGATCCGCTGCCAGCGTCGGGATTTATCGACCGTTACGTGACGGGATATTTCGTGCCGCCGGGCCGTGTTGGCGTCGCGCAGGCGCTCGCATTCGCCAGCGCCGCCCTCTCATGGGGAGTACTCGCCCGCCGGACCATTTGCTGCGGGCAGCGCGGCATGCCGACTGCCGGGTGACCTCCGCCGCACCACCCACAGCACGCCACCCACAAGCAGGACCGCCAGGACGATCACGGTGGGCCACATGGCCAGCTGCGCAAACCACAAACGCCGTTGTAGGCGGAGCACTTTACGCTCCGCACGTCCCAGGCGCCGCGACGTATCAATCAAGGTCATTGTCAGACCAGATACCCGAGGCGCACCCGTTCAAACCGCGATGACGCTCACCGCAGGAATCTCCAGGTTCTTAACTGTTCAGTGAATTAACCACTTAATCTCGGTTTCGACGGTTCGGCCTGTTCTGCGGCGGGAATGCCTAGGCCAACGCGGGGGAGGAACGTGATGAGCGACGGGGCCAGCACCGACATCGACGGCGTCGCGCAGGCGGTAGGGCGAGTGACCGAGGCGCTGGAAACGATCGAGCGCGCCCGCGGGCATCTGTATTCCTTCCATCAGCTCACCGGCCGCGCCGACCTGCAACTCGACGAGGCGGTGGCGCGGCTGAAGGAACTCGGCCAAGCCGAGCTGGCGCGATACATCAGCTGCGAGCTGATGGGGCGCAATGTCCTGCCGGGCCGCTGGAGCTTCCAAGTCGTCGAGGAGTATGACGACGGCTACTACCGCTGTTTCAAAGATGCCGAACGGCTCGTGCGAACCCGACTCACCGACGGTCGCCGCCACGCCCACGAGATGGCGTTGAAGGAGCGACGGCGCACCGTGGGCAAGCCGGCCCACACCGCATCTCCTGCAGATGATGAATCGGCGAAAGGTGAATCCGCATGAGCAACAACGAATTCAACAAGGGTGACAAGGTGGAGTGGCAAAGCCACGGCACCACCGTCCGGGGCACGGTCGAGGGCAAAATCACTTCCGACACGGAAGCCGCCGGACGCACGGTGCGGGCGTCCAAGGACGAGCCGCAGTACAGGGTGCGCAGCGACAAGACGGGAGCGGACGCGGTGCATAAGCCGGACGCGCTACGTCGCGCAAAGTGATGCGCGTCAACAGGATTGAGTACTCAGCGTCACCGACGACCAAGAAACCACCTGGGAACGCTTCCAGGACACCGTCAATATGACCGCACGCGAACTGGAAAAGTGGCTCGACACCGAGGAATCTAAGAGCGTTGGGCAAAAGCAGGGCGCTGACGAGTCCACCGGCCACGCCAGTGGCCGGCACATCGTCGAGATTCTCAAGGCAAAGCGCGCCGACCTCACCGACGCCGACTATGCCCACATGCGAAAGGTGGTCGGCTACGCCAAACGCCACCTGGCGCAACGTCCGCACGGCAAGATCGACGAGAGGCCGTGGCGATACTCCCTGATGAACTGGGGCCACGACCCCGCAAAGTTGTGACAGTTCCTGCTCGCCGCGGCTGAGCCCGCCGCGGTGCCGTAGGCTGAGGAGCCATCGATCGCACCGCGCACCTGCGGGCGTGTTTGTTCTCAGCGTGTGCCCCGAAATGGGCTACAAAGGAGCAACGCCCGAGCGTTTCGCCGGCCGCGATTAGCGGTCGCCGATACGCCGGCAGCGTATCTTTCAAGAAGGATGCGGGTAAGTGACCAAGCGCGCCGCCGCTGACCGGCGATTAGACCGGGCCGAACTCGAGAAATTGATGTCGGCCGACATGCGCGCGATCACTGCGCAGTCCGACCGCATTGGCCGGCACTTCGCCCGCCAAAACGATGTCAGCGGCACCGACTTCCACGCGTTGCTGCACATCATGGTTGCCGAAACCGCCGGCGAGCCATTGACGGCGGCGCAGCTGCGACGGCGCATGGACGTGTCACCGGCCGCCATCACCTATCTCGTCGATCGCATGATCGACGCCGGCCACGTCCGGCGCGAGCCCGATCCCAAGGACCGGCGCAAGACACTGCTGCGCTATGAAAAACCGGGAATGGCCCTGGCCCGGTCGTTTTTCACTCCCCTTGGCGCCGAACTACATACTGCGCTGGCCGACCTTCCCGATCGCGACCTGGCGGCCGCGCATCGGGTGTTCACGTCGATGATCGAGGCGATGGCCGGCTTCGAATCCCGACTCGCCGCAACAAGTCCGAAGGCGTCGGCCGCCGAGCCGAAGCGCGCGACGGCGAAAGGCCGTCGCAGTCCGGCGAAACGCGGCGGTCAGTGAATCGGCCTCTCGGCAACGCGGCCCAGTAGCCGCCGCTCGATCAGGTCGGCACCGCGGGCAACACCTCCCGTTGCGGCGAATCCGGCGGCCACCCGGCGCGCCCCGTCGATCATCGTCATTGCCGCGCCGACCTTTGCCCGCAGCCGCTCCGCGGTGAGCCTCTTGGCGGCAAGGCGAGTACCGCACCGGGCAACCTCCACTCGCCGCGCGACCTCGGCCTGGTCGCGAGCGAAGGGCACGACGCAGACCGGTACGCCGCGATCGAGGGCCTTCAGCGTCGTGCCCATCCCGCCGTGGGTGATCGCGCAACTGGCCTTGTCGAGGATGGCCGCGTGCGGTACGAATCGGCACACGGTGGCGTTCGCCGGCCGCGGCAGATCGGCGGGTATACCGGCCGGAAATGTCGCGACCAGATGAACGTCCTCGTTGGCCAGCGCGCGCAGGGCGATTCGCCCCAGGACGTCGTCGGCCTGCCTCAGCGAGGAGGTGTTCACCAGCACCATCGGACGATCGATGGCGTCGATCCACTCCGGTGTTGCCGTCGATGTTGGCTCGAACGCGCAGGCGCCGATGTGGTGCACCAGGCCGGCCCACCCGGGATGCGGGTATTCGAACGGCTCCCCGCCGACGGCTAACACCAGTGGGGCGCGCCGGATGAAGCCGTCAACCGACGTCACCGGCGACACTCCCAGCTCAGCACGAATGGCGTTGATGTGGGGCAACATTGGCCGGTCGAAAACATGCCTTACGATTCGCCGCACCCCGGCGTCACGGATGTCGCCGGCAATGCCGGGTAACGGACGCAATCCGGGACCGAATGGTGGCACCCCACGGGAGCGCAGGTACGGGGTGAACGGTGAAAAGAGCAGCCACGGAATGTTGCCGGCGTCCGCGGCCGACAAGGCCCCCCAGCAGTTCGCATCCACGATGACCGCATCCGGTCGGATCGCGTTCACCGCGCGCCGGAAGTCGTCGACCTCCAGCACCGCTCGCCGGCACAGCACGTCGATCGATAATTTCAGCACTCCCAGAGCGTTTCGGGCCTCCCAGTCGTTGCCGGCAATCGCTTCGATGGCCGGGTCAACCGGCTCGGCGTGCACGCCGGCCGACCGCATCGTCGAGACGCCGGCCGACATGGTGCGCAGATGAACGTCATGGCCGCGCCGGACCAGCTCGGCCAGCAGCGCCGCGGTCGGCAGCAGATGCCCTAAGGCAGGCGACCCGTACGCCAAGATCACAGCCACGTCGCGTGTACCTAGTGGTCGCCGATGAGGCCGACGTCGCGCAGGTCCGCCAGCTTTGCGGCGCCACAGCCGTGCAGGCAGATTCGAAACTCGTCGATGAACGGCTGCAGCCAATCGACCACGGCCGCAGTCGATTCGATCGCGGCGGCCAGCAGCGGCCGCGCCACCGCCACCACATCGGCACCCAGGGCGATCGCCTTGGCCGCATCCATACCGGTACGTATGCCACCGGACGCCACCAATGGGATCGCCGGCAGAACATCTCGCACCTCCACGATCGCGCGCGCGGTAGGGATACCCCAATCAGCGAGGTCCGGATAGCGCAGTTCGCCGTATCGCACAAACTGCTCGACGCGCGACCACGACGTGCCACCGGCACCCGCGACGTCGATTCCGGCGACCGGCAATTCGCCTTCAGTGCCGATGAGCTCCGCGGCCGCGGCACCACCGATCCCGTGCCCGACCTCCTTGAGCAGCACGGGACGGTCAATGGTGTCGGCCGCCTCGCGCAGCCTGTTCAGCGACCCGGAGAAATCCGTGTCGCCCTTGTGCTGCACCGCTTCCTGCAGTGGATTGGTATGCACGGCAAGCGCATCGGCGCCCACCCGATCGAGTGCCTTTGCCAGATCCGGCACCGCGGCCGCCGTCAGTTGAGCCAGGCCGATATTGCCGAACAGCAGAACATCCGGGGCCACGTCGCGCACCGTGAAGCTCTCCGCGGCGCGTTCCCCCAGCGCACTGTCCAGCATGATCCGCTGCGAACCCAACATCATGCCCAGGCCCAGCTGTTGGGCGGCCGTGGCCAGATTGCGGTTGATCGTTCGGGACAGCTCGGCGCCCCCGGTCATCGCACCGATGAGTATCGGAGACCGCAGGTTGACGCCGAAAAAGCTGGTGGACAAGTCGATGTCGCGCAGACTTGTTTGAGTCAGCGCGTTATAGGGCAATTCGTAGCGATCCAGCCCCGTCGTGACGCCCTCGTAGCCGACCGGCTCGTTCAGGCAGACGTCGATGTGCCGCCGCTTGCGGCTCTTCATCTCCCCCCGGTCAGCTGTCACCGCAGCTACCCGCTCGTATCCACCACTGCTCCCGCGCCGCATTCATAATGTCCATAGTGCTCCCTGTTATGAACCGCCGGGGTCGCCGCGTGTCAATGCGTCATTTCATTTGATTAATGTTTAACATACTGAAAGAGTTGAGTTTGTGATGTGGGATTCCGTGGCCGCCGCCGTGACGGGCCGGCGTTCATGGCTGCTCGCGCTGGTCACGGCCCTGCTGGGTGTCGCATTAATGGTTCTCGTCGGCGGCAATGCCGCCGCAGGCCAATCGCCGCAATCGGTTCCAGTCGATGCACAATCGGCACAGGTCGATGCCCTGGCCAAGCAGTTTCCGGGGGGTGACAAAGCCCCGCTGATCGTTGTGGTCAGCCGCACCGACGGTGGGGTGCTCGGCCCGTCCGATATCGCCGCCGCCCAGGCCGCGCTGGCTCGGGCGCAGGCGGCTAGGCCCGGAGCGACCGCGGCGGCCGCGCCTGTCATGCGGTCGCGGGACGGAAAGGCGGCCGTAGGGGTCGTGCCGATCAGCGCTGACTTGTCCGGGCTTGCCCTGGGCGACGCCGTCGCCGCGCTGCGCACGGCCGCGGCCGAGCGTCTGCCCGCGGACCTGCAGGCCCACGTGACGGGCGGCCCGGCGTTCGGCGCCGACGTCGCCAGCGCCTTCGCAGGCGCAAACATCACCTTGCTCGCGGTGACGACATCGGTGGTGGCGCTGCTGCTGATCGCCACCTACCGCTCGCCGGTGCTGTGGCTGGTACCGCTGCTCGCGGTCGGATTCGCCGACCGGGTGGCCGCGGCGGTCGGCACCGCGGTGGCGTCGTTGTCCGGGTTGAGCTTCGACGGCGCCACTTCCGGAATCACCAGCGTGCTGGTTTTCGGTGCCGGCACCAACTACGCGCTGTTGCTGATTTCTCGATATCGCCAAGAGCTCCGACGCCATACCGGGCATCGCGCGGCGTTGCGCCGGGCCGTGCGCAGGGCTGGGCCGGCCATCGTCGCCAGCAACGCCACCGTGGTGCTGGCGCTGCTCACCCTGCTGTTCGCGTCCACGCCGAGCACCCGCAGCCTGGGGGCGCTGGCGGCGTGCGGCCTGATGGTTGCCGCGATTTCGGTGCTGGCGATCCTGCCCCCGCTGCTGGCCCTGTGCGGCCGGCGTTTGTTTTGGCCGTTCATCCCGCACGCCGGCGCCGACGAAACCCTCGATTCCGGCGGCTGGCAACGTGTCGCGGAATGGGTGGGCGGGCGACCCGCACTGGTCGCGGCTATCGCGATAGCGGTGCTGGCGGGCCTCGGTACCGGCTTGCTGGGAACTCGGGTCGCTTTGTCACAGACCGAGCAGTTCCGGATACGTGCGGACTCGGTAGCCGGTTACAACGTTGTGGCCGAACATTTTCCGGCCGGCCTGGCGAACCCGACACTGGTCGTCAGCGCTACCGATCGTGCCGCACCGGTGCGGCAGGCGATCACATCCACCCGCGGTGTCGTGTCGGTGACCGAAACCGGACGATCTGCATCCGGCCTGACGAAGTGGTCGGTGGTGATCGATGCACCGCCATCGTCGAAGCGGGCATTCAGCATCGTTGCCGCGCTGCGAGATTCGACACGGGCCGCCGACCCCCACGCACTGGTGGGCGGCGCCGACGCACAAGCCCTCGACATTCGTGACGCGGCCACCCATGACCGGGTGCTGCTGATCCCGGCGATCCTGGCCGTCATCCTCATCGTCCTGTACGTGCTGCTGCGGTCGGCGCTCGCGCCACCGACGCTGCTGGCCGCCACGATTCTGGGCGCGCTGGCCGCGCTGGGCCTGGGCGGCTGGGCGAGCCTGCACGTCTTCGGCTTCCCGGCACTGGACAACACCACCCCGTTGTTCGCCTTCCTGTTCCTGGCGGCCCTCGGCGTGGACTACACGATTTTCCTGGTCATCCGGGCTCGCGAGGAAGCCGCGCGGAACGACGCCAGCACCGGGATGGTTCGCGCGGTGTCGGCTACCGGCGGCGTAATCACCAGCGCCGGAATCGTTTTGGCCGCGGTGTTCTGCGTCCTCGCGGTGTTGCCACTGATCGTCCTGACCCAATTGGGGATCGTCGTGAGCCTGGGAATCCTGCTCGACACGTTCGTGGTGCGCACGCTGGTCATCCCGGCCCTGTTCGCCCTCATCGGCGACCGGGTCTGGTGGCCGGCCAGCCCGGCCGCCGAACCAGTTGAGCGACAAGCTAACCGGAAACAACCAGAAAAGAGCACACTGTGAACAGGTCGATACTGGCTGCGACCGGCCTGGCCGTCGCCGCAGCCGCCGGCAGCGGAAGCATCGCGAGCAACAACGCCCTTCCCCAGTGGTATTCGCGGCTGCGCAAGCCCTCCTACCAGCCGCCCCGTGCGGCCTTCCCCACCGTGTGGACCGCGCTCTACGGCGACATCGCGGCCACGTCGGCGGTGACCATCGACCGGTTTCGCACGATCGGGCGGCATGACAAGGCACGCGACTACACCGCGGCGCTGGCGGTGAACCTGCTCCTCAACACCGGATGGAGTTGGCTGTTCTTTGGGTTCCACAGACTCGGCGCGTCCGCCGTCGGTGCGGCGGCGCTGACCGCCAGCAGCGCCGATCTGGTCAGGCGCACGGCCCAAGCCACACCGCGCGGCGGGCTGGCGTTGCTGCCCTACCCGCTGTGGTGTGGTTTCGCGACCATCCTGTCCACGCACATCTGGCGACTCAACCGCTAAATCATGCCGGCATTATTGTGGTTTCGCCGCGATCTGCGGTTACGTGATCATCCCGCGCTCGTCGCCGCGGCAGAGAACGGTGAGGTGCTCGCCTGCTTTGTGCTCGATCCGCGCCTGGAAAAGTCGTCGGGACAACGGCGGCTGCAGTACCTGGGTGACTCGCTGCGCCGGCTGCGCGAGGACCTCGACGGCCGGCTGCTGATCGTCCGCGGGCAGCCGCACACGCAGATCCCGCGCATAGCCGAGGAGATCGGCGCGTCTTCGGTGCACATCTCCGAAGACTTCGCACCGTTCGGCAAGCGCCGTGACGAGCGGGTGCGCGCCGCGCTGGATTCGGTGCCGCTGGTGGCGACGGGGTCGCCGTATCTGGTCTCGCCGGGCCGCGTCACCAAGCCGGACGGCACGCCCTACAAAGTGTTCACCCCGTTTCTGCGTCAGTGGCAGAAGACCGGCTGGCGCGAACCGGCGAAATCGAACGCGAGCTCCGCGCGCTGGCTGGATCCGGCGCAGCTGCGGATCGAGAAATGCCAGATCCCCGATCCCGGGGTAACCCTCGAGGTGGCCGCCGGCGAGGCTGCGGCGCGCAAACAGTGGAAGTCGTTCGTCGACAACGGGTTACAGAGCTATGCCAAGGACCGCAACAGGCCGGACCTGACCGGAACCAGCCGCATGTCGGCGCACCTGAAGTTCGGCGCCGTTCATCCGCGCACCCTGGTCGCCGACCTGGACCGGCGCGGCAACGCGGCACAAACCTTTCTGCGGGAGTTGGCCTTTCGCGACTTCTACGCCGATGTGCTGCACCACTGGCCGGCCAGCGCCTGGCGCAACTGGAACAGCGATTTCGACGGCATCCAGACCGACACGGGCGCCGAGGCCAAACGCCGCTTCGAGGCGTGGAAAGCGGGCGAGACGGGTTTTCCCTTCGTCGACGCCGGGATGCGCCAGCTTCGTGACACCGGCTTCATGCACAACCGGGTGCGGATGATCGTGGCATCGTTTCTGGTCAAGGACCTGCATCTGCCGTGGCAATGGGGCGCCGAATGGTTCCTGGACCAGTTGGTGGACGGCGACATGGCGAACAACCAGCACGGCTGGCAGTGGTGCGCGGGCTGCGGTACCGATGCCGCGCCCTACTTCCGGATATTCAACCCGATCACGCAGGGCGAGAAGTTCGACCCTTCGGGCGATTACATCCGGCGCTGGGTAACCGAACTGCGCTCCGCGGACGACGTGCATCTGCGCAAGGGTGAGCGGCCGGACGGCTACCCGGCGCCCATCGTCGACCACGCCGCCGAGCGCACCGAAGCGCTGCGGCGCTACCAAAGCATCTGACTGCCATTCGCCGGCGTCAGCGCCATCTCCGCGAACTGATGTGCGCCTTCTCGGATTCGCTAGCGCCCGCGCTAGCGGATTCGAAAAGCGGTATGTGGTGCGGTGACGTTACTGATGGGACCCAAGTGGCCTTTTGTGGCCGGGAACGCAGCAACGGCCAGGTCAACCGCCCGACGTTTGCTGAATCGTCGCCCGCGAGCCGATCGGCCGTGTCAGGATCAGCCAATTCACCGTCAGTCGGGAGGCGACAATGACCAACTTCACCATCCGGACGCTGCTCATTTCGGGCGCGGCGGCCGGTCTCATCGCGAGCATCGGCGCCTGTTCGTGTTCCGTCGGGACGTCGCGCTCGGTGAGCAAGAGCGATGTCGCCGGCCAGATCACCGCGAAAATGACCGACGCGGCCGGCAACAAGCCCGAGTCGGTGAACTGTCCGAACGACCTGCCCGGGAAGGTCGGGGCCCAGATCAACTGCGACATGAAGGTCAAAGACCGGCCCTTCAACGTCAACGTCACGGTGACCAGCGTCGATGGGAACGACGTCAAGTTCGACATGGTGGAAACGGTCGACAAGAACCAGGTCGCCAACGCGATCAGCACCCAGGTGGGCCAGCAGGTGGGCAGAAAGCCGGATGCGGTGACCTGCCCCGACAACCTGAAAGGCGTTGCGGGCGCGACGTTACGGTGTCAGCTCACGGACGGCAATGACAAGTACGGTGTGCTGGTGACCGTGACGGACGTCGACGCCGGCGACGTCAACTTCCACTTCAAGGTCGACGCGCAGCCGCAAGCCGCCGGTTAGCGGGCGGCCTTTTTGCGTTCGATGTCGGCCAGCGCGGCGGCGAGTTCGGCGCGTTGGGCGGCCGAACTCTCCCAGGCGAGCTGGCGGTTCTTGACCACCTTGGCCGGCGCGCCGACCGCGATGGAGTAGTCCGGGATCACCCCGCGGACCACCGCGTGAGACCCCAGCACGCAACCCCGTCCGACGGACGTGCCGCGCAGCACCGATACCTTCACGCCCACCCAGGTGTCCGGACCGATCCGGACCGGGGACTTGACGATGCCCTGGTCCTTGATCGGCATGTCGATGTTGTCCATGCGGTGGTCGAAATCGCAGACGTAGCACCAGTCGGCCATCAACACCGAGTCACCGAGTTCGATGTCGAGGTAGGCATTGATGACGTTGTCGCGACCCAGCACCACCTTGTCGCCGAACCGCAGCGAGCCCTCATGCGCGCGGATGGTGTTCTTGTCGCCGATGTGCACCCACCGGCCGATCTCGAGCTGCGAGAGTTC
>NZ_LZMB01000397.1 GCF_001673555.1 Mycobacterium sp. 1165178.9 | reverse complement strand
GGATTGAGCCGCTCGACCAGTACCTCAAAGGGCACATCTTGATGCTCATACGCCGCCAGACTGCGCTGACGCACCTGGGCCAGCAGCTCCGCCACTGTGGGATCCCCGGCCAGATCCACCCGCAACACCAACGTATTGATGAACGCTCCCACCAGATCGTCTAGTGCGGTATCGCGTCGCCCAGCGATCGGGAAGCCCACTGCCACATCAGAATTGGCGGTAATCGTCGACAGCAACAGGGCCAGGGCGGCCTGAACCACCATGAAGCTGGTCGCATCGTGCTTGCGGGCCATCTCGCGGACCCGCTGCTGCAGTTCGGCCGGCCAGTCGACCACCAGACTGGCCCCGCGGTAATTGGCGACCGCCGGATAAGGCCGATCGGTGGGCAACTGCAGCTGCTCGGGCAGCCCGGCCAGAGTTTCTTCCCAATACGCCAGCTGTCCGGCGATGCGGCTGGCGCTGTCGTCGAGGTCACCGAATTGCGCGCGCTGCCACAACGTGTAATCGACATACTGCACCGGCAACGGCGCCCAACCCGGAGCCCGCCCCGCACACCGGCTGGCATAAGCCGCACCCAGATCACGTACCAGCGGAGCCACGGACCACCCGTCGGCGGCGATGTGGTGCACCGCAGCCACCAACACATGCTCATCCTCGGCGACACGGAAAAGCCTTGCCCGCAAAGGGATTTCATTAGCCAGATCAAACGTGTAGCGGGCCGCTGCGCCGGTGGCTTCCTCCAGCCGGTCGTCCGGCCACCCGATGGCATCCACGACCTGCCAGCCGAAATCGGCCCGCTCAGCCGCCACCACCTGCTGCTGGGGTATCCCGTCCACCTCCGGGAACAACGTCCGCAGGCTCTCGTGACGGCCGACCACATCGGCGAGCGCCGCCCCCAATGCGTCGGTGTCCAGCCGACCACTGAGCCGCAAGGCCACCGCCATGTTGTAGATCGGTGACGGACCCTGCAACTGATCGAGGAACCACAGCCGGCTCTGGGCAAACGACAGCGGAACCACTGCCGGCCGCTCGACGGCCACCAACGGCTCCAGCCCGCCCCCGTCGGCACCGGTGCGGGGCGCCAGCTGGGCCACGGTCGGCGTCTCGAACAAGGCACGCACCGACAGGCCTGAATCGAAAGACTTGTTGACAGCGGCAATAGCCCGCATCGCCGAGAGTGAGTCGCCGCCGAGTTCGAAGAAGGATTCGTCGACGCCGACGCGTTCGAGGCCAAGGACCTGGGCGTAGATCCCGGCAAGGATTTCCTCGGTCAACGTGGCCGGGGCCCGATAACCCTCGGCGTCTTGATATTCCGGTGCCGGCAACGCCCGCTTGTCCAGCTTGCCGTTGACCGTCAGCGGCAACCCGTCAAGCACGATCACCGCCGCGGGAACCATGTACTCAGGCAACCGCTCAGCCAACCCCGCCCGCGCCGCGCCCGGATCCACCGTCCCGGTCACATACCCCACCAGACGCTTATCACCAGGGCGATCCTCACGCGCGATCACCACCGCCTGACGCACCCCATCCAGCGCGGCCAACGCCGCACGCACCTCACCCAACTCGATGCGATACCCACGAATCTTGACCTGCTCATCAGCACGCCCGAAGTACTGCAACTGCCCGTCAGCGCCCCACGACACCACATCGCCGGTGCGATACATCCGCACCCCGGTCCCACCGAACGGGCAAGCCACAAACCGCGACGCCGTCAAACCCGCGCGGCCCACATAGCCATAACCCACCCCCGAACCGGCCACATACAACTCACCGACCACACCGACCGACACCGGCCGCAACCAACCGTCGAGCACAAAAAAGCCCAAATTCGCCAGCGGCACCCCCACCGGACTGGCATTCGCCTCCACATCAGCGCGCACGATCTCCCTAAACGACGCATGCACCGTCGTCTCGGTCGTGCCATACATATTGATCAACCGCGGCGCCTGTGGATGATGCTCCAACCACGACCCCAACCGCTGCGGCTCCAACGCCTCCCCCGCAAACACCACAGCCTGCAACTCAAGCTGCTGACCCTGCTCCGGGCGCACCTCATCAACAGCCTGCAACGCATAAAACGCCGACGGCGTCTGACTCAACACACTGACCCGCTCAGCAACCAGCAACGCGTGGAAATCCTCCGGCGAACGAGCCACCGACTCCGGCACCACCACCAGCCGCCCACCATGCAGCAACGCACCCCACATCTCCCACACCGAGACGTCAAAGGCCAACGAATGCCACTGCGACCACACCTGCCCCGACAACTCCAGATGCTCGCCCGCAGCCTCCAACAACCCCGTCACATTGCGGTGAGAAATCGCCACACCCTTCGGCACACCCGTGGTACCCGAGGTATAGATCAAATACGCCACATCATCAGCCGAATACGCCGCCAACCCCGTACCCGGCTGCTCACCAACGCGCGGATCATCGAATTCGACCACCACCAGGCCAAACCCATCCAACCGATCCGCCAACGCACTAGCACACACCGCCACCACCGGAGCAGCATCACCGAGCACAAACTCCACCCGCGCCGCTGGCACCGCCGGATCAATCGGCACATACGCCGCCCCGGTCTTGAGCACCGCCAAAATCGACACAACCGCCTCGACCGAACGGGAAAACAGCAACGCCACCCGCTCACCCGGACCCACACCCAAGCCAACCAACAAGTGCGCCAACCGATTCGACGCCTCATCAAGCTCGCGATACGTCACCGACCGGCCAGCGAAACTCACCGCCACCGCCTCCGGAGCCCGCGCCACCTGCGCAGCAAACAACACCGGAATCGACACCCCCAAGCCCACCGCCTGGGTCAACACCCCCCGATTCGACCACCCATCCACCAACGCATGCTCAACCTCATCCAACAAATCCATCGACGACAACCGCCGCACCGGATCAGCAGCCATCCCCACCAAAATCTGGTGCAGCCGATCGATCAGCGTCTGGACGTTGGATGCGTCGAACACGTCGGTGTCGAATTCGAGGCGCAAGCCCAACTCAGTGCCCGGCAGCACCTGTACCGCGAGGGGATAGTGGTTGTACTCGCGGTTGGTGAACTCGGTGACGGCCAAGCCGTCGGCGCCCAGCAACCCCTCGGTGTCGAGCGGATAGTTTTCGAACGCGAAAAGGGTGTCGAATAGCTGGTCGTGTCCAGTGGCGCGGTGTATTTCGGGTAGCGCCAGGTGCTGGTGCTCAAAAGTGTTGTTCTGGATGGTCTGCAGCTGCGCCAGTAGATCCGTGGTGGTGGTTGTAGGCGTGATACGCGCGCGCATCGGCACGGTGTTGATCAACAGCCCGATCATCGAGTCCGCGCCGAGTATCTCGGGTGGTCGGCCCGAAACCGTGACACCGAAGACAACGTCATGCTGGCCGGTCAGCGAGGTCAGCAGCTGCGCCCAAGCGGCCTGAAGCACGACGTTGACCGTGGTGTGGTTGGAGCGCGCCAACTCACCGAGGGCCTTGGTGGTGTCTTCTGGCACCCGAAAAGATGCGACGCTTCGGCGCCCGTGCCGCAACCCACCTGACTCGCCCACCAGGGTCGGGGTGTTGAAATCGGCGAGTACCTCACGCCAGGCAATGTGGGCGGAATCAACATCCCGATCCGCCAGCCAGGTAACAAACCTGCGATATGGGACCGCCGCGGGGAGTCGCTGGCCGGAGTAGCTGGCAAAGATTTCTCCCAGCAGGATCGACAGTGACCAGCCGTCAAGCACGATGTGGTGGTTCGTCAGCACAAATCGGTAGCGGTCAGTTGCGGTCCGGATCAACACCGCCCGAAAGGGTGGCTGGTCGGCGAGATCGCAGACCGCGGCGCGTTCGGCGGCGCACACCCGCTGGATCTGCTCGTCGACGTCGAGACTGCCGTCAAGCTGCACATATCGCCAGGGCAGTTCCGGGTCAGCAGGGATGATCTGCACCGGCCGGTCGAACTTGTCGGAGAACCGAGCCGCGAGGTTCGGATGCCTGTCGACCACCGTCTGCACCGCATCTTGCAACCGGTCCGGGTCGAGCGGGCCGGCCACGGTGATATCCAGCTGCACCGCATACAGATCGTCGCTACCCTGCCCCGTGCTGGCATGAAAGAGCAGGCCCTGCTGCAGCGGAGTCAGCGGCAGGACGTCAGCAATCCGCATATTGCCGCTGGAGCTCGTCGATCTGCTGCTGGCTGAGACCGGTAAGCCCGATATCGGAGGGCGTTAGCCCGCCACCACCGCGACGCACGTGCGCGCAGATACCGGCCAGGGCGTCGAACCACAATCGGCTCAGCCGCCTAACCTGCGCTTGATTCAGTGCCGAGGGCGCCCACGTCCAGTCGGCGTGCAGGCGCGGGCCGGTCTCGGTGTCAATGGTGGCAGCGTTGAGCTCCACCGTGTGCATCAGTTGCATGGGGACCGCCGCAGCCGCAGCGGTCAATGACAAGCCGTCCTGGCTGATCTGCCACAGCTCGCCAGGTGTCTCGGCGCCCGGGCCACCAAGCCGCCCCAGATAGTTGAACCCGATCTGCGGATCGGAACCGGCCAGATCAACGTCGGTGTTCATGTAGCGCAGCAGGCCGTAAGTCAAACCGTCCGGAAGGTCGCGAAGTTGTTCTTTGGCGGTCTTGATCGCCGCACCGAGTGCGGCATCACCGGACCCCACCTGGGCCCAACTCAGCCTGCCAACCGCCAACGCGACCGGGTATTTGGTGGTGAACCATCCCACCGTGCGTGACAGATCGACATCGGTCGCCAGTTCCTCGTTGCGTCCGTGGCCTTCGACATCGATACCGATCGGCGCACCGGCAGTGCCAAGGAACTCCGCCAACGCCACCCCAAATGCGATCAGCAGAATCTCCTGCACGCCAGCATGGAACGACGCGGGAACCTCACCGAGAAGCAGACGGGTCGTCTCAGCATCCAGCTGCGTGGACAGGCGCCCAGCCGTGGCAAACGTGTCAACCGCGGGCTGCACCGCCGGCAGGACCGCCGGCGTCAACAAAACCTTCCGCCACGTCTCGACCTCGCTCAAAACCGACGGATCGCGCGCATACTCGGCCAGCAGAGACGACCACCGGGCAAACGATGTTCCGCCAGGCGGTAGTGCCGCCGGCTGTCCGCCGTGGCGCTGCGCCCAGGCGATGTTGATGTCTTCGAGCAATACTCGCCATGAGACCCCGTCGACGGCCAGATGGTGAATGACCAACGCCAACTGCCCGGTGGACGCCACCCACACAGCGCTGAGCATCACGCCAGCGGCTGGGTTCAACCGCGACCGCGCCTTTACCAGCGCTTCCTCGGACAGCACGTCCACCGACTGCAGGCACCCGCCGGCATCGACAGACCCCGGCTCTGGCACCTGCAACGACCAGCCCCCGGCGCCATCGTCCTCGGCACGCAGGCGCAACATGGCATGCCGGTCCAGCAACGCCTGCAGAACCGCCACGACATCCGTCTCGCTCACCCGCGGCGGCGCCTCCATCACCACCGTCTGGTTGAACTGATCAACTCCGCCGCTCACGCCATGCAGCCAGCGCATGATCGGGGTCGCCACCACCGGCCCGACACCGTCGTCATCAATTGCGCCATCACGGTCGACGACGCCGGCCACGAGAGCCAGACGCGCGACGGTCTGCTCGACGAACACATCGCGCGGCCGGCACAGCACGCCGGCTTTCCGAGCCCGCGCGACAACCTGCATCGACAAAATGCTGTCGCCGCCGAGTTCGAAGAAGGATTCGTCGACGCCGACGCGTTCGAGGCCAAGGACCTGGGCGTAGATCCCGGCAAGGATTTCCTCGGTCAACGTGGCCGGGGCCCGATAACCCTCGGCGTCTTGATATTCCGGTGCCGGCAACGCCCGCTTGTCCAGCTTGCCGTTGACCGTCAGCGGCAACCCGTCAAGCACGATCACCGCCGCGGGAACCATGTACTCAGGCAACCGCTCAGCCAACCCCGCCCGCGCCGCGCCCGGATCCACCGTCCCGGTCACATACCCCACCAGACGCTTATCACCAGGGCGATCCTCACGCGCGATCACCACCGCCTGACGCACCCCATCCAGCGCGGCCAACGCCGCACGCACCTCACCCAACTCGATGCGATACCCACGAATCTTGACCTGCTCATCAGCACGCCCGAAGTACTGCAACTGCCCGTCAGCGCCCCACGACACCACATCGCCGGTGCGATACATCCGCACCCCGGTCCCACCGAACGGGCAAGCCACAAACCGCGACGCCGTCAAACCCGCGCGGCCCACATAGCCATAACCCACCCCCGAACCGGCCACATACAACTCACCGACCACACCGACCGACACCGGCCGCAACCAACCGTCGAGCACAAAAAAGCCCAAATTCGCCAGCGGCACCCCCACCGGACTGGCATTCGCCTCCACATCAGCGCGCACGATCTCCCTAAACGACGCATGCACCGTCGTCTCGGTCGTGCCATACATATTGATCAACCGCGGCGCCTGTGGATGATGCTCCAACCACGACCCCAACCGCTGCGGCTCCAACGCCTCCCCCGCAAACACCACAGCCTGCAACTCAAGCTGCTGACCCTGCTCCGGGCGCACCTCATCAACAGCCTGCAACGCATAAAACGCCGACGGCGTCTGACTCAACACACTGACCCGCTCAGCAACCAGCAACGCGTGGAAATCCTCCGGCGAACGAGCCACCGACTCCGGCACCACCACCAGCCGCCCACCATGCAGCAACGCACCCCACATCTCCCACACCGAGACGTCAAAGGCCAACGAATGCCACTGCGACCACACCTGCCCCGACAACTCCAGATGCTCGCCCGCAGCCTCCAACAACCCCGTCACATTGCGGTGAGAAATCGCCACACCCTTCGGCACACCCGTGGTACCCGAGGTATAGATCAAATACGCCACATCATCAGCCGAATACGCCGCCAACCCCGTACCCGGCTGCTCACCAACGCGCGGATCATCGAATTCGACCACCACCAGGCCAAACCCATCCAACCGATCCGCCAACGCACTAGCACACACCGCCACCACCGGAGCAGCATCACCGAGCACAAACTCCACCCGCGCCGCTGGCACCGCCGGATCAATCGGCACATACGCCGCCCCGGTCTTGAGCACCGCCAAAATCGACACAACCGCCTCGACCGAACGGGAAAACAGCAACGCCACCCGCTCACCCGGACCCACACCCAAGCCAACCAACAAGTGCGCCAACCGATTCGACGCCTCATCAAGCTCGCGATACGTCACCGACCGGCCAGCGAAACTCACCGCCACCGCCTCCGGAGCCCGCGCCACCTGCGCAGCAAACAACACCGGAATCGACACCCCCAAGCCCACCGCCTGGGTCAACACCCCCCGATTCGACCACCCATCCACCAACGCATGCTCAACCTCATCCAACAAATCCATCGACGACAACCGCCGCACCGGATCAGCAGCCATCCCCACCAACACGCGTTCCAGCCGCTTCGCCAACTCGCGAAGATCGCAATTCGGAAGCAGTTGCCCGGCACCCGGCGTGCTGAGGAATAGCTGATCCTCGTCCCGGAAAAAGACCAGCCTGAACTGGTCCCCGAGGCCGTCGTGGGTCAGGGTCGCCGTCACAGCCGAACCGGCGAGATCAGCCAGGTGTGTGGTCGGGATGAAGTTGACGGCTACCCGACTCGAGGGGTGACCGGACCCGCGAGATCCTGCCGCATTTTCAAGCGCGTGCACCGGGAATCGCTGGTGCTGCAACGCTTCGCGGATTCGCGTGTCGACATGCTCGCAGAAGTCGGCCACCGTCGAACCCGGTGCAGCCTTCAAGACCAGGGGCACCACCCCGGAAATCATCCCCGGCACCAGCTTTGACTCTTGCCGCACACGCCTGCTTACCGGGAAATCGAAGACGACTTCCGAGCTCTCGACATCGCCCCCACCGACGAGCAGCGCACACGCCGCGGTAATCACTGACGATCGGCGCATGCCCAACGTCTTCGCTAACTTGTCGATGCCCGCGACAGCGTCCGGGTCCAACTGCACGGGAGCAGACGATTCGTCGCCGTCATTCCCGTTCGCCGATGTCTGATAGCGCGGCTCACTCTGCGGAGGCAGGTTCCTGGCCCAATATTCCTGATCGTCGAGGTAATCGCTGGATGCTTCGTATTCCAGCTCACAGTCAATCAAATCCTGCAGCGATCCAAAGTAATTATCAGGGATCGAGTCGCCGTAAGCGATAGCGCTATACGTGGTTGCTATCCGGTGAAGAACGAGGGCAAGGCCGATTCCGTCGGTGACAATGTGGTGGCAGCACACAAACCAATAAAACTCATCTGGTCGCGTCTGCAGTAAAGCGAATTTGAATAGCGGCCCACTAAGCGGCATCGCCGTTCGCTGAATGGATGATGCCAGCCGGTAGGCGTCCTGCTCGGGATCTTGCGATTCCGTCAAGTCATAACGAGCAAGCTCGACGTGCGGGTCATCGACCACTGTTTGGATGATCTGGCCATCGTCCTCGAAAAAAGCGGCTCGAAGTGGCTCCGCCTCGCGTACTACCTGCCGGATCGCCGATTCGAACAAATCGGGGTCAATTGGGCCTGATATGCGCACAAACACGCCCAGCTGCCACCTGGCAGCAAACTCACCTGTTTCTTCCGCAAGCCAAATATCCAACTGCCCCCGCGTTAGCGGAAGTGAACGGTCATGAAGTCTCATACCACTCCCCCAAAACACGCGTTCTACTGGTCAGAAGCGCGGGCCGTCGCCAGCCTCTCGCGCAGACTTTTCGGCCGTATGTCGGTCCAGTTCTGGTCGATGTAGTCCAGGCACGCGGCGCGGTCGGCTTCGCCGTACACCACCCGCCACCCGGTTGGAACGTCAGCGAAGGTCGGCCACAAGCTGTGCTGCTCCTCGTCGTTAACCAAGACGAGAAAGCGGCCGCTTTCGTCGTCGAACGGATTGACGCTCACCGATTCTTCATACCCCTCTAGTCGACGTGTGTAACACGACCCAAACGGTACCGGAGGCATCCGGGCCTGTCCGTGCTTTTGACAAACTTGATGGCCAGGCCCGCGTGACGCTCGCCACAGGCCGGGCGGCGGTGTGCGGGACCAGCTTTCGCCCAACGACTTCCCACAGTGTGATTCGCGGCGCTCGAGTTTGCTCCGGGGCCGCTTTTGGTGGGTAAGCGTGCGCCAGACAAGGGAGTTCCGCAAGCGAATGGGACGCCGCGCCGCGGCCATCACGGAATTAATTGGCACTTCATGGGGGGATTTCTGACTTTCAAGGCAGCATAGGTGTTGCGCCGCTCATTTTTGTCGTTCATTTCGATCGGCTAACGGCGATCCGCGCTATGTCGTGACCGACGATCCATACAGCAAACATTTGCTACGGCCGGTTCCGGTTCGCATCACGTTGAGCAATTTTAACCGGAGGTCTGGCGTGGTGACGCTTCCCGTCACGAAAGTCCACGCCGGCGCTGCCGAAACGGCCTCATCGCGGACCGAAAGCCACGCCACGCCCCCAAAGTTCGAGCGCCGCCCATTGCGGATGACGAATTCCGCCAGGTCCGCGCCTATTTCCTCGGTTTTCTTCGTTGAGGGCCGGCGTCGCGCGGGATCATGTAGTAACCGCTTGGTCGACCCCTTTGCCGCTCAGCCAACAGGCTTTAAGCGTGCGAAATCTTCCAGGCGATCGGCGGCGGCCGCAACGCTGTCAGACGGACTTGTCATCTGGGTGGCGATCTCGCGTGCCCGGGCAATGTATTCCGGGACGAGGATGGTGCGCAGGTCCGCGACCAGCGATTCACGGGTAATTTTCGAAAAGCGCCTGGTGGTGCCCACCTTCAGTCGTTTGACCGTACCTCCCCAAATCGTTTGAGTGACGTCCATCGACAGGATCAGGGCGGGGACGCCAGCGCGTAGGCCTACGGCCGTGGTGCCCGCGCCACCGTGATGGACGATCGCGCGGCAAATCGGAAATATCGCCGCGAAATTCGCGGCGGGCACCACCTTGACATGCTCGAAATGGGGGACGTCGGTGAAGTCACTCCAGCCGGCGCACACCAACGCCCGCTCGCCTAACTCCGCGCAGGCCGCACCGATCATGGCCAGCGTGTCGGCCGGGGATTCAACCGGCATACTGCCGAACCCAAAGAAAATCGGCGGTGTTCCCGCAGAGATCCAGGAGACGACCTCCTCGTCGGCATCGGTCGGCGACTCCATCGTCAGCGCACCTACGATGGGCCGTCGACCCTCAAATGCCGCCCATTCGGCTGCCAGCCCGGGAAAGCAAACCTGGTCGTAGGCTTGAATTTCCAGCGATCCCCGTTCGGAGATTCGTCGCGGGGCGGGCTTCGTCGCCTTCGGTAGACCGAGTTCGCGGCGCTGTGCATCTTCGACGTTCTTTTCGATGAGCCAATCCAGCCAGTCGAACACGGTCATCGCTAAGCGGGCCAGCGGTGCCGGGAGAAATGCCAGGACCTGGCCGTTGGCCCGCACTGGGACATAATGCAGCGTGGCCAACGGGATGCCGTAGTACTCCGCGACGTTGGCGGCAGGTCGCTCGAACGCTAGGCCGGTGAACACAAGGTCGGCCCCCTCCTCCGCCAGCAACGACATCAGCGTCGTGCTCAGCTGCCCCCAGCACTCGCTTACAGGTTTTGAGAGTTCGCCCCACAGCCTGCGCAGCTTATGGATTTTCCAAAAGTTGCGGAACAAGGACGTCCAGAAGTCGCGGTAGGCGGTCAGGTAGGACTGCGAATTCGGTCCGTACGCGACCGCCGCAAGGCCAGTCGACTCGGCGAAGGCAACTAGGTCAGGCGGGACGGCGATACGCACGTCGTGGCCGCGGCGTAGCAACTCACGACCGAGGGCGGCACAAGGCTCGATATCGCCACGAGTTCCGAAACTCGCCAGCACAAATCTCACTGTGGATACTGACCTTTCACATATGTGCCGCCTCGTACAAATGAAAGCGGCTATCTCTTCGTCCGCCGGCCGCCCGGCAACTCGACCCCGTGCGCGCGCTATCCACCGGGATTCACAAGTTTGGGCCACGCTACATAACCGGGCCGTTGCATACGACCCATTGGCTGATCGCACCAGCCCAAAGCGAGTGGACCACCACGGCACCGACCTCGGACCAGCAACAACCCCACCTTACCCGACAAAGACCACACGACTTGACCCGAAGACAGACCCCAACGGGCACCGGTCGGCACGTCGCGCATGACGGATCCGGCTAGGCGTCCCAGGAGTAGCGCGGGCATTTGTGCACGAAAATTTCGTCAAAGAAAAGTAGGCCCTGGTAATCGAAACCTGACGTTGTCAGTAATTCATAAACTTCAGGGAAAGTATGAGTGTGCTCTACGCCTATGACGTTGACTTGCACGGCGTCGAAATCAATACCACGCAGAACCTCTAGCTCGGCACCTTCGACATCGATCGAAAGATAGTCCACGACTTTCACGTCGGATTCATTAAGGACAGTAGCAATTCGGTGGCACCCTACGGTCTCCATTTCTTGATTGAGTTTCATGGGCTTGCTCAGCCACTGTATCCATTGAAGTTGGTCCATGTGGTCAGGTATTCCACTCAACATGGAGCCCCCATGAGTCGAGTCGAATACCATCGATAGCATGCTCCGAGGTGGGGGCATTTTGGTTATTTCGGGCCGTGTTTGTTCGGAAAGCGCCAGGAAGGGAACCTCGCCGTCCCGATAGTATGCGCAGCCTCGGATCAAACGGCAGGCGCGTGTGCGTTGTAGAACTTGAAACGCGGCTGGATTAGGCTCGAACGCGATACCCTGCCAATTTAGATTCTTCTCAAAAAAGGCCGTATTGCTGCCCATAATTCCATCGAATGCACCCACGTCAATAAAAAAGCCGGGCCCGTGGTTTTTGAAGAACCATCGATTCAGGAACATATCTTGGCCCATTTGACTTTGGTATCCCTGCTCCAGTCGGTCCGCAGAGAAAACCTGCCGATAAATATCTTTCGCAGACAAATGGGGATCGTGGTTGCGGAAGAGATACCCTATCGCTCCACCTGCGGACCCAGCGGTAGTCGTCAGCTTTAGAACTCGCCCAAAAAGATATGGCTCACCGAAGGAAGCAAACCTTCGAATCAGCGGAAACCGCATCAAGTACACGAGCGCACGCACCGCAACACCTTGCAAGAGCCGCCGAATCTTGGTGAAAAAATCTAGCATTCGCCACACACCATCGTTCTGAGCTCGAACGCGGCTCTCTTGCATCGCCAACCCGCGCACGCGCAGGTGGTCGGCGCCGGCAGGGCGGTGCGGTCATGCGATGGTCGCGCGAAGCCACCCGTCCGCGTGGGGTCATAAAGGCGCGCGCACATATGCGCCAGCTCGCTTAGGTGGCAGGCAGTGAAACGGCGCCACGCACGGCGCATCCTCGTCCCGGTTTCGACGCGCTCGCTCCACGACATCCTTTTCATCCGCCTCCGGTCGGTCCTGTTCTTCTTCTCCCCCACGGCTCCGTCATCGAAAGACGCTGTGCACGAACACAAAACTATCACCCCTTCGCGGGAGTCGATGGGTGCTTGCCGTACCCTCCGTCGCGTCTGCCGCGCCGCCGAGGTGTGTGGCTGTGGAAGTCATCAGTCCGCCGCATGACCTGTTTCCAGCCAGTGCAGCGCCGCCTCATCCAGCTTCAGAGACAATGCTGCCGCGTTGTCGGCGAACTTCTCCAACGTGGTGCAACCGACCACGGCGAACACATGCAGCGGGTGGCACAGGACGTACGCCAGCGCAACCTGCGCGACGGTCACATCACGCTCGCGCGCGAATGTTTTTGCGCGATCGAGCCTTTCGATGTTCTGTTCGGTGCCGAAGTAAGTTGCGCACCAACGGCTCATACGGTTGCGGCCTGGATTTTTCGGGTCGTAGTGGTTGGAAAAGAATCCGCGGGCGAGGCTGGACCACGAGAACACCGACAGCCCGTGTGTCGAATACCATTGCCTCGCCGCGCGCTGGGCGTCCCCTCCAAGTGTGACGGCGCCGGGCCATGGGGCTTTTGCCCATTCGGCCAGGCTGAACTGAACGCTTGAGGCGCTAAATGGCGTCGATCCCGCGGCCGTGGCATGCGTGTTGGCCTCGGTAATTCGCTCGTGAGACCAGTTCGACGCACCGATCGCGCTGATCTTCCCTTCGTCGACGTGACGGCTGAGCCGCTCCATGATGGGTTCGACCGACGCCGTGGGGTGGTCGTAATGAAGCAGATACAGGTCGATGGAATCCGTGCCGAGCGCTTTGAGTGATGCGTGAAGGTCGTGCGTAACGTCAGACGCAGAGAGCCGCGGACTTTTCAGCAAGAGGTGCGGATGACATCCCTTGCTGATGATCACAACATCATCGCGATTCCGGCGTAGCCGCATCCAGGTCCCCAGCGTGCGTTCGCTGTCCCAATAAATGCGCGCAGTGTCGAATGTGTTGTACCCCAGCTCGAATGACCGATCCAAAAGCGAAAAAGCTTGTCGTTCAAGGGTTCGACTGGGCGGTAGCAACGGTAGTCCCCGACCCCGCAATCGATCGGTGCCGAAGACGATCCGAGAGACCGGCTTATCAATCCCCGCAACCTTCCCGTACTCCATTCAGTTCACACCGTTCGCATAGTCACCAACAATGAATCGACACGCTCGAACAGTGAGAGCCATCATCGTGAGCGTGGGATTCTGATATCCGGGCGAGACGAAACACGCACCGTCGGTAACGAATACGTTGTCAACATCCCAACACCGGCAGAAAGAGTTCACCACCGAGTTCTCCGGTGTCTCGCCCATGCACGCGCCGCCGGTCTCGTGGATGGCTCCCCCAGGCCATAAGGCGCCAGATTCCGTGAGGACCAG
>NZ_LZMB01000396.1 GCF_001673555.1 Mycobacterium sp. 1165178.9 | reverse complement strand
GAGGCGGGCAACTCGTACATGCCCGCCGGCAGCGACGGCAGTGGAGCAAGTGACAAACCACCACGACTGGCAGAGACGGTTGCCGCGCGGGTGACACACCTACAGCACGTCAGCTGTTGCGCCGGATCTTCAGCGCGGTGGTGATCATCGGGATCTGCAGCGGCAGGCGCGCCAGGGCGATGATGCGCATGGGCCACGGCTTGCCCCACCACAATCGGCACATGTTGACGTTGGCGGGGAAGACGCCGATGAACAACGCGACGGCGGCCAGCGCGGCGAGTCGGCGGGTGGCCCGTGGCACCAGCAGGGCCCCGGTCGCAATCTCGGCGACTCCGGACGCGTAGGTGTAGAAGCGTGGGGTGCCGGGAAGCTCGGCGGGCACGATCTGGTCGAACGGCTTGGGCGCCACAAAGTGGACGGTCCCGATGCCGATCAGCATCGCCGCGACGCGGTAAGCGGTGCTTTGGGCGTCACGCCGGGCGAGGGGTGTGATGGTCATTGACCCCATTGTGCTCGCGTGACCTCGGTGATGATGCCGGCGCCCTCGTGACCGCCGAGCACCGGATAACTCGGGTTGGGGAAGTCGCCCCTCATCAGATGGTGGTCGGAGTGGCACAACCCGGCGGTCTCCAGCTGAACCGTCACCTCGCTGTGCCGGGGCCCGCCGATCTCGATCTCCTCGACCGACCATGGCTCGTTCAGTTCCCAGACCAGCGCACCTTGGGTCTTCAACGGCATTGTCTCCGTATTTACCCGAACCGCTTAATTGTTAGCGCCGTCACAGGAGTCCGGCCTCTTGAACTTAGACCATTACTATTGCCTATACAGTATTTGATACGATTTGCGGCGTCTGACCGCCCACAACAACGAGGTTGGAAACATGGGAACACCCGTCATTGTCGGAGCCGTCCGGACCGCGATCGGCCGTTCGTTCAAGGGGACGCTGGTCAACACGCCGCCCGAAACCCTGATCACCGCGGTGCTTCCCGAGGTGGTCCGCAGGTCTGGCGTCGACCCCGCACACATCGACGACATCATCTTCGCCGAATCACATTACGGTGGTGGCGATTTGGCGCGTTATGCGGCGACCGCGACGGGGCTTGAGCACGTTCCTGGACAGTCGGTGAACCGGCACTGCGCGGGCAGCCTCACGGCCATCGGCAACGCCGCCGCGCAGATCGGCTCGGGCATGGAGCGCGTGCTCATCGCGGGCGGCGTGCAGTCGTTGTCGATGACGCCACTGACCAACTGGCGGATTCCGGGCCCCGAGCTGAAGTTCGAGGAGCGCTGGATGCCGCCGACGCACGTGGAGACGCCGGATGCGCCGGCCAAGGACATGTCGATCACCGTGGGCTGGAACACCGCGCAGGCGGTCGGCATCACCCGGGAGGAGATGGACGCCTGGGCGGCGCGCTCGCATCAGCGCGCCGTCGCGGCCCAGGACGCCGCCAAGTTCGCCGAGGAGATCCTGCCGCTGAAGATCACCCAGTTCGATGGCTCGGTCACC
>NZ_LZMB01000395.1 GCF_001673555.1 Mycobacterium sp. 1165178.9 | reverse complement strand
GTTCGCAGAACCGGGCGACCACTTCGACGGTCATATCGTCGGCCGTCGGCCCCAGGCCGCCGCTGGTGACGATCAGGTCCACACCCTGATCGGCAAGAAACCGAAGCTGCGCTTCGATGTCCGCGGGCCGGTCGCCGCAGATGGTGATGTGGGCCAGCTCGACGCCCAGCTCCAGCAGGCGGTCGGCGATCCAGGGCCCATTCGCATCTTGGACCCGTCCGGTGAGGACTTCGGTTCCGGTGACAACGATTCCTGCGCGTGCGCTCACCGCCCCGAGCCTACGCATGGGTTCAGAGGACATTCATTCCGAGGACAATGAGCCCATGATCGAGTTAGAGGTACTTGAGGCCGATGTCACCAAGCTCGAACTCGACGCGATCACCAACGCGGCCAATACCCAGCTGCGCCACGGGGGCGGCGTCGCGGCGGCGATCGCGCGCGCGGGCGGGCCAGACGTGCAGCGGGAATCGACCGAGAAGGCACCGATCGGGCTTGGTGAGGCGGTCGAGACCACGGCCGGCGACATGCCGGCGCGCTACGTCATCCACGCCGCGACGATGGAACTTGGCGGCCCAACCTCCGCCGACATCATCGCCGCGGCCACGGCCTCGACGCTGCGCAAGGCCGACGAGCTCGGTTGCCGCTCGCTCGGGCTGGTGGCCTTCGGCACCGGTGTGGGCGGCTTTCCGCTTGACGAGGCGGCGCGGCTGATGGTCGACGCCGTCCGGCGGCACCAACCGGGTTCGCTGCGCAAGGTGGTGTTCGCCGTTCATGGTGATGCGGCCGCGGAGGCGTTTCGATCGGCGATGCGGGACTAACTCTCGGCGAGGTAGCGCTCGACGGTGGCGACCTTCTGCGTCATCGCGTCGCTGGTTCCGGCGCGCCAATCCGCCTTGATCACCGTGCTGACTCTGGGCGCGCGGGCTGCCACGGCCTCGACCGCGCGCTGCACCACGGCCATGACCTCCGCCCAGGTTTCGCCTTCGATCACGGTGAACATCGCATCCGTCTTATTGGGCAGCCCGGAATCGCGAACCACTCGAACCGCTTCGGCGACAATCTCGCCGACACCCTCACCCACCCCCATGGGGGTGACGGAAAACGCGACGAGGACAGACACCCAGTGAGCGTACCCAACCTCCACTAGGCCAATCTGGCACCATCGAGGCCCATGCGGGTGTTGGTGCAACGGGTCTCGTCGGCGACGGTCACGGTCGAGGGCACAGTGGTCGGGGCCATCCGCCCGATAGGCCAGGGCCTCGTGGCATTGGTCGGCGTCACCCATGGCGACGATCGCGAGAAGGCGCGGAAGCTCGCCGAGAAGCTCTGGCAGCTAAGGATTCTCGCCGATGAGCGCTCCGCGTCCGATGTCAATGCCCCCGTTCTGGTCATCAGTCAGTTCACGTTGTACGCCGACACCGCCAAGGGCCGCCGCCCATCATGGAATGCGGCCGCTCCGGGCGGGATCGCCGAGCCTCTGGTGGCGGAGTTCGCCGAGGCGTTGCGGCAACTCGGCGCCGAGGTGCAGGCCGGTGTGTTCGGTGCGAACATGCGGGTCGAATTGGTGAACGACGGTCCCGTAACGGTGCTTTTGGAGCTCTGAAACCGGCTCGGCGGGTACCTTGGAAACGCTGGCTTCAGGTCCGCGTCGACGGGAGGGACAACCATGAGCACGACACCCGAATTCGGGTCGCTCCGTTCCGACGACGACACCTGGGACATCGTCAGCGGCGTCGGATATACCGCGCTGCTGGTGGCGGGATGGCGTGCGCTGCATGCCATGAGCCCGCAGCCATTGGTGCGCGACGAATACGCGAAAGTCTTCATCGACGCATCGCGGGACCCGTATTTGGCCGGGGTGCTTGCCAATCCGGGTACCTCCGACGACGAGACGGCATTTCCCCGCCTGTACGGCGTTCAGACCCGGTTCTTCGACGACTTCTTCGACACCGCCGGTGCGGCGGGCATCCGGCAGGCGGTGATCGTCGCCGCCGGGCTCGATTCGCGCGCGTATCGGCTTCCATGGCCGGAAGGAACCAAAGTTTTCGAGCTTGATCTGCCGAAGGTCCTCGAATTCAAGACCCGGGTTCTCGCAGAACACGGTGCTACCCCCAAGGCCCGTCGGATCGAGGTCGCCGCCGATTTGCGCACCGACTGGTCGCGACCGTTGGAAGCGGCCGGTTTTGACGTGGAGAGTCCGAGTGCCTGGTCGGTGGAGGGGCTGCTGCCGTACCTGACCGACGAGGCACAGCATGCGCTCTTCACCCGAATCAGCGGGCTCAGCGCACCCGGCAGCCGGATCGCCATCGGTGCGCTGGGATCGCGACTCGATCACGACCAGCTCAATGCTCTGGAGACGAATCACCCGGGGGTCAATAAGTCGGGCAACGTGGACTTTTCGGCGCTGACCTATGAACCCCAGTCGGATCCGGCGGCGTGGCTCGCGGCCCATGCGTGGGCCGTCGAACCCGTGCGCAGCACGCTCGACCTGCAAGCCGGCTATGGCATGACCCCGCCGGAGGTCGATGCGAAGATCGACAGTTTCATGCGGTCGCAATACATCACGGGCACCAGATGACGGACTAGGGTTTCAGCAGAATCTTCACGTCGTCGCCGGTTCGCGACTCCGCCGTGGCGTAGCCCTTGGCCGCTTCGTCCAAAGGCATTTCGGTGGTGAAGATGCCGTCGACATCGAGGCGGCCCGACCGCAGGAGCGGAATCAATTCCGGCCAGGTGCGTTGCACCGGTGCCGTGGTGAATCGCATCGTCGTGCTGCGGATCAGGCAGCCCAGGGCGTTGAGGGGGAACGGATTCATGTCGTGCACCCCCACAACGGAGACGGTGCCGCCGGGCCGCACCGCGTTGAGCGCATCGGTCAGGGAGGCGTCCGTGGCGACGGCGTCGATCACCGCGTCGGCACCGCGGCCACCGGTGGCGGCGAGGATACCCTCGAGCGCCGGAGCTTTCAGGGGTGTCGCACCCCAGCGGGCGGCGCGATCCAGCCGCCCGTCAACCTGATCGACAGCGAAAACCGTTGCTGCGCCTTGGAACAGCGCGCTGCGCAGCGAGCACAGGCCAACCGCGCCCAGGCCGATCACCGCCACCGTGCCACCGAACGGAATATCAGCCCGCTGCGCCGCGGCCCAGCCGGTGGCCAGGTTGTCGGTGAGCAGCAGCGCCTGCTCGGTGCTGATACCCTCGGGCATCTTGCGCAGCTGGAAATCGGCCGCGGGCACCGCGAGCAGGTCGGCCTGCGCGCCGCCGAGCACACCGCCACCGAAGATCTGAAAGCCGGAGTGGCACATCACCGGATCGCGGGTCGCGCATCCGGCGCACGCGCCGCAGCCGGTCACCGATGACACCATGACCTGGTCGCCGACTTTGACGTCGCGCACCTCCGGACCGGCTTCGACCACGGTGCCAATGGCTTCGTGGCCGAGTGCGATCGGGTCGGGCATCGGAAAGTCGGCCTCGTAGAAGTGCAGGTCGGATCCGCAGATACCGGCTGCGGTCACCTCGACAATCGCCCCGTTGGGTCCGGGCAGGGTTGGATCAGGACGGGTGTCGACCCGGATGCTGCGGGGCCCATCGACGACTACGGTGCGCATATTGACGTGCTCACTTTCCGTGTTGCGCGTGATCTTTCGTTCGCACTACAAACCGTGACCAATCGGGCTCGCGCACCGCCGACCAGTATTCGTTGAGACGCCATGGGCTGACGGTGTGGATCTCTCCGTCGGCATTCTTGAAGTACGAGTGCTTGACGGCCGGATGCGACCACACCATCTTCTTGATCTGTGTCTGGGTCCGCCGGTGCCAATCGGTGGCGGCTTCCGGTTGGGGTTCGATGGAATGCACGTTGGTTTCGGCCAGTCGCGCCAGGCACTGGTCGACGTAGCGCATCTGCAGTTCGGACTGGAAAATGAGGCTGCCGCCGTGGGCCAGGTGTGTTCCCGGCCCGTAAACAATGAAGAAGTTGGGGAATTGCGGGACGGTGATCCCGAGGTAGGCATACGGCCTGCTCCCCCACATCTCATGCAGGTCGGTGCCGTTTCGCCCGGTGACTTTCAGCGGCCACAGCACGTCGGTGTGCCGAAACCCGGTGGCGTACACGATGATGTCGACGTCATGAGACACACCGTCAACGGTGACGATGCCCTGTGGCGTGATCTTCTCGATGGCCGTGCGCACCAAGTCGACATTGTCGCGCTGCAGCGTTTGTAGCCAGCTGCCGTTGTCCTGCAGCGTTCGTTTGCCGCATGCGGGATAGTCGGGCATCACCTTGGCCAACAGGTCGGCATCTTCGCTGACCTGGCTGGTGATCCATTGCGAAAACATCATGTGCGCGGCGGCATTGATGTCGCTGACGGCGTGATCCTGGTCGGCGTAGCCGGGGTCGCCTTCGGCGGCATCCAGACCTTTGTCCGAGCCGGGCCACAGCACCAGAAAGCGGTACCACCTCCCATAGAACGGAAGATGACGCATCGCCCAGCGCACACCGTCGGCGACCTCGTCGTGATACATCGGGTTGGGAAACATCCACTGCGCGGTCCGCTGGAACACGCTGAGGTGCTCGACCTCACCGGCGATCGCCGGAGCGATCTGGAAACCGCTGGCACCCGCGCCGACAAGCGCGACCCGTTTGCCTTTCAGGTCTACCGAGTGATCCCAGGCCGCTGAGTGAAATGACGGTCCCTGGAAGGTATCCGCTCCGTCAAAGCCGGGAAGGTTGGGACGGTTCAGCTGGCCGACCGCGGTGATGAGCGCACGTGCCTGCACGACCGTCATCTGGCCGTCGGCCGCGCGCAGCGAGATACTCCAGGTACCGTCATCGTCGTGCCATTCGGCCGCGAGAACCTCGGTCCGCCAACGCACGTGCTCAGCCAGGTCGTGTCTGTCGATGACCTTGGTGAAATAGTCCTGCAGCTCGTATTGCTCGGCGAAGAAGTGTGTCCAGTCATTGTTGGGTTCGAAGCTGTAGCAATAGAAATGGTTGGCCACATCCACCCGTGCCCCGGGATACGTGTTCTCCCACCAGGTTCCGCCGGGGCCCGCGTTCTTCTCCACAATGAGGAACGGAATGTTGGCCTGCTTGAGGCGGACCCCGGCGAGGATGCCGGATTCGCCACACCCGACAACCAAGACCGGAAGCTCAGCGGCGCGCTCGGCCGGCAACGCGGCAGGGCGCCGAGGATCGATGCCGTCAAGGTCGAGCTCTTCGGAAACCAGCGACAGATAGTCGTCCGGAACGTGCTCGCACGCCGCCCAATCCATCATCTCCCTGATGAGTTCGGGGCTCAGCGCCTGCGGTTCGGGGCAACCGCGGTCCCGATACTCGGCGATCACCGACACGGCTTCGCTGCGGGCCCGCGCCTTATCCTCCTCGGACATGAATCCCTGGACCTCGTTGAGGAAAATGCCCATCTGTTTGAAGTCGCGGATGAACCGTGGGTCGCTGGTGATATGGACGAGCGAGAGCAACAGCGTGGGGACGCTGACATCCTCTAGCGCGGCAGCGATCTCGGGCGTGGGTGTGGTGAAGGGATCGCCGGCGTAGCGGCTGCGCATCAAGCAGATCCTCTCGTTCGCTGAAAGCCAATTACGCTACGCATAGTTTCGTAATTGGCAGCACTACGCTACCTGCTGGCGCGGCAGCGGATCAAGGGATCCGGCGCTACGGGCCGTCGTCGTCTTCGTCCGCCAGTAGCTTTTCGGGGTGGTGGAAGGTGTTTGTGCGGGGTTGGCCGCGGTCGAGGTGTGCGGGTGGGATCCATTCGGTGTCGCCGTTGTGGCGTTGTCGGGTGGTCCAGCCGTTGTCGAGGAGGCGGTGGTGGGGGCCGCAGGTCAGGGTGAGTTGGTCGATGGCGGTGCGGTGGGTGTGTGCCCAGTCTGCGACGTGGTGGACTTCGCAGTAGTAGCCGGCGACGTCGCAGCCCGGGGCGGTGCAGCCGCGGTCTTTGGCGTGCAGGACAATGCGTTGGCCCGGTGAGGCCAGGCGTTTGGTGTGATAGAGCGCCAGCGCTTTGCCGTGGTCGAAGATGGCCAGGTAATGGTGGGCGTGTCGGGCCAGGCGGATGACGTCGGACATGGGTATTAGGGCGCCCCCGCCGGTGAGGCCTTTGCCGGCGGCGGCTTCGAGCTCGGCCAGTGTGGTGGTGACGATGATGGATGCCGGTAAGCCGTTGTGCTGACCGAGCTTTCCGCTGGC
>NZ_LZMB01000394.1 GCF_001673555.1 Mycobacterium sp. 1165178.9 | reverse complement strand
TTCGGCGGCGTCGTATCCGGGCTCGTCGTCGTCATCGCGGATGACGGGGAGGTCGCCGGTCAGTTCGGCGACGGTCACCGCCTCGCTGTCGCCGCGACGACGGCGGCGCCGCCGGGTGACGGCCGGGGCACCGATGGTTCCGTTTTTAGCCAGCAATTCAGCAACCGAGATGGGCCGAGTGCCGGAGTCCTCGGGCTCGGGGTGCGGTCCGGTCATGGTTTGTCGCCTCTCGATCGGTTCTGATTCCGATCAACTACCTGGCCTCCAGCATCGCGCACCGAAGGCTCCATGAGGGCCGATCCATCGGCTTCGCTGTCGAGTTTGCGCAAGATGAGACCTTCCCGTAATGCCCACGGGCAAATATCCACCGATTCGATCGACAGCGCTCGCATGCTTGCCTCCGCCACAAGAGCACCCGCAACGATCTGCGGTGCCCGCTCGGCGCTCACTCCTTCCAGTTCTGCCCGGTCAGCGGTCGTCATCCTAGATATGAAAGATATGAGTTGCCTGAGGCCGTTTGCTGTGAGCGTCCTCTTGACCCGCGGTCCGGCGCCCGAGGGCGCGGCGCCGGTGAGCCGTGCCAGCGAGCGGAAAGTCTTCGATGACGCGACCGTCAGGTCCGGATTACCCGCCTCGAGGATCTTCACGCTGGCTTCGGAAAGTTCGGCGTCCAGCCAATCCCGCAGCATCGCCACCCTTCGCCGGCCGGGCGGATCGTCGGGCAGCCACTCGCGGGTCAGCCGTCCGGCCCCGAGCGGCAGTGACAACGCGACCTCGGGCTCCTCGTCCACGCCGCTGGAGATCTCCAGCGAGCCGCCACCGATGTCGAGGTTGATGATGCGGCCCGCGCTCCACCCGTACCAGCGGCGCACCGCCAGGAAGGTCAACCGCGATTCGTCGACCCCGGTCAGCACCCGCAACTCGACGCCGGTCTCCTTGCGCACCCGGGCCAGCACGTCATCGGAGTTGCCGGCGTCCCGGACCGCGGATGTGGCGAAGGCCATCAACTCCTCGCAGCCGGAACTGTCGGCGATCTTGGCGAATTCGTCGATCGTGGAGATCAGTTTCTCGGCACCGCGTTTGGTGATCTTGCCGGCGCTGTCGGTGGCCTCGGCGAGACGCAGGGTGGCTTTCGTCGAACTCATCGGCGTCGGATGACCGCCCCGGTGCGCATCCACCACCAGCAGATGCACCGTGTTGCTGCCCACGTCGAGAACGCCCAATCGCACGTAAACAACCTAACGAAGCCCGCGAGGCGATGCTTTGCGCGACCCGGTCAACCCGTCGTGATCTCCGACCGTACGGGCGGC
>NZ_LZMB01000393.1 GCF_001673555.1 Mycobacterium sp. 1165178.9 | reverse complement strand
CCGATCAGGGCCAGCACCGGCTCAGGCACGTCAGGATCGGTGAACACCAAAGCGGCGTTCGCCAGCACCGTGGCGGCCCGGGTCGTCAGCAATCCCGGGTCACCCGGGCCGGAACCCACGTACGTGATGCGGCCGGGTGTCGGCTTACGCCCTCGCGTCGTCATTGTCGCTCCCACGTAACTCGCATTTAACTTCCTCGCGCCGGGTCTTGCCGCGCTTCGCTCATCAGCTCTCGCGCGCCCAGCTCGAACAGCTCCGCGGCCACCGAAAGCCCAAGCTCTCGTGCCCGATCGGGACTGCCGATACCGGACGCGCGGATCACGTCGGACCCGTCCAACGCCGCCACGGTGCTGGCGAACGCCGCTTTGGTGTTCACCGATCCTGACGTGCCTGAGCCGGTGCTGGCCCTGATCGGCAAAGACCTGCCACCGGTTTCCGGCCCGGCCCCGGCCGAGGAGGCCGGCCCGAACGGCGACAGCGGTGCCGTCCAGGGCAAGGCGCAGCCCGCGGTGATATCCGGTGGTCCCGATATCCGCCCGGCGCTGGGTGAGCCCGCCGAGGTGGCCAAGACGCTGACCAGCGAGGCGAAGACGGGCGTCGACGTGGTGCGCCTGGTGGCCGGCGACCCGCTGACGGTCGACGCGGTCATCACGGAGGTCAACGCCGTCGCGCGGAGCCACGTGCACATCGAGATCGTGCCAGGGCTGGCCCCCAGCGACGCCGTCCCGACGTACGCGGGGTTGCCGCTGGGCTCCTCGCACACGGTCGCCGACGTGCGCGGCGACGTGGACTGGGAGGCGTTGGCCGCGGCGCCCGGTCCGCTGATCCTGCAGGCCACGTCGTCGCATCTGGCTGATGCCGCCCGCACCCTGATCGAGCACGAGCTGGCCGAGAACACCCCGTGCGTGGTGACCGCGCACGGCACCACCTGTCAGCAGCGTTCCATCGAAACCACGCTGCACGGTCTGACCGACTCGGCGGTGCTGGGCGGTACCGACCCCGCCGGTCCGCTGACCGGCCCGCTAGTGGTGACCATCGGCAAGACGGTGGCCAGCCGGGCGAAGCTGAACTGGTGGGAGAGCCGTGCGCTGTACGGCTGGTCGGTGTTGGTGCCGCGCACCAAGGATCAGGCCGGCGAGATGAGTGAGCGCCTGACCTCCTACGGCGCCCTGCCGATCGAGGTGCCGACCATTGCCGTCGAGCCGCCGCGCAGCCCGGCCCAGATGGAAAGGGCCGTCAAGGGATTGGTCGACGGCCGCTTCCAGTGGGTGGTGTTCACCTCCACCAACGCTGTGCGCGCGGTATGGGAGAAGTTCGGCGAGTTCGGTTTGGATGCGCGCGCGTTCTCCGGAGTGAAGATCGCGTGTGTGGGCGAGTCGACCGCCGACCGGGTCCGCGCGTTCGGGATCAGCCCCGAACTGGTGCCGGCCGGCGAACAGTCCTCGTTGGGCCTGCTCGACGACTTCCCGCCCTACGACAGCATTTTCGACCCGGTCAACCGGGTGTTGCTGCCGCGGGCCGACATCGCCACCGAGACGCTGGCCGAGGGCCTGCGCGAACGGGGTTGGGAGATCGAGGATGTCACCGCCTACCGGACAGTGCGGGCCGCCCCGCCGCCGGCGGAGACTCGGGAAATGATCAAGACCGGTGGATTCGACGCGGTCTGCTTCACGTCCAGCTCGACGGTGCGAAACCTGGTCGGCATCGCCGGCAAGCCGCACGCACGGACGATCATCGCCTGCATCGGTCCCAAGACCGCTGAGACCGCAGCCGAATTCGGTCTGCGGGTCGATGTCCAGCCCGATACCGCCGCGGTTGGCCCGCTGGTGGACGCGCTGGCCGAACACGCCGCGCGGTTGCGCGCCGAGGGTGCGCTGCCACCGCCGCGCAAAAAGAGCCGCAGGCGTTAGTGGCGATCGCAAGGGCGGCGCGGCCGGGCGCAGTCCCCCGCAAGCGGGCGGTGCCCCCAGGTCGCCACCGAGGGAGCTAGCATGGCGTACCCGCGGCAGCGCCCGCGTCGGCTTCGCACCACCCCGGCAGTGCGTCGATTGGTGGCGCAAACATCCTTGGAGCCAAGGCATTTGGTGCTGCCGATGTTCGTCGCCGACGGCATCGACGAGCCCCGGCCCATCAGTTCCATGCCGGGCGTGGTGCAGCACACCCGTGAATCGTTGCGCAGCGCGGCCGCCGGTGCCGTCGCCGCGGGGGTGGGCGGGCTGATGCTGTTCGGCGTGCCGCGTGACGAGGACAAGGATTCGGTCGGGTCAGTCGGGACCGACCCCGATGGCATCCTCAATGTCGCGCTGCGGGACTTGGCCAAGGACCTCGGCGAGGCCACCGTGTTGATGGCCGACACCTGCCTGGACGAATTCACCGACCACGGTCACTGCGGCGTCCTCGACGACCGGGGCCGGGTCGACAACGACGCCACCGTGGCCCGGTATGTGGAACTCGCTGTGGCGCAAGCTGAATCGGGAGCCCACGTGGTGGGGCCGAGCGGCATGATGGACGGACAGGTGGGTGCGATTCGCGACGGGTTGGACGCCGCGGGCTTCACCGACGTCGCGATCCTGGCCTACGCCGCCAAGTTCGCCTCGGTGTTCTACGGCCCGTTTCGTGAGGCGGTCAGTTCCAGCCTCTCCGGTGACCGGCGCACCTATCAGCAGGAGGCGGGCAACGCCCGGGAGGCGCTGCGCGAGATCGAGCTCGATCTCGACGAGGGCGCCGACATCGTGATGATCAAGCCGGCGATGAGTTATCTCGACGTGGTCGCCGCCGCGGCGGACGTTTCGCCGGTTCCCGTCGCCGCCTATCAAGTGTCGGGAGAATACGCGATGATTCGCGCTGCGGCCGCGAACAATTGGATCGACGAGCGCGCCGCGGCGCTGGAGTCGCTGACCAGCATCCGGCGCGCCGGAGCCGACATCGTTCTCACCTATTGGGCCGCGGATGCGGCAGGGTGGCTCTCGTGAGACGGGGCTTGCGATGACTACCGACAGCGACGCCGCACCCAAGCCGTTGTTCTACGAGCCCGGCGCCAGCTGGTGGTGGTTGGCGTGCGGCCCGGCAGCGGCGGTGGCCATGGTCCTGATCGAAATCTGGAGCGGTGCCCCGGTGTCGCTGGTGGTGCCCGCGATCTTCCTGGTGATGGTCTCGGCGTTCCTGGGGATACAGGTGAAGGCCGCACGGATTCACGTCTCGGTCGAGCTCACCGAAGACGCCCTGCGCCAGGGCACGGAAACGATTCTGGTTCGTGAAATCGTCAAGGTGTACCCCGAGGCCGACAACCACGAAGCCTCCGAGAAAGACGTGGCGAGGTGGCAGTCGGCCCGGGCGCTCGGCGAACTGGTCGGAGTGCCGCGCGGACGCGTCGGCATCGGCCTCAAACTCACTAACCAGCGCACGGCCCAAGCCTGGGCGCGTCGTCATCGTCAGCTGCGGGCGGCGCTGACCCCACTGGTCCAGGAGCGGGTGGAGCCCACCCGATCGATCGACGGGGATCGGGACGACGACGCCGGGACGGCCCAATGAACCCCCACCGCCGCGCGATGCTCGAGCTCGGCCTGGCCTGCGTCGCGCTCATCTGCTCGGGGCTGAGCTGGCGGCACTCGCATCACATGGTGACCGTGGCACCCATCGCGAGCGGGCAGCCCTCCACCACGTCGCTGACTTACGACCCGCAGCTGCTACTGCTGACGCTGGTGTTGTTGACGGGCGCCGGGGTGCTGGCGATCGTCGGGATTGCCAGGCTGCGACGCGCGCGCTCGCGACCTACAGCGGCTTCCTGACCAGCGGCAGCGCCATCCGTCGGCGCAGCGCGATGGCGTCCGCCCGATCCTGCAGGGCCTCGTGAACCGAGCGCATGATCGGAAAATTCGCGTCATGACCGGTGTCATCCAGCACCTGGGTCACCGCTGAGCTGGCGACCAGGGTCCAGTCCACCCCGGCGGCGCGACAATCGGCGTCGAACGCGTACAGCAGCGAGATGCCGGTCTCAGCAAATCCGCCGACGTCGGCGACGTCGAGCACCACAGGGTTTTCTCCGAGCGTGAAACGCGCAATGTGATCGCTGATGCGGTCGACATTCGCATCGTTTATTTCGCCGCGGATGTGCACGACTGTCGCGAGGTGGCGATGGTGCGCCCGGACCTGCGCGCCTTCGCACTCAAACACGCAGTTGTCGTGGCCAGTCTGGCTGCCTGCGATCGTCATGCAGACCCCTCACTCTCCGTGGCGCTCGCGCCATCTTCGGCGGGTCGAACGCTCGCCAAAGAACGTCTTCGACGCTAGGCGCCAAGCATAAGGAGACCGGAAGCCGGGCCTAACGCTTTGCTAAGAAACACTCGTGGGCCCACCGGGATACCGCGCTGAGCAAACGCCCAGCGGGATATCGAGCACGGGGAATACCCCGGAACCCGGTGTGCCACACCACGACCGTCCCCGCATGACGGTGATTGCGCTGCTAGGCTGCCAAGGCTGCCGGTTGCTGGTCGGGGCGTTCAATTGGCGAGAAATCCCACTCAGTCGGCGTAGCAGAACGAAACACCAGGATTCGGACGGGAAGAGCAGCGTGCGGGGCACAGAGATCAGGGGCGAGATCACGGCCCTGACGGGGCTCCGTATCGTCGCCGCGGTCTGGGTGGTGCTGTTCCACTTCCGGCCGATGCTCGGCGATGTGTCGACCGATTTCCGCGACGCCCTCGCACCGGTGCTCAATTGCGGCGCCCAGGGCGTCGACCTCTTCTTCATCCTCAGCGGATTCGTGCTGACGTATAACTACCTCGACCGCATGGGCCGGTCCTGGTCGACCCGCGCCACGCTGCATTTCCTGTGGCTGCGACTGGCCCGGGTGTGGCCGGTGTACCTGGTCACCTTGCACATCGCCGCCCTGTGGGTGATCTTCACCCTGCACGTCGGCCATGTGCCGTCGCCGGATGCCGCGCAACTCACCGCGATCAGCTACGTGCGCCAAATCCTGTTGGTGCAGTTGTGGTTCGTGCCCTTCTTCGATGACTCGAGTTGGGACGGGCCGGCCTGGTCGATCAGCGCGGAATGGCTGGCCTATGTGCTGTTCGCCGTTATGGTCCTGGTCCTGTTGCGGATGAAACAGGCGACCAGGGCGCGCAGCCTGATGGTCCTGGCGTTCGCGGCATCGCTGCCGCCGGTGCTGATGTTGCTCGCCAGCGGCCAGTTCTACACACCGTGGAGTTGGCTGCCGCGAATCGTCACGCAGTTCACGGCGGGAGCGCTGGCCTGTGCCGCGGTGCGCAGACTGCGGCTCGGCGATCGCGGCCGCCGCGTCGCCGGATTCCTCTCCCTGCTTCTCCTGGCCGCCGTGGTGGGCGTGCTGTATTGGTTTGGCGCGCACCCGATATCGGGAGTGGTGGAGAATGACAGCGGCGGCGTCGTCGACGTGTTGTTCGTTCCGCTGGTGATTTCGCTGGCCATCGGGCTCGGTAGCCTGCCGAGGGTCCTGTCGGCCCGGGTGATGGTGTACGGCGGCAAGATCTCGTTCTGCCTGTACATGGTGCATGAGCTGGTGCACACCGCCTGGGGCTGGGCCGTGGAGCAATTCGA
Organism: Mycobacterium sp. 1165178.9; assembly: GCF_001673555.1. GTDB lineage: Bacteria > Actinomycetota > Actinomycetes > Mycobacteriales > Mycobacteriaceae > Mycobacterium. The sequence goes on along the minus strand of NZ_LZMB01000393.1, from coordinate 4,554 downwards.
GCTCAATACCCTGGACAACCCGTGGAAGTGGAACGTCATCGGCCTGCTGGCGATTGCCCTGGTCGCCTCTGTGCTGCTGTATCACGGCGTCGAGGAGCCGGGCCGCCGGTGGATGCGCAAGATGGTCGATGTCCGAGCCGTCAACGCGGCAAGCGATCCCGGCGAGTCGGGCAGTAAGCTGCATCCGATCGACCGTCCGCTGGAAGCGGTTTCGGCCCGCGCGGTGTGATGGCCGCCTCAGCGGCCGGCCGCGACTCACGGGGAATACTTGATGAGGACGCGGCGGCACCCAACGATGCCGTTGACAGTGGAGGTGAGAGTGAGTCGTCTGGCCACCTTTCTCATTGGGTTGAGTTTTCTGGCGGGCGTGGGTATCGCATACCCGGCGCAGGTGCGCACCTACGAGACGCTGACGCTCGACTTTCGGCTGAATCACGTGGCGGTGGTGGGTGATTCGTACACCACCGGAACCGATGAGGGCGGTCTGGGTTCGAGATCGTGGACGTCACGCGCCTTTCAGGCACTCGGTTCCCGCGGTGCGCGGATCTCGGGCAGCGTGGCCGCGGAAGGCAAAGCCGGTTATGCCACGCCGGGCGACCATGGCAGTGTCTTCGAGGATCTGACCGCGAAGGCGGTCGAGCCGGACGACGCGCTGGTGGTGTTCTTCGGCTCCCGCAACGACCAGGGGGTCGATCCAGCGACGCTGACGGTAAAGACCAACGCCGCTTTGGCTCTGGCGCGCCGGCTGGCGCCGGCGGCGCGGCTGCTGGTGATAGGACCGCCGTGGCCGACGGCCGACGTGCCGCCGTCGATGTTTCTGATTCGCGACATCCTCGGCGGCGCGGCCGGGGCGGCGGGGGCGACGTTCATCGACCCGATCGCCGAACACTGGTTCGTCGGCCGGCCCGACTTGATCGGAGCCGATGGGGTGCATCCGAATGACGCAGGGCACCAATACATGGCGGACAAGATCGTGCCGCTGATTCGCTCGCAGCTGTCGACCTGACTCAGGGCTGGCGGTGTGGTTGCCGAGCCGAAACCGGGACGGCACAGCGAGTTTCGGGTGGATCTGGCTCAGTCGTCCGCGTGCCGTTCGTAGTCCCAGCGCTCCAAGCGGTCTTGGACCTGGAGGAACCCGATTCCGGCGAAGGGCGCGGCTACTGCGACGCAGACCAGCAATAGCGGTGACATGACCCTAAAACCTCCAAAAGTCCTTCACTGATCTGACGTTGGTCAGCCATGAGAAGTTCATTCACTACTCACCCGCTTGCCAGGGCGCGGTCCGCGAGCGCACCCAGCAGCGGTGCCACCAACTGCGCGTATTCGGTTGTCACGTGGTTGTCGTCGCGGAACACCAGGGTGTTGCCGACGATGATCGGGCAGCGGTCGGGGGTACAGAACATGTCGGTCAGGTCGGCGTAGTGGCCGCCGGCGCGGACCGTCGCCGCCTGCTCAGCGGCGATCCCGTCGCCGTCCACGGCCCCGGATTTCGTTGGTGTGCAGGCGTTTACGTCGTCTAGGTGAGCGGACAGGCACGTCGGCGCGGACGAATGCGGGTCGGGAGCAGGCCCCAACACGAGGACCGTCGCGCCGGTGCCGCGCAGCTGCGCCACGGTGCGTCCCACGGTGTCGATCCATGCCGGGTCATAGGAGGTGAAGCCGAAGTCTCCGCCGTAGCGCCGGCTCATGTCCAGCACGATCAGGCGGGGGTGTTCGGCGTTCATCCGGCCCATGATCTGCGGGCGCCACTGTTCGCATTCGGTGTATTCGCGGCCCAGGTACGGGCTCACGATGTGCAGGTCCTGCAGCGGGCAGGTCACTTTGGCCAGCGTCTCCAGTCGCCAGTGCCGCTGCTCGGCGAGTCGCTCGAAGGCGGGGTTCCACATGGCGGCGTGCGAGTCGCCGATCAGCGCGACGGTCGTCGGCGAGGCGGTGTCGCCCGTCGCGCACTCGCTTTGCCCGACATCGCGCCAAGAGCGCACGCAGCCGTTGACGAACACGGCGGCCTTATCGGCGGGCGCCTTGGCCAGCGGCGGGTCCAGGTTCGACGGGACGGCTCGCAGGCCGACGGCCGCCGCGAGCGCCTCGCGGGCTTGATCGAACGCCTGACGAACCGCCGCCTCCTGGGGACTGGCGGCCGGGACGCCGGTCGGCGGCGCCGCGATGATGTTGGCGCGTGGTGCCGCCACCCCGTGGCCCACCGGCGCGGGGATCACGTTGAGCAGCAGCATGCACGCGCACGCGGTGGCGGCACTGGCGCCGCCCGCCACGACCAGGCTGACTTTCGCCGACCGGCGCAGCGCCGCGGCGAAGCGGCCCGGGTTCTCCACCAAGTGCAGCGTGATGACGGCGAGCCCGGCGGAGACGGCCGTCGCGCTCAGCCTGGCCGGTAGCCCCGCCGGCTCCCCGAGCAGCGCGGGCATCAGCAGCAGCACCGGCCAGTGCCACAGGTACCACGAGTACGAGATCCGGCCGACCGCGCGCATCGCCGGGCGACACAGCAGGCGCCCGGCCCCCAGCCCGCCGGTGACGGCGCCGCCGCCGATGATGAGCGCGGTGCCCAGCACCGGCAGCAGGGCCTCCGTGCCGGGATACGGGGTGTGGGAGTCGAGTTGGGTGCAGGTCAGCAGGATCATCGCCAGGCCGCCCCACCCGGCGATCGACGCGGTCCGCGCCGACAGCCTTCGCCACTGCGGGAGCGAGAGGGCCACCAGGCCACCGGCGGCCAACTCCCAGGCGCGGGTGGGCAGCGAGAAGAACGCCCACGACGGCGAGGTGCGGGTCCACAGCGCGCCCGCCGTCAACGACGCCGCCGCGACCACCGCGAGGATCACCGCGTACGGGGTCGCGCGCGTCGCGGCCCCGCGAAGCGGCGGAATGCGCCCGGCCGACCACGCGACGGCGATGATCAGCACCGGCCACACCAGGTAGAACTGCTCTTCCACCCCGAGAGACCAATAGTGCTGGAAGGGCGAAGCGGCCTCGGAGGCCAGGTAGTCGGTGCCGCGGACCGCAAACCGATAGTTGCCGACATACAGGGCGCTGGCGATGCCGTCGAGGAACACGCTGCGCGCCTGCAGCGGAGGCAGCACGACGGCGGCGCCGATCGCGGTGATGGTGCCGACGATGGCCGCGGCCGGCAGCAGCCGCCGGGCGCGCGCGCCGTAAAACCGGCCCAGCGCAACGGTATTCGTGGTGTTCGCCTCGCGAAAGAGCAGCCCGGTTATCAGGAAGCCGGAGATGACGAAGAAGACGTCCACACCGATGTAGCCGCCGGTGATCCCAGGGACGCCCGCGTGATAGAGCACGACCGCGACCACGGCGACGGCGCGCAGTCCCTCGATGTCGGGCCGGAATCCTTTTCGGGGAGTCCGCCGCCCCACCTGGTGTGGGGTGCCGGCGACTGAATTCTCCCGAAGTGTCATCTGCGTGGGCTAGGTCGCCATCCAGGCAAGCTCACCGGGCAGTTGGCTGCGCCAGTAGGCGACGTCGTGTCCGCCGAGGGAGAAACTGCCGGCCGGCGGATTCTTCAACTGATAGACGAATTGCTTTGTGGCGAAATAGAAGCGGTCGAAGTTGCCGCAGTCCACGCGCAGCGGAATTGAATTCAGCGCGGGCAGCCCCAGCACGCTGTTCTGCACAAAGTCATCATTGCTGTCGAACGCTCCGGGCGCGCTCAGCGGATACGAGGTGTACAGCGCCGGGCTGATGGCGCAGATGCCCGCCGTCCGTGCGGGCCCCAGCTTGGCACCCAGGCGAAGCGCACCGTATCCGCCCATCGACCACCCCATGAAGCCGACCCGGGAAGTGTCGAAACCCATGGTGGACAGCATCGGTAGCAGCTCGTCGAGCACCATGGCACCGGAGTCCTCGCCGGAAGTCCTTTTGTGCCAATAGGTGTTGCCGCCGTCGACGCCGACCACCGCGAACGGCGGCTTGCCCTCCTTGGCCAGCTGGGCGAGCCCGTCCGGGACGCCCATGTCGATCATCTGGTTGGCATCGCCGTCCATCCCGTGCAGCGCGATCACGGGGCGCAGCGCACCGGTCTGGCCGGGCGGCATGGCGATCACGTAGTTGGTCTTGATGCCCCCGCGGGCCGCCGACACGAACGAGCCGGTAAGCCGGGTCGGCAGGGTCTTGCCCGCCGCCGATGGCTCGAACGGCGCGGGAGCCTGCGGCAATGTCGCGGCGCGCGACGCGGCCGGAGCCAGCAGCGAGCCGAAGGTGAGCACGCCGGCGGCTCCGAGGCTGGCACCGGCGCCCATCCGGAACACCGCTCGGCGTGTGAGGTCAGGCATGATCGCAATGATGCCGCGCTGAGCGGGGATTACCCGCCGAGCCACGCCGTATTGGAAGCATTGTGTGATCTGGCGTGACCTTTCGGTCACGAAGCGGTGATCCTGTGACCCAGGGCGGCGCCGAGTTGCACCGGATCGTAGTCATGGTAACGCCGATTCCGGCGGTTGCCGCCGCCCAAATCATTGCGATCGTATTGCCTTCTCGGACAGCGGGAGACGCGGTCACACCGCCCGTCCGGCCGGTGCCATATTGCCC
>NZ_LZMB01000392.1 GCF_001673555.1 Mycobacterium sp. 1165178.9 | reverse complement strand
GCCAACGGCGACTCGGTCGCTACCGAGGAGGGCGGCGCGGCCATTGTGGCGGCGGCAATGGACGCATACGGACAGGTCGACATTCTCATCAACAACGCGGGAATCCTGCGTGACGCGGCATTCAAGAACATGACCGCCGAACAGGTGGATGCGGTCATTTCCGTTCACCTGTCCGGGGCGTTCCACGTCACCCGCGCCGTATGGCCGGTCATGCGCGAGCAGAACTATGGACGGATAGTCCAAACGACCTCGGGTACCGGCTTGTTCGGAAACTTCGGGCAGGCCAATTACGGCGCGGCCAAGATGGGGCTCGTCGGCATGATGCACGTGCTCGCCATCGAGGGATCACAAAACGGCATCGCCATCAACGCGGTCGCCCCCATCGCAAGGACGCGCATGACCGAGACCATTATGGGCGAAGCCGGTAAGGCGATGGACCCCGAGTTGGTGACTCCGGTCGTGGTTTACCTGTCGCATCGCGAGTGCGACCGCACTGCCCACATTTATTCGGTGGGAGCGGGCAAGGTGTCACGGGTATTCATCGGCGTGACCAAGGGGATCGAGAACACCTCGCTCACTGCGGAATCGGTGGCTGAGGCGATCGACGAGATCGATGACGCCGCGACGTTCACGATCCGCGGTGGGCCAGCCAAGGAGTGAGGGTCAGCGGCCCAAGAATCGCGGTTCGCGGCGCTCCGCGAACGACCGCAGGCCCTCTTGAAGATCGGTGGTGCGCGACACCGCCTCCTGTGCCCACGCCTCCTGCTGGAAAGCTCGGTCACGGCCGGACTCCGAGGAAACCAAGAGCAGTCGCTTGGTGTGCCCCAGCATCACCGTCGGGCCGGCGGCGAGCCGCTCGGCCAGCTCCCCGGCGACCGCGTCCGTAGCGTCCGGCGCGGCCACGCGGTTGACCAGTCCCAGCCGCTCACATGTGGCGGCGTCGACGGGTTCGCCGAGCATCAGCAGCTCGGTGGCCTTACGCAGCCCCACGATCCTCGTCAGCAGATGAATGGCGCCGGAATCAGGAAGGACGCCGCGGTGCACGAAAACCGCGACAAGCTTTGCCTCCGTGGACATGACGACAAGATCGCAAGCGAGCACCAGGCTGATTCCTGCACCGGCCGCGGTACCCGTCACCGCAGCGACCACCGGCTTATCGCAGTCGAGGATCGACGAGACCAAGCGCTGCCATCCGTTCTGCAGCATGCGAGCAACGTCCCCTGACCGTTTGTCGGCAACTGGCAGCTGCGGCGCTGATCCAGCGGGCAACCCGGCCCCCCCGCAGAAGTGCCGCTGCCCAGTCGCGCCCAGTAATACCGCGCGCACCGCCGGGTGGTCGCCCGCGCGTTGAAAAGCCTCGGTCAGCACGTCACGTGCCAACGGTGACAACGAATTTCCCACATCGGGGCGGTCGATGGTGATGCGGTAAACACCGTCTGCACCAACGGCCTCCAGGATCCCTGGCTGCTCCTCGCTCAACTCACTCACCCCTGCCGTTAACGGCGTTTCCGCTTTTCGGGTATCTTAATTTCCACACTTGTCCAGGCCACGATATTCGCCAGAACTGAGGAGGCGCGCCATGACCCGCTCCTCTCAACCGGGCCAAATCACCGATGAGGGGCTGGCCAGGTTGCGTGGCACCATTGGCATTGCCGTTCCGCACACTCAGCCACCGCACTACGTCCGCCCCAACGAGGACACTTTCCGCCACGTTGCCGAAGCCTACGGTGACGCCAATCCCATGTGGACCGATCCAAACTACGCCGCTAAGTCGGTATGGGGTGAATCGATCGCGCCGCCGGCACTGGTCGGCGGTGACACGTTGATAGGCGAAGACGAAGTCACCGAGCTCTCCGAGAAGGATCGGGCCCTGACCAAAGGCGACCCGCTGCGCGGGGTGCATGCGTTTTACGCGTCGTCCGCACGAGAGTGGTGGGCTCCGCTGCGGGCCAACCACCGAGTATTCAGGCGCAACGCGCTAGTCGCCGCGCTCGACAAATCCAGTGAGTTCGCTGGCCGGGCGATTCACGAATGGTCGGCGCAAGTCTTCCGGGACGACGAGGGCACCATCCTCGGCGGCCAGTACCGCAACATGATCCGCACCGAGCGCAGCAAGGCTCGCGGCCGCAAGAAATACGAGTCGATCGAGCTTAAGACCTGGACAGCCGAGGAGATCGCCGAGATCGACGAAAGCTACTCGCGGGAATCCCCGCGTGGTGCTGAACCGCAGTGGTGGGAAGACGTCAACGAGGGCGATGCAATCGGCACATTGACCAAGGGACCGCTCACCGTCACCGACATGGTCTGCTGGCATGTCGGCATGGGCACCGGAATGTACGGGGTGCGTCCCCTGCGGTTGGCGTGGCGTAATCGGCAACGCATTCCCCGCTTCTACACTCCGAACGACCACGGCGTACCCGATGCGCAGCAGCGCGTCCACTGGGAACCGGACGCCGCCCGAAATGCCGGCAACCCCACCACTTTCGATTACGGCCGGATGCGTGAGACGTGGTTGATCCATCTGTGTACGGACTGGATGGGGGACGACGCCTGGTTGTGGAAGCTGGACTGTGAGTTCCGGTTGTTCAACTACGTGGGTGATCTGCACATAATCACCGGCACCGTAACGCGAAAGTACCTTGCCGAAGGCGAGCGCCCCGCGGTCGATGTCGAACTCGCGGCGACCAACCACCGCAACGAGATCACTACACCGGGACACGCGACCATCCTGTTACCCAGCCGGGACCGCGGCCCCGTGCGGCTCCCGGATCCGCCCGGCGGAGCGACGAACCTGACGGATCTGCTCGCCGCCGTATCGGCTGAATTCGCAGGACGGTGACAGCCGCCGTGACATATGCAAGCGTTCCCGGGCTTCGGGCCGAGCAGCAAGGCACGATTCTGCGCCTCACCCTGGACCGCGCCGAGCGCCGCAACGCCGTCAACGACAGGATGCTCGACGCATTGATCGAACATCTCGCGGCCGCAGGCGTCGACGAGGCGGTGCGCGTCATCCGCATCGACGCCGACGGACCGGACTTTTGCGCGGGATCCGATCTCATCGCGAACAACGCGAAGTCGGAGCGAAAGCCGCGGGTGGGCAGTACTCAGCGCCGGCTACCCAATAAGGCCAACCGGCTCATCCCGTTGATGCTGGAGACACAGGTGCCGATCGTCGCGGTGGTCCACGGCTGGGCGGCTGGCTTGGGGTTCCACATCGCCTTGGCGTCCGACTTCTGCTTGGCCGCCGACGACGCTCGGTTCTGGGAACCCTTCATGGCCCGCGGCTTCACACCGGACAGTGGCGCCGCATGGTTGCTGCCACGCTTAATCGGCATGGTGCGCACCAGACAGCTACTGATGCTCGGCGAGGAGATCTCCGGGACCACTGCGGCCGACTGGGGCATCATCCACCGCGCTTATGCACCCGAGCAATTGGCCTCTGCGGCGGAGCAGCTTGTCGCCAAACTCGGTGAGGCGCCCACGGTTGCCCTCGGCCTCACCAAGTGGCTGCTGCACAGCGGCAACGGACTCGATCTCGATCGCCATCTCCAGAACGAGGCCCTGGCGCTGGAATTATCCAGTCGCAGCGACGATTTCAAGGAGGGTCTGGCGGCCTTCTGTGACAAGCGCGACGCGAAGTTCCAGGGCCGTTGACGCTCATGACCCGCTTGCCGATCACCCCCGCCACCTCCGCCGCCGACGCCGTCGAGGCGGTGCGGCAGTGGATCGATGCGGAGGTGCCCGCGGCGTGGCGCTCGGCCGCCGTCCAAGGACCCGCGGCCCTGCGGGCCGTCCGCACCGCGGCCGACTACCGGGAATGGTATCCAACATTCGCCGACTCGGGACTGGTTGTACCGACCTGGCTTCCGGAGCACGGTGGCCTCGGCGTCGGCAACGACATTGCGCGCGCGATCGAGACGATTCTCGCCCCGCTCCGGCTCACGCGGCTGAATCCGTTGGGGATCAACAACGCCGCGGCGGCTTTGTTCAGCCATGGCACCGAGGAACAGCGACTGCGCTTCCTGCCGCCCATTGTCCGCAACGAAGAGAAGTGGTGTCAGCTTTTCAGCGAGCCCGGGGCAGGTTCCGATCTCGCGTCGTTGGCAACCCGCGCCGCACGCGACGGTGATCACTGGGTGATCTCGGGACAGAAGGTGTGGACCACGTGGGCGGACGAGGCGGACTTCGCGATCCTGCTGGCGCGCACCGATCCGGATCAGCCCAAGCACAAGGGCATCACGTACTTTCTGCTCGACATGCACCAACCGGGTGTCGACGTGCGACCGCTGCGCCAGATCACCGGCGAAGCGGAGTTCAACGAAGTCTTCCTCGATGGCGCGCGGGTGCCCGACGAGCATCGGGTCGGGAACATCAATGACGGCTGGCGTGTCAGCGCGTCGACCCTGTCCAGCGAGCGGCAGATGGTTTCCGGATCGGGATCCGGCGGTATGGGCCGCCTCGGTGGTGCCGGCGCTGAGCGATTGATCTCCCTGGCCCGAGAAACCGGGCGTTGGGAGGACCCCGTGGTCCGAGGCAAGGTCATGCGTCTGTGGGCGCAGGAGCAGGTCCGTGGTTGGACCAATGCCCGCGTGCGCGCGGCACTTTCGGCCGGACAGTCTCCCGGTGCAGCATCCTCGATCGGCAAGGTCCATCAAGCCACACTCAATCAACAGATCCAAAATTTGATGGTCGACCTGCTGGGCACCGCTGCGGTGGCCTGGCCGCAGTCCGGCGATCCCGACGTGTTGCCGCGGGAGGTGCAGGGCATGCTGCGCAGCCTGGCTAACGCCACCGAGGGCGGCACGACCGACATCAACAAGAACATCCTCGGCGAGCGGGTGCTCGGCCTGCCCAAGGAGCCGGACCCGTGGAAGGGTAAGCCCTGGAAGGAAATTCCGCGCTCGTGAGCGGCTACGAACGATTGATCGTCGAGAAGTCGGACGGCGTGGGCTGGTTGATTCTGAACCGCCCGGATGCCGGCAACGCGTTCGATGCGCTGATGCTCGACGAACTCGAGGCGGCCTGGGCCGAGTTAGATACCGACAGCGACGTGCACGTGATCGTCAATGCCGCCAACGGCAAGACGTTCTGCACGGGAATGGACGTGGTGCAGGTGGCTCGCGACAAGGCGGCCATGCGGCGGCACTCACGCCGGACCAGGGACGCCGAGCTGAAGATTTCGTCGTGGCAATGCGAGGTGTGGAAACCGGTGATTGCGGCGGTCAATGGGGTGTGTGCGGGCGGAGGTCTGCACTTGGTCGCCGACGCCGACATCGTGATGGCCGCCGAGGAGGCTTCGTTCGTCGACCCGCATGTCTCGGTGGGGCAGGCCGTCGCGTACGAGGCAATCACACTGCTGCGTAAGTCGCCGATGGAGGCGATCACCCGAATGACGCTGAGCGGCAAGGGCGAGCGCATCTC
>NZ_LZMB01000391.1 GCF_001673555.1 Mycobacterium sp. 1165178.9 | reverse complement strand
ACCAGGCGCTCGTCCATGTCGGCGAGATCGGGGTTCTCGGTCAGCAGGTCCACCAGCATCTGGCGCATCGCCTCGACGTCGTCGGGCGGCAACGCGTTGTCGTCTGGGGAGTCGGTGGCCTCGTCGTCGGTGACCACCGCGCGTGCGCCCAGCGCCGCCGGGAACCACAGGTCGAACATAGCGTCATAGGTCTCGCGGTGATCGGACCGGCGCAACACGGCGCACGCCAACCCCTCCCGCAGCACCTTCCGGTCGCCCAGGCCGAGCGTCGCCATCACGCGGCCGGCATCCACCGTCTCCGACGGACCGACCGAAATACCGGCCCCACGAAGCGCTTCCACGAATCCCACCAAATGGCCGGGCAGCCCGTGCGGGGCGAGCGGCCGGGTGGGTCGGGTGCGGCGGGTGGCCATCAGTCGTCCTAATTCAGCCGCAGCTCGCCGGTTGCGCGCTGCTGGTCGGATTGATGTTTGAGCACCACGCCTAGGGTGGCCGCCACGACCGCGTCGTCGATGGTGTCCAGGCCCAGCGCGAGCAGCGTGCGGCCCCAGTCGATGGTCTCGGCGATGGAAGGAACTTTCTTCAGTTGCATCCCGCGCAGCACGCCGATGATGCGAACGAGCTCCTCGGCCAGATGCGCGGGCAGCTCGGGGACTCGGGACAACAGGATGCGGCGTTCCAGGTCGGGACTGGGAAAGTCGATGTGCAAGTACAGGCAGCGACGCTTGAGCGCCTCGGACAGCTCGCGGGTGGCGTTGGAGGTCAGCACCACGAGCGGCGTCCGCTCGGCGGTGATGGTGCCCAGTTCGGGAACGGTCACCGCGAAGTCGGACAGCACCTCCAGCAGCAGGCCCTCGATCTCGATATCGGCCTTGTCGGTCTCATCGATGAGCAGCACCGTCGGCTCGGTGCGCCGGATGGCGGTCAGCAACGGGCGCTGCAGCAGGAACTCCTCGCTGAACACGTCGTCCTTGGTCTGATCCCAGTCCCCCGACCCGGCCTGGATGCGCAGGATCTGCTTGGCGTGGTTCCACTCGTAGAGCGCGCGAGCCTCGTCGACGCCCTCGTAACACTGCAGGCGCACCAGGCCCGAGCCGGTGGCCTGCGCGACGGCGCGGGCCAGTTCGGTCTTGCCGACACCGGCCGGGCCTTCCACCAGCAACGGCTTACCGAGCCGGTCGGCCAAAAACACGGCCGTCGCGGTGGCGGTGTCCGGCAGGTAGCCGGTCTCGGCCAGTCGCCGCGACACGTCGTCGATGTCGTCGAACAACGGCTTGGACCGGGCGGGCACACTCACAATCGGTTCTCCTAAAACGCTTTCGCCACGCGGGAATCAGGCCGGACGAGTCTGTCCGTCTCCCCACGCAATCCATTTGGTCGAGGTCAATTCGGGCAGCCCCATCGGGCCGCGCGCATGCAGTTTCTGGGTCGAGATGCCGATTTCGGCGCCGAAACCGAACTGCTCACCGTCGGTGAAGGCCGTGGACGCGTTGACCATCACCGCGGCCGCGTCCACGCCGTCCGTAAACTTCTGCGCCGCAGCCATATTAGTGGTCACGATGGCCTCGGTGTGTCCGGTGCCGTATTCGTTGATGTGAGCGATCGCGGCGTCGATACCGTCGACCACCGCCACCGCGATGTCCATCGACAGGTACTCGCGACGCAGGTCGTCCTCGTGCGCATCCTTCGAAAATCCACCGTGCACCGTCACGCCGGCGTCTTGCAGGGCGGTCACCAACCGGGGCAGCGCGTCTTCGGCGATCGCGACGTCGACCAGCAGCGTTTCGGCGGCGTTGCAGACACTGGGCCGACGTGTCTTGGAATTCAACAGGATTCGCTCCGCCACATCCAAGTCGGCGCCTTCGTGCACATAGACGTGACAGTTGCCGACACCGGTCTCGATGGCGGGCACCTGCGCGTCGCGGACAACCGCGTTGATCAGGCTTGCCCCGCCGCGCGGAATCACCACGTCGACCAGGCCGCGGGCCTGGATCAGATGCGTCACCGTGGCGCGGTCATCGGCCGAAAGCAGTTGAACCGCATCGGCGGGCAGGTCCTCGCTGACCAGCGAAGCCCGCAGCACCTGGACCAGCGCCTGGTTGGACCGCGTCGCCGACGAACTTCCGCGCAGCAGTACGGCATTGCCGGACTTCAGCGCCAGCCCAAAGGCGTCGACGGTCACGTTGGGCCGGCCCTCGTAGATCATGCCGACGACGCCCAGCGGCACCCGCTGCTGACGCAGCTGCAGCCCGTTGGGCAGCGTGTAACCGCGCAACACCTCTCCGACCGGGTCGGGCAGCCCGGCGACCTGACGCAGGCCGGCGGCGATGCCCTCAACGCGTTTGGAGTCCAACGCCAACCTGTCGAGCATCGCGGACGGCGTTCCGGCGGACCGGGCGGCGTCGAGGTCTTCGGCATTGGCCGACAGGATCAGATCGCTGTGCGCGGCTATCGCGTCGGCGGCAGATCGAAGTGCCTGGTCCTTGGCAACCGTCGGCAACAATGCCAGGACACGTGACGCAACGCGGGCGCGGCGTGCCGCGTTGTGCACCTCCTGGCGCAAGTCAGGAAGCGATGGTGCTTGCAGACCCATCAAACCAGGGTATCGGGCGGCAAAACCGCGGGTGAGGCGACCCGATCGCCACTACCCCCATGGTGGCGACCCGCATCGCCCGGCACCGCCGCGCTCGCGATCGCCACTACCCCCATGGTGGCGACCCGCATCGCCCGGCACCGCCGCGCTCGCGATCGCCACTACCCCCGATGGTGGCGACCCGCATCGCCCGGCACCGCCGCGCTCGCGATCGCCACTACCCCCGATGGTGGCGACCCGCCATCCCCGGCACGCCGCGCCCGCGATCGCCACTACCCCACCCGCTCTCCGCGCCGCGCACTGCGCACCTTGCTGCGCCGCTCTTCGATGATGTTGCCGAAGTTCTGCAGCAATAGGGGTGCGCGCGTCACCAGGTGCTCAATGTGTTCGCGATCGAGCTCCAGCGCGGTGACCTCTTCGAGCGCGTACGCGCTGGCCAGGTTGGGTTGCCGAGTCAGCGCGGTCAGCCCCAGGAACGACCCCTCGACCAGCGTGCTGATGGGCACCAGCGAGCCGTCGTCGGCGGTCGCGGTCAGCTGCACGCGCCCGGAGATCAGGAACGTCATGGTCGTCGGGACCTGGCCGGCGTACTCCACCACCTCGTCGGCGCCGTAGCGGACAATCCTCGCGGCGGACCGCAGCGACCGCTGCTCCTCGGCGCCGATCCGCAACGCCGGCGCCACCACCGTATGCAACGCATGCTCCACACGTTCGACGGTGGAGAAGTCGTCGTCGGCGTCGTCGAGGTGCAAACCCTCCCGCCGTGTCGCATACCAGGCCCAGCGCAGGAAGGTGGCTTTGGCGGCGCCGTCGTCCGCCGGTGAGGTCAACCCGATCGTCGTGCGGTACTCGGCCGCACCCACCGGGACCGTGCGCGGCACGCTGCCGGCCATGAGCTGCGGCAACCGCTCGGCGATACGCGATAGCAGCGCACACACCTGGTCCGGCGGGTCGACGCTGGAGAACGTCGTCGTCACCGACAGCTTGTGCGCGCCGGGCGGGCGAGAAAGATTTGTGAACGCGTTGCTGGCCAGCACCGAGTTCGGCGTGACCCGAATGCCGCTGCCGGTGTCGATGTGCACGGCGCGCCAGTTCACCTCGACCACGCGGCCGCGGGCCGTGCCGGTATCGAGCCATTCATCGATGCGGAAGGGCTGCTCGAACAACATGAACAGGCCCGAGACGATCTGACCGACGGAGTTCTGCAGCATCAGACCGATGACGACCGACGTGACGCCCAGCGCGGTGAAGATACCGCCGATGCGCACGCCCCAGATGAAGGACGACATCACCGCCAGACCGACACCGATAACGGCCAACCGGGCGCAGTCCAGAAAGATGGTGGGAAGCCTTTTGCGCCAGCTGTTTTCGGGTGCGCCCTCGAACATCGTCGCGTTGAGACCGGACAGCACGAGCACCAGCACCAGCAGGCCGAACACGGTGGTGAGGACGCGCACCGGGACGTCGCCGGCCGGAATCTGCGAGGCCTGAACCAGCAACAGCAACAGCGCACCGAGCGGCAGCAGATAGTTGCGCAGCAGGCCGACCTGCCGAGCCAGCGGGCTGTTTCTGCGCAGCAGCGCGTCGTGCAGCTCGGTGAGCGCGATTAGCCCGAGCGGCAGCCCGACCGCAATGCCGATCGCCCAGTAGAACCACGTCGAGCTGGAGAGGTTCATCAGCGCTCCTGCAATCGGTAGATGGCCTGATCGGCACCGCCGACGGAGATGGTGCCCGCGGGCGTGAAGTGCCGGACATCGCGCATCGCCTCGTACACCTGCGCACTGACATAAACGCCCGGCTGCGGTGCGCCGCTGTGCATTTGATATGCCAAACTGACCGCGCCGCCCCACATGTCATAAACCAGACTGGAGCGGCCGACCAGCCCGCTCACCACGTTGCCGGTGTTCACACCTACTCGCAGGCCCAGCTGGTGCACCGATTGAGTGTTGAATCGGTCGATGATGCGACCGATTTCGAGAGCGAAATCGACCGCGCGATGGATGCTGTCCAGCCGGGGGGTAACCATCCCACAACTGGCCAGGTACCCGTTGTGGAACGTGCGAATCCGTTCGACGCCAAGGGCTTCGGCGGCCGAATCGAATTGCCGGAAGAGATCGTCGACCGTGGCGACCACCTCGTCTTCGGGCAAGTCGCTGGAGATTTCGTCCAGGCCGACGATGTCGGCATAGATGATGGCGACGTCCTGGTGTCTCTGGGCGATGGTCTCCTCGCCCTCACGATAGCGTTGCAGCACCGATTCGGGCATCAATGCCAGCAGCAGGCGATCGTTTTCCCTGCGCTGCTCGTTGAGCAGCTCTTCCTTGATCGCCAGACTCCGGCTCATCTCGTTGAATGCCGCCGTCAGATCACCGATTTCGTCGCGCCGTTTGACCGGGATGTTGATCTCGTAGTCGCCGGAGCTGATCTTGCGGGTGCCCTCCTCGAGGCGGCGGACCGGCCGAACCGCGGCCTGCGCGACAAACATCGAAGCCAGACAGATGGCGAAGATCATTGCCGCGACAGCGATCACCATCTTCTTGCTGAACCTCCCGAGGCGGGCGAATGCGTCGGAGTTGTCGCGCGTCGCGAGGATCGACCAGTGCAGGTCGGAGTTGGGGATTAGCAGCGGCGCATAGGCTTCCAGCTCCCTGTTGCCCATATAGTCGGTGGCGCTGACCACGCCCGTCTCGCCGCGTTTGGCGGCGCGAAGACCGGCGGTATCGACGGGCTGCACCAAGGTGGTGGTGCCCAGCCGGATCGCCCGATCGGCCACGTCGGGCGGCGTGCCGGCGTCGATCGCCGCGCGCCGGTAATCCTTCGGTTCCTCGATGAAATCCCTTGAATCGGAACGCATCAAGTCGTCTGGTCCGGCCAGATACGTTTCGGTCGCCGGCCCCATTCCGCCCGCGTCCCAGTGCTTGTCGGCGGTCATGATCGTGTTGATCTTCGCGACCGGCACCGGCAGTGCCATCACTCCCTCGAACCTGCCGTTCATGCCGATCGGCGACACCACCCACGCCGTGGGCGTATCGAGTGCCGGCTGGTACTGCTGGAAGTCGGTGATCCAGACGAAGTCGACGTCGTTGGACGCCAGGGCTTTCTGGTATGCCTCCCGCAGCTTCGATTCGCGGTACGGGCCGGTCAGGATGTTGGTTCCGAGGTCGGGACCCTTGCGCACGCTGTAGACGACATTGCCCTGCATGTCCAACAACAGCGCGTCGCGATAGTCGAACCGGTTGACGATGCCGCGCATGTAGAAGTCGAAGCGCGCGTTGGACGCCGACCAGGCGCTGCCGTCGCCGGCATCCGGGACGGGCAACGCATCGGGGTTCGCCCGGGGCGGGGCGGTGTAATAGGCCTGAATATACTTCTGCGCGTTGGAACTTGGCAGGACGGCCCTGATGTCGATGGTGTCCCCGGTGATCTGCTTGATCGGTTTGATCATGTCGTTGTCGTAGTAGTCGACCAGCGACTGTTGTTGCGCGGGCGAGATCGTCGCATTGTTCAGTTGGGCGAAGTCCGCCGTGAGGGCCGTCGTCGCCTGGTTGATGCCGAACCCGCCACTCCAGATGATCAGTGAATTCGACACCTCACGAAACAGCGCTTGCACGGCTCGCTTCTGGGATTCGCGCAGCTCGATCAGGCGTTCGGACTCGACCTGTCGCAACGCGTTGCGCCCAGACGCCGCCCCGATGGCGCCGATCACCGCCACCCCCAGGATGCTCGACAGCAGCATGGTGATCAGAATTTTGGACTGGATGCCGAACCGGAATCGGGTCAGGGCGCTTCGGCGCGTGCGCTGGGCGGCCGGGTGAGCCGACTCGGGCTCGATATGGGGTTCAGCGTCTGTTAGCTCGCTCGTGGTCAATCGCCTGCCCCTTTTCCTGGGATTCAGCACGCCTAACGCAGCAGAATATCGTGCGGACACCGAGTTATTCAGGGTTTGCCATGAAGCGATTTGGGTGTCGAAAGTGCTGTTTACCCTGGTGTGCTTTGCCTTCCCGTCACGACTAACGTCGGCGTCATGGCAGCGGTCTGCGTCGTGGGCAGTGTGAATCTCGATCTGTCGTTGAGTGTCGATGCTTTTCCCCGGCCCGGCGAGACGGTGTTGGCGTCATCGTTAACGCACGCGCCCGGTGGCAAGGGCGGCAATCAGGCGGTGGCGGCGGCGCGCGCGGGCGCGCAGGTGCAATTCGTCGGAGCCGTGGGCGATGACGCGGCCGCCGGGCAGTTGCGCGCACACCTCGAGACCAACGGCGTCGGGCTAAACGGAGCCGTCGAAATTCCCGGCCCCAGCGGCACGGCGATCGTGGTGGTCGACGCGAACGCAGAGAACACCATTGTGGTCGCGCCTGGTGCCAACGGTCGTTTCACCCTGGCCGACGACCGTGCGCGTGCGGTTATCGCCCACTGCGATGTGCTGTTGACCCAGCTAGAGATTCCGGTGGAGACGGCTGTCGCGGCGGCGCAACACGCGCATTCGGCGGGAGCGGTCGTCATTGTGAACGCGTCGCCGGCCGGTCCGGATCCCCACTCGCTGGGCGACTTGGCGGCCGCCGCGGACGTGGTGATCGCCAACGAGGAAGAGGCCGACGAATGGCCCTGGCGCCCAGAGCATATGGTAGTCACGCTGGGTGCGCACGGCGCCCGTTACGTTGGCGCCGACGGCGAGTACACCGTGTCGGCTCCGGCGGTCGATGCGGTGGACACCACGGGGGCCGGCGACGTCTTCGCCGGTGTGCTGGCCGCGAATTGGCCATCCAATCCGGGCTCGCCGGATCAGCGGCGGCTCGCGTTGCAGCGTGCCTGCGCAGCCGGCGCGTTGGCGACATTGGTGAGCGGCGCGGGTGATTGCGCACCGGACGCCGCCGCGATCGACGCGGCGCTTCGGAACGCGTCCTAGCCGCTCTGCCCGCCGACGTCGTGGGCGATTCTCAACCCGTCGCCGGTTTCCATCTCGTCCGCTGTCTGGCTGAGCAGCACGCGACTTCGGCTCGGCGATAGCATCGCCGAAAGATAGTGATGCGGCGCGTCGGCCGCGTAGACGAGCCGGTTGACCCGCAACAGGGCCGCCCCGATCGGCATGTCGAGCAGACGCGCATTGCGCGGACCCGCGATTTCGGCCGTGATCTCGTGCCGCACCCCGTCCACGGTGATCCCGCTGTCGGACAGCAGCTCGTAGAGCGGTGCGCGTCGCAATGCGGCCTCAGTCAGCACCGGTGCCAATTCGGGGGGCAGCCAGGCGTCGGTCACCATCAACGGCTCGCCGGTCCTGCGTTGCCGCCGCACCCGCACGATGTGCAGCAACTCGCCGGTGCGGCCGAGGGTTTCCGCGATGACCCGTGCGGGCGCCCGCGTGCCCAGCTCGACCACTTCGGCCTCGGTTTCGAATTGGGTCTGGCGCAGTTCTTGCAGGTACGAGCGGCCGGCCGGCGCATCCGCGGGATCATGTCGGCGCACAAAAGAACCAACGCCGTGGCGCCGCTCGATATAGCCCTGTTCGGCGAGGTCGGCCAGCGCGCGGCGCACGGTGATGCGAGAGACCCCGAACTGGTCACACAGGGTCTGCTCGGTGGGCAACGCTTCGCCGGGCGCGATGACGCCGCGGTCGATCTCGTCGTGCAGCACCAAGAACAGCTGCCGGTGCAACGGCACACCGGCGGTCGTGGACACCGGCCCGTCCTTGTCGCGGCGCTGCTGCACGATGCTCAATGCTTCCACACCGCCTCCCTTGCGCGACCCGACTAGTTGTTATAAACATATAACAACTAGTCCAGCGATCCACAGGGAGTTGTGATGACCTCGGTGCAGCAGCGGGCCGCCACCGATCCGGCCGGCCCGACCGGGCGTCTTGCGACCTGGGTCGCCGGTCTCACGCTCGACGACGTCCCCGCCAACGTCGTCGACCGAGCCAAACACCTCCTGCTGGACGGCATCGGCTGCGCCCTGGTCGGGGCTCAGTTGCCGTGGTCACGGGTGGCCACCGGCGCCGTGCTGGGATTGGAGGGCCCCGGCGACAGCATCGTCATCGGTACCGGTCAGCGGACCAGCGCGCCCGCGGCAGCGGTGCTCAACGGCACGTTCATCCAAGGCTTCGAACTCGACGACTTCCATCCTCTTGCCCCGCTGCACAGCTGCTCGCTGCTCATCCCGGCGCTGCTGTCGACGGCGTCTACGCGTCCGGTGCCGACGACGGGCGCCGACCTGCTTCTCGCGGCCATAGCCGGGTTCGAAGTCGGCCCCCGCGTGGGCTACACCCTGCACGGCACCCAAATGCTCGACCGGGGCTGGCATTCGGGCCCGGTCTTCGGCACCCATTCGGCGGCAATGGCGTCCGGCAAGCTTCGCGGCCTGCCACCGGCGCAACTGGAGGACGCACTGGGTCTGGCCGCAACCCAGTCGGCGGGCCTGATGGCCGCGCAGTACGAAGCGATGAGTAAGCGCATGCACCACGGCCTGGCCGCGCGCAACGGTTTCTACGCGGCGGGCCTGGCGGCCGCCGGCTACACCGGCATCAAGCGCGTGTTCGAGCGCGAATACGGTGGCTTCCTCAGCGTTTTCGGCGAGGGCCACGCTCCGGATGCCGCGCTGCTGACCGGTGGACTCGGCCACCGCTGGGAGACCACCATCATCATGGTCAAGTCCTACGCCGCCATGGGTGGGCTGCACGGTGCTATCGACGCCGCCCGGCAACTACGGAGTTCAGTTGCGCCGGGCGATATCTCGTCGGTCGACATCACCGTCGGGGAGACGGTGTACAAGCACGGTTGGTGGATGCCGGAGCGGCCGCTCACCCCGATCGGGGCGCAGATGAACATCGGATACGCCACCGCGGCCGCGCTGCTCGACGGCAACGTGCTGCCCGAACAGTTCGCCCCGGCCCGACTCGATTCCGACGACATCTGGTCGCTGATCGAAGCCACGACGGTGCACCTCGACGCATCACTCGCCGACGCCGGCAGCACCGATAAATTCCGCACCGATGTCGTGGTGACCACCCGGGACGGAACCGTGCACCGCGCGCGAGTGCCCCTGCCGCACGGCGCCCCCAACGATCCGGTCACCAACGACGAACTGGTGGCCAAATTTCACGCCCTAGCCGACCGGGTCACCAATCGCGACCGCGCGACGGCGATCGAGCGCGCGGTGATCGGGCTCAACGACCTGGCAGACGCCAACACACTGATCGACCTGCTCGCCGGCCCCGTCGCGGGCGCGCTGGACTGAAAGGACGCAAGATGGCAACAACAACGCCCGCCCGTCAGCGGCTCAAGGAACTGCTGAGCAAGCGCGAACTCATCGTCGCGCCAGGCGTTTTCGACGGCATATCCGCACATTTGACCAGAAGGACCGGGCATGTCGCCGCGTACATGACCGGCGCCGGTGTGGCGGCGTCGGGTTTCGGGTTGCCCGATATCGGCCTGGTCACCGCGACGGAGATGGCCGACCGGGTCGGGGTGATCACCGGCGCGTTGGGCGATGTCCCGCTGATCGCAGACGCCGACACCGGTTACGGCGGACCCATGAACGTCGTGCGCACGGTTCGTTCCTACGATGCGGCCGGGGTTGCCGCCATCCAACTCGAGGACCAGCTGTTCCCCAAACGCTGCGGTCACCTCCCGGATAAGCAGCTCGTCGACGCGGCGGTGT
>NZ_LZMB01000390.1 GCF_001673555.1 Mycobacterium sp. 1165178.9 | reverse complement strand
CGGCCAGCACCTGGTCGGAGTGCATCGACAGACCGGAGGTGTGGGCCAGCAGGTGGCGGATGGTCGCGCCCGGCGGCCCGGCGGCCGTGTCGAGGTCGACCGCCCCTTCCTCGATAGCGACCTGCACGGCCCGGGCGGCCAGCGGCTTGGTCACCGACGCCAGCTCGAACACCCGACCGGTGTCGCCGTGGCTCGCCAGCACGCCGCCGGGGCCGACCACCGCGGCGGCGGCCGCCCCGACCGGCCAATCGTCCAGGGTGTCGAGGGCCGCCATCACTTCCTGGCGATGTAGTAGTTGTTGATCGGGTCGGACTCGATCTCCGCCACGGTCACGTCGGCGAAACCGGCATCGCCCAGCATCGAGACGGCCAATTGCGTCCCCCAGGCGGTGCCCAGCCCGGCGCCGTTCAGCGCGAGCGACACCGTCATGCAGTGCATCAGCGACGTCGTGTACAGGTAGGTGCTCATCGGGACGCCGACGTTCTCCTCGAGCCGGCTAGACGCCTTGATGTCGGCCATCAGCAGCACGCCGCCGGGCCGCAGCGCCCGGTAAATGTTTTCGAGGACCTGCGCCGGCTGCGCCTGATCGTGGATGGCGTCGAAGACGGTGATGACGTCGTAGGCGTCCGCCTTGTCCAGATCGGCCAGATTGTGGCTCTCGAAGGCGGCATTGGTCAGGCCCCGCTCCTCGGCTTCCCGGATCCCGGTGGCGATGGCCTGCTCGGAGAAGTCGATGCCGGTGAAGCGGCTGGCCGGGAACGCTTGCGCCATCACGTTGATGGCGTGTCCGCTGCCGCAGCCGAAATCCGCGACCTCGGCTCCGGACCGCAGGCGCTCCACGAGACCGTCGACCAACGGCAGCACCACGTCGACCAACGCGGTGTCGTACACCACGCCGCTCTGCTCGGCCATCAACGCGTGGAAGCGGGGAAACTCGCTGTAGGGCAATCCGCCGCCGGCGCGGAAGCACCCGATGATTTTTTGTTCGACCTCGGCGAGCACCGGAAACAGCAGGGTCACCAGAGCCAGGTTGTCCGGTCCGGCCTCGCGCGTCAGCACCTTGGCGCGCTCCGTGGGCAACGAGTAAGTGGCGGTGTCGGGTTCGTACTCGACGACGCGGCCGGTGGTCATGCCGGCCAGCCACTCTCGGACGTAGCGCTCGTTCAGCCCGGCGGCCGAGGCGATCTGCTCGCTGGTGGAGGGTGCCAGCCCGGCCATCGTGTCCAGCAGGCCGGTCTGATGCCCGATGCTCAGCAACAGCGAGAGGCTGGCGCCGTCGATGGCGGCGGTCATCCGTTCGGTGAATTCTTCGGTGGTTTCCAGAGCCGTCACGCCCAGGGACGCTACACCCGGTAATCGTCGCGCCGGTTGCCAACGGTAAATGGGTGGACAACCCGCCGAGAGATGTATGGCGGCGGTCAGTAGGTTGGAGCCCATGAGTCAGACAGTGCGCGGCGTGATTTCACGTAAGAAGGGCGAACCCGTCGAATTGGTGGACATCGTCGTCCCGGATCCCGGGCCCGGCGAGGCTCTGGTCGACGTCATCGCCTGCGGGGTGTGCCACACCGACCTGACCTACCGCGAGGGCGGCATCAACGACGAGTATCCGTTCCTGCTCGGCCACGAGGCCGCCGGCCGGGTCGAGGCCGTCGGCCCGGACGTAACCGCCGTTGCGCCGGGCGACTTCGTCGTCTTGAACTGGCGCGCGGTATGCGGGCAGTGCCGGGCGTGCAAGCGCGGCAGACCGCACCTGTGCTTCGACACCTTCAATGCCACACAGAAAATGACCCTGACCGACGGCACCGAGCTCACGCCCGCCCTGGGCATCGGGGCTTTCGCCGACAAGACGCTGGTGGCCGCCGGCCAGTGCACCAAGGTCAACCCCGAGGCCGACCCCGCGGTCGCGGGCCTGCTGGGTTGCGGGGTGATGGCGGGGCTGGGCGCGGCGATCAACACCGGTGCGGTCACCCGGGATGACACCGTCGCGGTAATCGGTTGCGGCGGCGTGGGCGACGCCGCCATCGCCGGTGCCGCGCTGGTGGGCGCGCGGCGCATCATCGCCGTCGACACCGACAACGCGAAACTGGACCTGGCCCGCAGGTTCGGCGCCACGCACACCGTCAACGCCCGCGAACTCGACGTGGTCAAGACGATTCAGGACCTCACCGACGGGTTCGGCGCGAACGTGGTGATCGACGCGGTGGGCCGCCCCGAGACCTGGAAGCAGGCCTTTTACGCCCGCGACCTCGCCGGAACCGTTGTGCTGGTTGGTGTTCCGACCCCCGACATGCGCCTGGACATGCCGCTGGTGGACTTCTTCAGCCACGGCGGCTCACTGAAGTCGTCGTGGTACGGCGATTGCCTGCCAGAACGCGACTTCCCCACGTTGATCGACCTGTATCTGCAGGGCCGGCTTCCCCTCGAGAAGTTTGTCTCCGAGCGAATCGGGCTAGACGGCATCGAGGAGGCGTTCGAGAAGATGCATGGCGGCAAGGTATTGCGTTCGGTGGTAATGCTCTGATGGTCGACATCGATCGGGTGGTCACCCACGGCACCTTTGAACTCGACGGCGGCAGTTGGGAAGTCGACAACAACATCTGGCTGATCGGCGACAACTCGAATGTTGTGGTTTTCGACGCGGCGCATGACGCGGCGCCGATCGTCGAGGCGGTGGGCGGTCGCCACGTGGTGGCGGTGGTGTGCACGCACGGCCACAACGACCACGTCACGGTGGCGCCCGAACTCGGCAAGACGCTGGACGCACCTGTGCTGCTGCACCCCGCCGACGAGGTCTTGTGGCGAATGACCCACCCGGACAAGGATTTTCGTACCATATCTGATGGGGAGACGCTGAAGATCGCCGGCACCGAGCTGAAATCATTGCACACTCCGGGCCACTCCCCTGGATCGGTGTGTTGGTACGTGCACGACCTTGGCGTCGTATTCAGTGGCGACACGTTGTTCGCCGGCGGCCCCGGCGCGACCGGGCGTTCGTACTCCGACTTCCCGACGATCCTGGAGTCGATTTCTGGGCGGCTCGGCAGGCTGCCCGGCGAGACCGTCGTGCATACCGGCCACGGCGACAGCACCACGATCGGCGACGAGATCGTGCACTACGAGGAATGGGTCGCCCGCGGACACTAGGTGAGCAAAAGCGCACACTAGGACCCGGACGTACCGGAAAGGAGTGATACGCATGGCGAGCAACCTTGTCCCCACAGTGCCCGATCTCTCTGGAAAATTGGCGGTCGTCACCGGAGCGAACAGCGGTCTGGTGTTCGGACTGGCTCGGCGAC
>NZ_LZMB01000389.1 GCF_001673555.1 Mycobacterium sp. 1165178.9 | reverse complement strand
AGGGCGCGTGTCCGCAGCCGGTCTCCACCGATCCGGTGAACAGCCGCACGTGGGGGCGGGTGTAACCCTGCAGCAGCTGATGCCACACCGCGTCCACCGAGTTGCCCGTGGCGACCACGCGACACTGCACGTACTTGTTGGCGTCGGCGCCGGTCTTGCACTGGCTCAGGTCGAAGCCGGGCGCCGAGTAACCGCCGGTGTTCGTCTGCTGCTGCTGGTTCATGACGCGACCGGGGTCGACGCCCAGTAACAGCGCCCCGATGAGGATGAGCAGCCCGAGTCCACCGCCCCCGACGGCCATTCCCATCCCGCCCCCACCGGACGAGGACGCGGTGCTGGTGTCGATCTGCATGCCCTCGTTGAAGGTCATGACGCTCTCCTAACGTTGCCGAGTCGCAAGGGAGTCGGTGTAGCTGCGCAGGTTGCGCAGGTAGCGGCGCAGGGCCAGGTTCAGCAGGGGCCCCACCACGACCATCGCCAGCTTCGCCGGGCCGGCCGGTTTCTGGGCCATCGTCCACGTCAGCCGACAGCCACCCGGGATGACCTCCACCTGGTAGTCCTCGGCAAATGCCGCAACGGATCGGGTCGAGCATTCGTTGAACCGAAATGCCATGTGCGTGAACGGTTCCCAGGCGAGGAATTCCTCGTTGCCGACAAGGCCGCCCCGCATCTCGACGACGCGGGTGGTCCCGACGCCGCGCGGCTCGGGGCTGGTCCAGGTCACTTTCGTGATCACCTTCGCCCATCGCGGCCAGGACTGGGCATCGGAAAGCACCTCGAACAGCTGCTCGGGCGTGATGGCCAGGTCGACGCTGTTGCGGAAGCGGAAGGGTGCGGTGTCGGTGAAGCTCGTATCGACGCGTTCGCAGGGGAACATGACAATAACTTAGCCGGGGCCGTCGCTGGCCGCGGCCAGTAAGGGCACCACGACGTCGCTGATCGGCGTGGCCAGCCCGTGGGCCCGGCCTTTGCGAATGATCACGCCGTTGCGGACGTCCCATTCCATCCGCCGCTGATTCTCCGCGTCGGTCAGGATCGACGTGCTCAGGTCTTCGGCAACGTTGCGGAACATGTCGACCAGCTCGTCGGCAACCCCGTCGGCCAGCCGGGCGCCCTCCGCCCGCGCGACGGCCAGGCACTCGGCGACATAGCGCCGCGACAGCGCGGCGACGTCGTCGCGGCGGAACATCCCGGACCGCCTCCGCGCCAGCGCCATGAACCCGGCCAGTGCGTTGGTGAGCAGCTTGTGCCATGCCGCGGTGATGATGTCGGGGTCGCAGTCCACCCGGCAGCCGGCGCCGCGCAGCAGTTCGGCGACGGTCTCCCCGGACGGTCCGCTGGGTAGCACCAGGGCCGCCTCGGTGCGCAATCGCACCCAGCCGCCGGGCTGGGTCTCGGCCGAGTACCACACGATGCCGGGAATGACGGGGGACAGTTGGCAGTGCGGCTGCACCTGCTCGACCTGCTCCACGCCGTTTTGCAGCACAACGACGATGGTGTGGACGTCGCACAGCCGGGCCAGCCAGCCGGCCGCCGCGTCGTTCTGGGTGGCCTTGACGGCCAACAGCACCACATCCACCGGCCCGGTCACCTCGTCGGGGTCGGTGAGCACCGGTCCGGGAACGACGATCGCGTCCGCTCCGTCGGGTCGCAGTTCGATGGTGTCGCGCGGGGTGCGGCCGCACACCATGACCGAATGGCCCGCCCGGTACAGCAGCGCGGCCGCCGTCGTGCCGACGGCTCCGGGACCGACCAGGGCGATGTTGGTAGCAGCGTCTGTGGCGATGGCATCGAAATTACCTCCTTTAGACTGGTCACTCGTTCAAGCCAGGTGAAGAGGAGTGTTTTGTGCTGCGCAGTCACGCCGCGGGTTCGCTGGACAGTAGCGACGCCGGGCAGCGGGTGACGCTCGCGGGCTGGGTGGCCCGTCGCCGCGACCACGGTGGCGTTATCTTCATCGACCTGCGCGACGCCTCGGGGATCGCCCAGGTCGTGTTCCGCGAGGGCCTCGAGGTGGGACAAGTGCTGGCCCAGGCGCACCGGCTGCGCGCCGAGTTCTGCGTCGCCGTCACCGGTGTGGTCGAGATCCGCCCCGAGGGCAACGCCAACCCAGAGATCGCCACCGGCGACATCGAGGTCAACGCCACGTCGCTGACGGTGCTGGGGGAGAGCGCCCCGCTGCCGTTCCAGCTCGACGAGCCCGCCGGCGAGGAGCTGCGGCTGAAGTATCGCTACCTGGACCTGCGGCGCGACGGTCCCGCCACGGCAATCCGGTTGCGCTCCAAGGTGAACGCCGCCGCGCGTTCGGTGCTCGCGCAACATGACTTCGTCGAGATCGAAACCCCGACCATCACCCGCTCCACCCCGGAAGGGGCCCGCGACTTCCTGGTGCCGTCCCGACTGCATCCAGGCTCGTTTTACGCGTTGCCGCAGAGTCCGCAGCTGTTCAAGCAGCTGCTCATGGTGGCCGGGATGGAGCGCTACTACCAGATCGCCCGCTGCTACCGCGACGAGGATTTCCGCGCCGACCGCCAGCCCGAGTTCACCCAGCTCGACATGGAGATGAGCTTCGTCGACGCCGAGGACATCATCGCCATCTCCGAGGAGATCCTGGTCGCATTGTGGGCGCTGATCGGGTATGAGATCCCGACGCCGATCCCGCGGATCAGCTACGCCGACGCGATGCGACGGTTCGGTTCGGACAAGCCCGACATGCGCTTCGGCCTTGAGCTCGTCGACTGCACAGAGTTCTTCAAAGACACCACGTTTCGTGTCTTCCAGGCGCCGTACGTCGGCGCCGTGGTGATGCCCGGCGGGGCGTCGCAGCCGCGGCGCACGCTGGACGGCTGGCAGGAGTGGGCCAAGCAGCGGGGCCACCGCGGGCTGGCCTACGTCCTGATTGCCGACGACGGCACGCTGGGCGGTCCGGTCGCCAAGAACCTGTCCGATGCCGAACGCTCTGGCCTGGCCGCGCAGGTCGGGGCGAAGCCGGGGGACTGCGTCTTCTTCTCCGCTGGCCCGGCGAAGCCGTCGCGCGCCCTGCTGGGTGCCGCCCGCAGCGAGATCGCCCACCGGCTGGAACTGATCGACGCGCAAGCGTGGGCGTTCGTATGGGTGGTGGACCCGCCGCTGTTCGAGCCCGCTGACGACGCGACCGCCGCCGGCGACGTCGCCGTCGGGTCGGGGGCGTGGACCGCCGTGCACCACGCGTTCACCTCACCCAAACCCGGGCATGAGGACGCCATCGAGACCGACACCGGCAACGTGCTCGCCGACGCCTACGACATCGTCTGCAACGGCAACGAGATCGGCGGCGGATCGATACGTATCCACCGCCGCGACATCCAGGAGCGGGTGTTCGCGGTGATGGGCCTGGACCAGGCCGAGGCCCAGGAGAAGTTCGGATTTCTATTGGAGGCGTTCACCTTTGGCGCACCTCCGCATGGCGGGATCGCGTTCGGCTGGGACCGGATCAACGCGCTGCTGTCCCGGGTCGACTCCATCCGTGAGGTCATCGCCTTCCCGAAGACAGGCGGCGGCGTGGACCCGCTCACCGAGGCGCCCGCGCCGATCACCGCCCAGCAGCGCAAGGAATCCGGAATTGACGCCAAGCCGGAGCCAAGGTAACGCGTTGACCTAAAGTGGCCAGGCCCACT
>NZ_LZMB01000388.1 GCF_001673555.1 Mycobacterium sp. 1165178.9 | reverse complement strand
CGCGGCGCCGAACGCGTTCGGCAACTTCTTCAACGACTACAACGCCGACACCGGAACGATCGTAGGTGGGTTCGGTCTGATGAATATGGCGAATCCCACCTGGGGCGGGCAGGTTCTGCTGTCCACACCGGGCTGCACGCAAATCGGCGCCATCGAGAACATCACGGCGGTCGAATCGGGCAAGCTGTGCTCCCTGTTCCTCGGTCCCGGATTGCGGCAGACGAGCTGGAATAACTCGCCGATTCCCCTCAACATAATCATCGCCAAATCGGTTGACCCGGGAAGGGTTCTCTACACCGAGCCGCGCCTGGCGCCCGGCGGCGAGGGCCCGAAGCCCGGACCACCCGAAATGCCGCCCGCAGTGTCGGCCTACACCGGCCTGCCGGGCGATCCCGTGGGACCCCCGGGGGCGGTGCCGCCGGAGCGGATACCGGGCGCGGCGATGCCGCTGCCGCCGCCACCGTCGACACCGGTGCCCCCACCACCACCCGCGCCGTCCGTGTCGGGCATGCTGCTGCCAGACGGAGGGCCACAACAATGATCGCCCGGGTGGTCGCTAGGCGGGTATTCACCGTCGGCTGTTGCGTGATGTTGATGACGACGGGATGCGCATTCCACGGCCTGAATTCGCTACCGCTGCCCGGCGCGGTCGGACGTGGGCCCGGGGCCAACATCTACCACGTAGAACTCCCGAATGTCGGGACGATGGAGTCGAATTCGCCGGTGCTGATCGACGACGTCGTCGTCGGCAGTGTCGGCACGATGCGGGTGCAAGGCTGGCACGCGGACGTCGAGATCTCGGTCAAACGCGACGTGGTGGTCCCGGCCAACGTGGTAGCGACCGTCGGTCAGACCAGCCTGCTGGGCTCGATGCATGTGGAGCTCAATACGCCGCCCGGGCAATCGGGAGGTGGACGGCTGCAGCCGGGCGCCACCATCCCGCTGAGCCGATCCTCGGCCTATCCCTCGACAGAGCAGACGCTGTCGTCGCTCGGCGCGGTCGTCAACGGCGGTGGACTTGGACAAATCGGAGAGGTCATCCACAATTTCTCGGCCGCCCTGTCCGGGCACGAGGGTGCGGTGCGTGATCTGATTACCCGCCTGGACACGTTCGTCGGGACCTTGGACGACCAGCGGGACAACATCGTCGCCTCCATCCAGGCGCTGAATCGGCTGTCGGCCACCTTCGCCGACCAACGCGACGTAATCACCGACGCGCTGCGCAAGATACCGCCGGCACTTGAGGTGTTGATCAAGGAGCGGCCGCGTCTGACGGCCGCCCTGGATCATCTTCGGGTGTTCAGCAACACCGCCACCCGGCTGATCAACGACTCCCAGGCCGACCTGGTCACGAACCTCAAAAATCTGGAGCCGACCATCAAAGCGCTCGCCGACGTCGGACCGGAGTTCGGCGCGGCCATCGCGGCGGCGTTCGTGTTCCCGTTCACCCAGAACTTCGTCGACCGCGCGGTCCGAGGCGACTTCTTCAACCTGCATTTCGACTTCGACCTCACGATTCCACGGCTCAAGAAGGGTTTGTTGCTTGGAACCCACTGGGGACAGCTGGATATGCCTGTGCCACCGGTGCCCGGGGATCCGTATCGCATGACGTACACACTCGATCCTTTGCATAACCCGCTGAGGCCACCGTGGATCGATCCCAACGCCTTGCCGCTGCCCCCACCGCCGCCGGGTGCGGCTCCGCCGCCCGGCCCGCCGCCGGCTGCGGTACCGGGACCGGGACCCGGGAATTATGGACCGCTGCCCGGCCCGCCGCCGGGTGCGGCCCCTCTGCCCGGTCCGCCGCCGGGTACGGCTCCGGTGCCCGACGCGGGTCTTGGTCAAACGCCGCCGCCCGCAGAGGCGCCTGGAACGGGAGCGGGTGGATAGATGCTGACGCGCTTCGTTCGCATCCAGCTGGCGGTTTTCGCGATCGCCGGAATCATCGGCGTAATCGCGATGATTCTCTTCTATATCCAAGCGCCGACCCTGCTGGGCATCGGCCGGATGACGGTAACGCTGGAGCTGCCGGCCACCGGCGGCCTGTACCGGTTTTCCAACGTGACCTACCGCGGGGTTCAGCAAGGCAAGGTCACCTCGGTGGATCTGACGCCGACCGGCGCGAAAGCCACACTCTCGCTGAGCAGTTCACCGAAGGTCCCGGCGAATCTGACGGCGAAGGTGCTAAGCGTTTCCGCGGTGGGTGAACAGTACGTGGACTTGCAGCCCAAAACCGATTCGCCGCCCTATCTGCACGACGGCTCGGTTATCGCCGTGCGCGACACGACGATTCCGCAGCCGGTCGCCCCGATGCTCGAGCAAGTCAATGCCTTGGTCAAGAGCATCCCGAAGACCAAACTCGGCCAATTGCTCGACGAGGCCTTCCAGGGCTTCAACGGTTCGGGTTATGACTTGGGGTCGCTGATCGATTCCTCGAAGACTTTGTCCCGCGATGCCAACGGCGTCGTCGATCGCACCCGAGCCCTCACCGAAGACACTGGACCGCTGCTGGATACCCAGGCGAGCACCACCGATTCGATCAGGAAGTGGGCACACAGCTTCGCTGGCATCTCGGATACGCTGGTGGATAACGATTCCCACTTCCGCACCATCTTGGAGAAAGGCCCTGACGCCGCGAACGAGGCGTCGCGGCTCCTCGAACAGATCAAACCGACGCTGCCGGTGCTGCTTGCCAACCTCACCACCATCGGGCAGATCGGCGTCACCTACCATCCTTCGATCGAGCAGCTACTGGTGTTGCTACCGTCGGGCGTTGCTGTCGAGCAGGCCGCTCAGGGCGAAAACCATCCCGACGGTAGGGCTTACGGTGACTTCGCGGCGACGGTCGACGATCCGCCGATTTGCACGGTCGGCTTCATGCCGCCCAACACCTGGCGGTCCCCAGACGACCTCACCGACATCGACACACCGGATGGGTTGTATTGCAAACTCCCGCAGGATTCACCGATCGCGGTTCGCGGTGCCCGCAACTATCCCTGTATGGGTCACCCGGGTAAGCGCGCACCGACTGTCGAAATCTGCAACAGCGACAAGCCGTACATGCCACTAGCGATGCGACAGCACACCCTCGGTCCCTATCCGCTGGACCCAAATCTGCTGGCCCAGGGTGTCCCGCCCGATGACCGAATCACCACCAATGACAGGATCTTTGGCCCGGTCGAGGGTACGCCGCTACCGCCGGGGGCGGTGCCGCGCGGAGCTCCTGTGGGGCCGCGGGGAGAAAATCCACCGCCGGGCACGCTCGGGGCCGCAGTTCCCCCCGTCCCGTCTTCGGGACCCCCCGCGCTGGCGCCGATGTCGAGAATGTCGGCGGACCTTCCGCCCATAGCGCCACTCGACGTTCCTGCGGCGGGAGAACTTCCCCCGCCGCCCGCGGCGCCAGCCCCGCTTCCGGTCCCGCTTCCAGCCCCGCCCTCTCCTCCCGATCCCGCGCCGGCTGACACGGCTGGCGGCGGAGGACCCCAGGCTGCGCCAAGCTCGTTCGGGGCCAACGCGTCTAAGCCCGGGCCGTCGGTCGTGGTGGCGAAGTACGATCCGCGCACCGGTCGTTACGTCGGTCCGGACGGAAAGTTGTACCAGCAGTCGGATCTCGTTGCCCCGAAAGCACCCAGGACGTGGAAGGACATGCTTCCCACCTGAATTCGCCGGGAGACGAAGCGGCCCGAGGGCGGGGCATTGAAGCTAGGGCGGCCCGGTCAGGAGAGCGGCCCGAGGGCGGGGGCAATGAAGCTAGGGCGGCCCGGTCAGGAGAGCTGGTCCAGGCGCAACGGCATCGTGATATCAAGCCACTGGTTTTGCCCGCAGGCACCGCTCGGGCCGACTGTCTTGTCCTTGCCCGAAAGGACCCGCGACCCGATTTGGAACCCACCATTGTCGTTCACCGGGTAGAAAAAGAACTGCTGCTGCCCGGCAAACGCGGTACCGTCCTGGCACCGCTCCCAGTTCGGCACTTCGCGTCTCACCTTCCACATCTCGCCATCTTTCATGTATAGGGCCGCGGTCCATCCCTGGTCGCTCGTCACCGTGCCATGGCATTCCAGGGTCGAGTCGCAGGTCGAGCTGATGGTCCATACTTGATAGACCGTTGGCTCGCCGAAGTACTGATCGTTTCTCTGGGCGTAATCGCCAATGGACGTGGCGCGGAAAGTCCCATTGATGGCCACGTCTTCCTTGGTTATTGCCCGGGCTGTGGATGCCGTGATCAAACCGCCGAATGCAGTGGCAGCTAACAGCGTTGCGGTGGTGAGTGTCTTGACTGAACGCATCAGGTGCTCCTCGAAGCGCGTAATCCGAGAGTGCCGATGGCACCTTTTCGCCGTCGGTTGCGGCGTTCTCGAGCGATGACGTTACACCGGTTCGGGCCGCCAGATAACGGTTAGGACAACTTCTGCCGCGCTCATCCGGACGGGTCGAATTTCGCGATCAGCCAGGAACCATTGATTTTTCTCAGCGTGACCAGGACGCTGCTCTGCGTCGTCTCGGGGTCTTTCTTTTGTAAGCTTGCCGTGGTCTGGTCGACGAAAACCAGCACGACGGCCGAATCGGGATGCAATTCCGAGACTGCGGCCCGGATGACCTTGGCGGTTGCCGTCAGTCTTCCCTTCTCCGCCACCGGCGCGATGGCATCGTCGGTGAATTTGTTGTAATAGGCCAGAAAGTCGCCAGTCAGATGTGATTTCGCGTTGTTGAAATCGCGGTTTAGATGGTCATAGGAATACGACAGCACCGCCACGGCACCATCTGACGCCGCCTGGATTGCCCGGTGCGCCGCCGCGTCACCGACCCGCTGATCCGGCCGGTAGAGGATCAAGTACACGCCGGCAGCGACTCCCACGGCGGCAATCACCAAAGTTGTCGCGACGATCGAACGCCACCTTGCCAGATACCGGGGGGCGCGGCGCCGGATCGCCGTCAGCCGGCGCAAGCGTCCCGGCCCCTCGCTGGTGGGCGGCGTCCCGTCGTCGGCGGGTGAAGTCTCCGCGTCGCCGGTCGTATTTTCGGTGCCGTGGCG
>NZ_LZMB01000387.1 GCF_001673555.1 Mycobacterium sp. 1165178.9 | reverse complement strand
CACCTTCGTGCTTGGCCTTTCGCCGGCAGGAAAAAGCTGTAGAACGGCTCCCGTCCTGCCAATCAGACCGTCGACGACATGTGGTCGGCCCGGCTGGTCGTCGTTGAATAGTGTGACGCCCATAGCGCGGTAGAACGCCGCGGACTCGTCGACGTCGCTTACAAATAGGGTGAGTTCTAGCAGCGAGTGTGTGGGCACGGGAGGAGTGTGGCAGGAACGTCTGACAATTCGTCGTTCGCTCTGGGCCTTCGGTCGCTCCCCGACTTCACGCGCAGGTCGACTACGGATAGAACCGCAACACATCGTCTGCAGGCGTAGCGCAGATATCCAGGTCCCGCGACGGGTTCTAATCACCCTCTGCGTTGTACATCTGCTCAAGCTCTTGCTCCTCAAGGTCGCGGCGGAGGCTGCGGCAGTATTCGTAGAGGTGACGCCACTCCCCGATTATCTCCGGCGGCCATTCGGCGATCGGAGGCAACGTCAGCATCAGGCCGAGGATCCTCTCGCGTCGTCCTTCGTCTTCGGTGCTGTCGGCCATGTGGCCCAACATTCGGTTGAGCGCGGCATCAACTGGGTCAACAACATCATCGGATTGCACATGCACGAGGTTAGGCAATGACACCGACAACGGGACGGCAGTCGTTGAGGCGGATGGCGCCCGCGTCCCTTATTTCGGGTTAGGTTCACCTTCTACTGACATCCAGAGCAGAACGTCAAGTATTCGCAACTCGGAGACCGACTCTGGCACATTGGATGCAAGTCGGCGCAGTTCGCCTAACCACTTCCAGACATACCGCTGGTCGTCATTGAGGACGTATTGGAATTTCCACCAACTTCCAAGGGGACCAAGGCCCGTAGCTTGCTCGACAAAACTGTCCCAGATCGGAACGAGGCGTGGACGTTTCGCCGCCAGCAGCTTGCTGGCCGTGGTCGGACCGAGACCATCGCGAGTTTTCCTCAGCAAGTCCCACAAGCGGCCGAGCGGAGATACCCCGCTAAATAATTGTGGGTCAGCGTCAATGATGTCTAAATCTGAGGGAATTTGCTTTAATAATTCGCTGACGCCCGCGGCATCTGGGCCTAACAGCCGTATGGCTGCCGCCGCCGGCACATTCACACTTAACATAGACACCGCTACAAAGTCTGCCGGCCCGAGTGCGTTCGGATCATCGCTAAGACTGGCCATCGACTCAAAACGGGACCCGGTGAAGCGTGGCGTTTCCCCGTCTACGGCGTAGTACCGCTGAAGAAGATCAACAGCGACATCCGTCCGAGTTTGGACGATGAGTTCTGGCCATGCCTGTCGCCATTCCGGGTAGCTGCAGTCCGCACCCATGCGACTTTCCTCCGAGGGATCACCATGCCTGTTCTGGCGCACCATAGCAACCGCGTAGGACATGTCGTCGGGATATGGCTAATCGATCCGGACGCTAAGGGGAGACCTCGTCACCGGCAACGCATCTACGATCGGAAAGGCCGACGTTCATGCCGTCCGACCGGAAGGAAATGAAAGCCGACAAGGCATCGCGATTTGGTCCGCGATCGCCAGGGGAACGCCCTGCCGAGCCGGCGGTCCACACCGTCTCGTAAGGGACCCACATCATGGACCCGTCGTGTCAACTGGCCACGCGCCGGACGCGGCGAAACAGACGACCGCCCTATGGCTTCGCCGGCAACGCCGCCAACCACCCTTCCGAAAGCAGCTCCAGCAGCTGCCCGTCCGGATCCCGGATCATCGCCATCGCCTCGCCCACGGTCCCGTCGATCACCGCTCCCCCAAACTCCGCCACTCGAGCCAGCACGCCCGGGAGGTCGGACACCGAGAACGAGATGTGCGTCAGTCCGATCTGATCCATGACCCGCTCCGAGCCGGCATGAACCTGCCGCTTCGAGTAGTCCATCAGCTCGAGCACAAACCCATCCCGCACCAAGTACGTCGCATGCACGCCGAGCGGCTCGGCCAGCCCGACGAGCCGGGAGGTCGGGCCGTCGGGCGGGTCGAGTTCCCACCAGAACTGAAACCCCAGTAGGCCCTCGTAGAAGCGGCGCGACCGCTCGCGGTCGGAGACGCATAACCCAACGTGATTGAAAACCGTCCGATGGCTCGTCATGACAACCTTTCCGCAGCAAATCGGGCCTTCGCGCCCGACGCCGCCCGACCCACGACACCACTACCGTCACGCAGCTCAAACGCGTAATAATGCAAAGATAAACCAATAGCCGCCAGCTACCGCCGACTAAGCAGATCACCTTCCGTTGGAGGGCATTTCGATGGCCACACGCCCGAACGTCAGCGCTGACGCGATCGTTGACTTCGACCATCATTCCGACGCTTTCAACCTCAACGAACTCGCCGTCAACGCCGACCTGCGTCAGCGATGTCCGGTGGCGTGGAACGAGAACTACGGCGGGTTCTGGTTCCTCAGCAGCTACGACGCTGTAAGCCAAACCGCCCGCAACGGCGGCACTTTCGCCCACAAGTACGAGCCCAACGCCGAAGACGGCGTCGACTATCAGGGCGAGATGGGCGTCCCGCGCCCCGAGGGCCAGCCGGCCCTGGGCATCGGCGAGGTCGACGGCGCCTATCACCAAGCGCTACGGCACGCGCTGGCGCCGTTCTTCTCCCCCGGCGCGGTCGAGAAACTCAAGCCCTTCATGGAGCAATCCGCCCACTGGTTCCTCGACCAGCACATCACCGACGGGCACATGGACCTGGTGCTCGACTACGCGAGCCCGGTCCCGGCCATCCTCACCATGAAGCTCATGGGCCTGCCGTATGACAACTGGCACCTGTACGCCAACCTCTTTCACTCCGTCATGGCCGTCCCCCAGGACAGCGACGAGTACGCCAGCGCGATCGCCAAAGTGCCCGCGATGATGCAAGAAGTCCTCGAGTTCGCGGCCGACCGACGAGCCGACGCCCGAGAAGACCTGATCAGCTTCCTCATTCAGTTCGAGTTCGACGGCCACCGCCTCACCGACGAGCAGCTGCTCAACATCCTCTGGAACCTCATCGGCGGAGGTGTGGACACCACCACTTCCCAGACCGCGCTCACGCTCAGACACTTGGGCACCCACCCCGACATCCGGCAACAGCTCATCGAACACCCAGAGCTCTACCGCACCGCCACCGACGAATTCCTGCGCTACTTCTCGGTCAACCAAACCCTCAGTCGCACAGTCACTCACGACGTCGTCCTCGCCGGCCAGCGCCTCCGCAAGAACGACAAAGTCGTCATCAGCTGGCTGTCGGCCAACCATGACGAAAACGAGTTCGACCGGCCCGACGAAGTCATCCTCGACCGCGCACCCAACCGTCACGTCGCATTCGGGCTGGGACCGCACCGCTGCATCGGGTCGCACCTGGCCCGGCTGATGTCGGGCGTGATGGTCAAGGCCGTCCTCGACCGCATCCCCGACTACCAAGTCGACGTGGAAAACGTCCACCAATACCTGGGCAACCCGAGCATGACCGGGCTGGGCAACCTTCCGGTCACCTTCACGCCGGGGGCCAGCCAGGAAACAGAACGGCCGTGGTGATCGCTCAAAGCACTTGCGCCACAACGCCCGCGATCAATTCGTCGGGGGCTTGGACAATCCCGACGGCGCTCAATTGGCCACCGATGGCCAGCGACGCGACGCCGTGCACCAGCGACCAGAGGGGCGCGGCCACCTCCCGAGGATCCCGATCCTCGACGATCCGCGCCTCCTGGCACTTGACGATCGCGTCGAGCAGGTCGCCGAACGCCTGCTCACCGGCGACCGCCAGGCCGGGCTGCTCTGCCTTCAGCGACTCCGCGCCGAACATCACCTGATAGTGGTCGGGATGGGCGATCGCCCATTGCACATAAGCCCGGCCGAGCTCGACCACCCGGTCCTTGGGATCCGATACGCGAA
The DNA here is from genome assembly GCF_001673555.1 of Mycobacterium sp. 1165178.9. Lineage (GTDB taxonomy): Bacteria > Actinomycetota > Actinomycetes > Mycobacteriales > Mycobacteriaceae > Mycobacterium. The sequence goes on along the minus strand of NZ_LZMB01000387.1, from coordinate 6,694 downwards.
CACCGGCGGTACTCAAAGCAACGTGCAAGGCGCGGAAACCCTGTTCGGCGACGGCGGCCAGCAGCTCGGCCTTGTCGGCGAAATGCCGGTAGGGGGCCGCGGCGCTGACCCCGGCGCGCCGTGCCGCCTCGGTGAGGGTGAAACCTTTCGGCCCCTTCTCGGCCACCAGGGAGAGCGCGGCGCTGGTCAGCGCGCGTTTGAGATCGCCGTGGTGATAGCTCTGACGCCGCCCGACGGTTGACCGCTTCGCTGACATGTTGACGAGATTAACATTACGGTCTATGTTAATGCTATTCACATCGGCGATCCAGGAGACGAAATGTCGAATCTGCCTGAAACCACATCCACGCTCGCCGGCACCCGCGACCGAGAGAAGACGGCCGACCTACTCGGTCAGGCGCTCGCTCAGGGCTACCTGCAGGTGGACGAGTACGACCAACGACTTCAATCGGTGTTCCAGACGCACACGGCCGAAGAACTGCGCGAGCTCACCGCGGGCCTGCCGGTCGATCGCATCCGGCGTCACGATCCCCGCCGGCGTGCCGCTCGCATCGCCGCGGCTCGCCGCGGAGTGCGCGCCCACCTCTACGCGTACCTCGCCATGTGCGTGATCGTGCTCACCGTCTGGGCAGCGGTCGCCTTGACGACCGACGCGACCTACTTCTGGCCGATCTGGCCCATCCTCGGCGCGGGGATCGGACTCGTCAGCCACGCATTATCGATACCGGGCGCGAAACAAAGGCATTGGTTACCAATACTTCCGGCCACAAACAACCGAGACAGCTTGCGCCCGTGGTGATTACGTAGCCGTAGCGAACTGCAGCACGGGCTCCGACGAATCGACGTGCCCATAGCTGATGATCCGCAACCGGTTCGGCCGTACCTCGTAGACGACGCCGTCGACCGGATTGGTGACGTCGAATCCGTCCTCGACCTGCTCGGCATTGGAGAGCTCGATGTGGGCGCCGTCGCGGATCCGCTCGCCGCGGTAGTAATAAGTCCCGCTGAGGTTTTTACACACCACCGCCAGCGACTTGGCCGTTCGCACCACGGCGGCCGGCGGATTGCCCGGATCGCATCGCGCCGTCTCGCCCACGAACCCTAACCCATCGGCGCCCTTCACCGGACGCGACAGCGTAGGCGTCAGCGGTGACGGCGAGGTCGTCGGGGCCGGGGGCGCCGCCTGTGCATTCGACAGCGGCGCGGAGGCCGGGCCATTGTGATGAGTTGCACCAACCAGATTCACCGACAACACCAGCCCGGCGATCAACACGACTGCCGCCGCCGCAGCAACAAAGACCGGCATGCGACCGATCGCCGGCCAACGCGGCGAGGGCCCCGACGCGGCAGGCGGCTCGGGGCTGCGGTCAGCGGGTTCGTCGAGTTCTGCGAAGGAGACGGTCGGCAACGGGCGCGTCTTCAAGGGCCCGCTCGCCACGGCGCCCACCGGTTCGTACGCCGCGAACACCGCCTCGCTGGCGGCCCGGGCAAGTTCACCCGCGGACGCGAATCGCGCCGCGCCCTGTTTGGCCATGCCCCGGGTGATGATGTCGTCGTACTCCCGGCCGACGCCGCGGCGCATGATGCTGGGCCGGGGCGCCGGCGCCAACATGTGCGCTCGCTTCAGTTCTCCCGCGTCCTCGCTCTCGAACGGCGGTTGGCCGGTGAGGCATTCGTAGAGCACGCACGCCAACGAGTAGACGTCGGTCTCCGGTCCAACGCGTCCGGTGGTGAATCGCTCGGGCGCCATGTAGGTCCGCGAGATTTTCTCGTCGCCTACGGCCCCGGCGATGCCGAAGTCGACAAGGTAGGTGAAGTGGTCGTGGGTCAGCAAAATGTTCTCGGGCTTGACGTTGAGGTGCAGCAGCCCCGCGGCGTGCGCGGCGTCCAGCGCGCGCGCCGCCTGCGCCGTGATGGATGCCGCACGCGACGGTTCCAGCCCGCCCTGTTCGCGCAGCAGGTCCTTGAGGCTACCGCCGTCGTCGACCAGCTGCATGTCGATGAAGGGGACGCCATCGATCTCGCCGAAGTCATGCAGCGGCAGGACATGCGGCTCCTGCAGTCGCGTCACCTTCCGGCACTCGCGCCAAAGCCGTTGCTGGAAGCCAGGGTCCGCGGCCGTCTCGCCACGTAATAGCTTGAGCGCGACCATCCGGTCCTTAACCGTGTCGTACGCGCGGTAAACCTCGCTCAGTGCCCCGGTACCGATCAGTGAGCGCAGCTCGTACGGCCCGAACCGGGTACCGAGCCGCGAGCCGCGGGACGAGGAGGTCACTGCGCAATCCTTTCTCAAGACAGTCCAGCCCGCGAGTTCCCGAATTGGGCTTTGACCTAACGTGCGCAGCCTCACGCGTGTCGCTACTCTGAGACGCCGCTGGTGGCCGCTATTGTTCACCGGCCGGAATCAACACCACTGCGCGAAACTGCGCCTGCCCCACCCTAGCGGCAGCAGCACGTCTACGCAGACCGCAGTCGCGAGCCCGCACCCCCGATACAGTGAGTAATCGTCCGGCACGTAAGTAGGTGAGGCCTTCGATGACCGACATGACGGCGCGGTTCGCGGAGATCGTCGGCGAGCACAACTTGCTTACGGGCGACGCAATTTCCGAGGACTATTCGCACGACGAGGTGCTGACCAAGCCGCCGCAAAAGCCGGCATACCTGGCCAAACCCGCTACCGCCGAAGAAGTAGCGCAGCTACTCGAGGTCGCCACGGAAAGCCACGTACCGGTGACGGCCCGCGGCTCGGGCACCGGCTTGTCGGGCGCCGCGATCCCCCGCGCGGACGGGCTGCTGATCTCCTTCGAACGCATGAACGCCGTGCTCGAGGTCGACGTCACCAACCAGGTCGCCGTCGTCCAACCCGGAGTGACGCTCACCGAACTGGACGACGCGACCGCGGGCACCGGGCTGCGGTACATGGTGCACCCGGGCGAGCTGTCGTCCAGCGTCGGCGGCAACGTCGGCACCAACGCCGGCGGCATGCGCGCGGTCAAGTACGGCATAGCCCGCCACAACGTGCTCGGGCTGCAGGCCGCGCTGCCCACCGGCGAGCTGATCCGCACCGGTGGCAAGATCGCCAAGGTTTCCACCGGGTACGACCTGACCCAGCTCATCGTCGGCTCTGAAGGCACCCTGGCCCTGGCCACCGAGGTGACCGTCAAGCTGCATCCGCGACTCGACCACAGCGCCACCGTGCTCGCCCCGTTCTCCGACTTCGACCAGGTCATGGAGGCGGTGCCCAAGATCCTCGCCAGCGGCCTGGCGCCCTACATCCTGGAGTACATCGACAGCGTGACGATGGCCGCACTGGTCCATACCCAAAATCTCGAGCTGGGCGTCCCCGATAACATCCGTGACAGCTGTCAGGCCTATCTGGTTGTGGCACTTGAGAATCGGACGCCTGACCGGCTGGACGAGGACGTCGAGAAGACCGGCGAACTGCTCGCCGAACTGGGTGCCGTGGACGCGTACGTGCTCGAAGGCGGCTCGGCGCGCAAGCTCATTGAGGCACGCGAGAAGGCGTTCTGGACGCTCAAAGCGCTCAATGCCGACGACCTCATCGACGCCGTGGTGCCGCGCGGTGCGATGCCGAAGTTTCTTTCCGGCGCGCGCGGTCTGGCGGCGGCGGCCGGTGGTGCGGCGGCGGGTTGCGGGCACGCCGGCGACGGCAACGTGCACCTCGCCATCTTCTGCCCGGACCAGGCGACCCGGAAGAAGCTGCTGACCGACATCTTTACGCTGGCAATGGAATTGGGCGGCGCGATCTCCGGCGAGCACGGCCTGGGCCGTGCCAAGGCCGCGTACTTCGTGGAGCTCGAGGACCCGGTCAAGGTCGACTTGATGCGACGCATCAAGGCGAGCTTCGATCCTACGGGCATCCTGAACCCCGACGTCGCGTTCGCTTCGGGCGATTCGTAATCCGCCGTCGCGTCGCCGCGATTTGTCGCTCAGAGGCGGGCAAAAGATGTGCCGTCTCAGGCAAAAACGAAAGTGGCGCGTGTGACTCACTGTGCCTGAAGCGCCCGGATTAACTCGGCCCGGTCACCATCGGCATCAGATAGTTGCGCACGTAGCTGCGGGTGTCGTCGACGGTGGCCAGGTTAATGCTGGTGTGCGGGGTCACGATGAACGACAGCGTCAGCCGGGTGTGCAGTTCGGAGACGGTGCGCAGGTGACGCTCTTGTGCCGCTGTGGTTTTCGACGTGCCATACAGCTCGGCGCGCAGCAGCCCCATGGTGTGCTCGGTGGCGTAGTCGAGGATGGCGCCCGCGTCGACGGTCAGGCTGGGCAGGATGGTTTCGGGCTCGGTGCGCAGCAATTTCTTGAGCAGGGCGTGCTCGCGCATGAACGTCACCGAGAACACCGTGCTGTAGACCATGCGCTCTTCAAATGTCTCGGCATGCGCGCGGGCCTGCGCGCTGCCCTCGAGGTAGCGCCGCGCCTCGGCGAGCACGACGGCATCGATCAGCGCCGCCTTGGTCGGAAAGCGCCGGTACAGGGTGGCGCGGCCGACGCCGCTGCGCCGTGCGACGTCTTCCATGGTGATCCGGCGCATGCCGACCAGTTCCGCCTGCTCGATGGTGGCGGCCAGAATGCGGGCGGTGATCTCGTCGGGATTGACGACCTGGGCAAGAACGACAGGGTCGGGTTCGCTCAGCCGCCGTACGAACTCTGCCGTTCGAGTCGTTGTCATCGATCCCTCCTTGCCGGTTCGCCACGGCCGTCGTATCGTAGCGATCGAAGCGTCTGAGACATTGAGAGTCTCATTGTATCGCATGTTGCATCTCAGGTTGGCCCTTCGGGAGGGATCGTTATGCAGGTCGGACTCAGGGCCCGATGGGCGGCCATGCACGGGGTGCCGCGGGCGTACTTCGCCGTCCAGGCCCGCCGCGGCGACCCGCTGGCCCGGCTGCTGCGCACCGGCACCTCTGGGGAGGACCGTTATGCGTTGATGGAGGAGATCAGGGCGCGCGGACCGATGGTGCGCTCGCCGTTCGTGTGGGCCAGCGTCGATCACGCGGTATGCCGACAGATTCTGCGGGACAAGCGGTTTCGTGTCACGCCGCCCACCGACATGGAGTTGCCCGCGCCGCTGAAGGCGCTGATCGCCAACACCGACCCGGGCGTGGCCAATCCCGTGGAGCCGCCCGCCATGGTGATCGTGAATCCACCCGATCACACCCGCTATCGGCATCTGGTGGCCCAAAGTTTCACCCCGCGCGCCATCGAGTCCCTGGAAACCCGGGTCGTCGAGGTGACTATGGCCTTGATCGAACGCATCGCCGCCACGCCGCAACCCGACTTGATCGCCGACTTCGCGATGCAATTGCCGGTCGCCATCATCGCCGAAATCCTTGGCCTGCCAATCGATTCCTATCCGCGCATGCTGGAGTGGGGCCGCAGCGGCTCTCCGCTGCTCGATATCGGGATCGACTGGAAGACTTACCGCGACGCCATCGACGGTCTGCGCGGCGCCGATGACTACCTGCTGGAGCATTTCCAGAAGCTGCACGCTGCCCAGCGGAGTGACAATCCGTTCGGCCGAATGGTCGCCGATGGCTCCATGACCGATCGCGAGCTCACCGCCAACGCCGCGCTGATCGTCGGCGCGGGATTCGAAACGACGGTGAACCTGATCGGCAACGGGATTGTCCTGCTGCTACAGCACCCCGAGCAATTGCCGCTGCTGCACGACAATTCAGACCTGTGGCCCAACGCCGTCGAGGAGATCCTGCGGCTCGCCAGCCCCGTTCAGATGACCGCGCGCACCCCCAATTGCGACGTCGACATCGCCGGAACCCACATCGCGGCCGGAAACATGGTCGCGCTGTTCCTCGGTGGCGCCAATCGTGATCCGTTAATCTTCGAGGCCCCAACCAGATTCGACATCACCCGGCCCAACGCACGCGACCACCTGGCATTCGCGTCCGGCATCCACGCCTGCCTCGGCGCCGCCCTGGCCCGCATCGAAGGCGCCACCGCACTGCGCGCTCTCTTCGAAACCTTCCCCGACCTGCGCCTCACCGCACCCCCACAACGGCGTGGCCTGATCAACCTGCACGGATACTCCCGGCTGCCGGCCCAACTCGGTGGCCGCAGAACCACTTCCGCCAAACTTCCCGTCTAGACCCAGGAGTTCGTATGTCCGCCAAGGATCATCCCAACAGCGCCCCCGGCCTGCCGATGCTCTTCCCCACCTGGATCGACCGGTTGCAGATGAAGTACATGAACCCGGTCATGCGGCGGGCGGCGCGCTTTCTGCCGACCTTCGTGGTGGTCAACCATCGCGGCCGCAAGTCGGGCAAGCCGTACCGCACCGTCGTGAATGCCTATCGCAAGGGCAACGTCGTGGCAATCCTGTTGGGCCACGGCAAGACCGACTGGGTGAAGAACCTGCTGGCCGCCGGTGAGGCGGATCTGCAGTTCCGGAGCCGCGACGTGCACATCACCAACCTGCGGGTGCTACCCACCGGGGCCGAAGGCGACGGACTGCCATTCATCGCGCGCCTGGGGTTGCGCCGGATGGGCGTTCTAGTCGCCGACGTCGCCTGAAAGCTCAGCTACGCAACGGCTCTCGGCCGATCGCCGGTGTGACGGAGGCGTCCACGTCGGTTTCTTCGTGGTCGGCGAGCCAGCGTTCGGCGTCGATGGCCGCCGAGCAGCCGCTGCCCGCGGCGGTGATGGCCTGGCG
>NZ_LZMB01000386.1 GCF_001673555.1 Mycobacterium sp. 1165178.9 | reverse complement strand
GCGACCCGCGCGGCGGTCGGCCTCTTCGATGTCAGCCACCTGGGCAAGGCGTTGGTCCGCGGCCCGGGCGCGGCGGCGTTCGTCAACTCCGCGCTCACCAACGACTTGAATCGCATCGGGCCGGGGAAGGCGCAATACACGCTGTGCTGCACCGAATCCGGCGGCGTCGTCGACGACCTGATCGCCTACTACGTCGACGACGACGAAATCTTCCTGGTGCCCAACGCCGCCAACACCGCCGCCGTCGTCGACGCACTGCAGGCCGCCGCGCCGAGCGGGCTGACCATCACCAATCAACACCGCGCATATGCCGTGCTGGCCGTGCAGGGACCGCGATCGGCTGACGTGCTCGGCGAATTGGGCCTGGCCGCCGACATGGATTACATGGCGTACGCGGACACGTCTTTCTCCGGCGTACCGGTGCGGGTGTGCCGCACCGGCTACACCGGCGAACACGGCTACGAGCTGCTGCCGCCGTGGGACTCCGCGGGTGTGGTGTTCGACGCCCTGGCCGCGGCGGTCCGCGCGGCCGGCGGCGAGCCTGCCGGCCTGGGCGCGCGCGACACCCTGCGCACCGAGATGGGTTATCCGCTGCACGGCCACGAGCTGGCACTCGACATTTCCCCGCTGCAGGCCCGCTGCGGCTGGGCGATCGGCTGGAAGAAGGAAGCGTTCTTCGGCCGGGACGCCCTGCTGGCCGAGAAGGAGGCGGGTCCGGCGCGGCTGCTGCGCGGGCTGCGGATGGTGGGCCGTGGCGTGCTGCGTGCCGGGCTGACGGTGCTCGCCGGCGACACCCCGGTGGGAGTCACTACCTCGGGCACGTTTTCCCCCACGCTGCAGGCCGGGATCGCGCTGGCGCTCATCGACACCGATGCCGGAATCGAGGACGGTCAGGAGGTCACCGTCGACGTCCGCGGCCGTCGCGCCGCATGCGAAGTCGTGCGCCCGCCGTTCGTGGCGGTGAAAACCCGTTAGCCGTGCGGCTCGCGCGGGCGAAATCCGATTCGTTAGGCGGATATACAATCAGCCAATGACCAGTGGCTCCCTCGAGTTCACGGTTTCGCGCTCGGCAACTCCGGCAACCGATACCGAACGCGAAACCATCCTGGCCGAGCCCGGTTTCGGCAAGTACTTCACCGATCACATGGTGTCGATCGACTACGACGAGACCGTCGGGGGCTGGCACGACGCGCGCGTCATCCCCTACGGCCCCATCGAACTGGACCCGTCGGCGATCGTGCTGCACTATGCGCAGGAGATCTTCGAGGGACTCAAGGCGTACCGCTGGGCCGACGGCTCAATCGTGTCCTTTCGCGCCGAGGCCAACGCCGCCCGGCTGCGGTCCTCGGCGCGCCGGCTCGCGATCCCGGAGCTGCCCGAAGAGCTGTTCATGGAATCGCTGCGCCAGCTCGTCGCGGTCGACAACGCGTGGGTCCCGGCCGCCGGCGGCGAGGAGGCGTTGTACCTGCGCCCCTTCGTCATCGCCACCGAGCCCGGATTGGGGGTGCGTCCGTCCAAGCGCTACCGCTACCTGCTGATCGCCTCGCCGGCCGGCGCCTACTTCAAGAGTGGCATCAGCCCGGTCACCGTATGGGTGTCGACGGAGTACGTGCGGGCCAGTCCCGGCGGTACCGGCGCGGCCAAGTTCGGCGGCAACTACGCGGCCTCCCTGTCGGCTCAGGCCGAGGCCGCGGCCAACGATTGCGACCAAGTGGTGTGGCTGGACGCCGTCGAACGGCGCTTCGTCGAAGAGATGGGCGGGATGAACATCTTCTTCGTGTTCGGCAGCGGCGGGTCGGCGCGGCTGGTCACCCCGGAGCTGTCCGGCTCGCTGCTGCCCGGCATCACCCGAAACTCGTTGCTGCAATTGGCCATTGACGCCGGGTTCGCCATCGAGGAACGCAGGATCGATATCGACGAATGGCAGAAGAAGGCCGCCGCGGGGGAGATCACCGAGGTGTTCGCCTGCGGCACGGCCGCGGTCATCACCCCCGTCTCGCAAGTCAAGTACGGCGACACCGAGTTCACCGTCGCCGACGGCCAACCGGGCGAGGTGACGATGGCGCTGCGCGACACCCTGACCGGTATTCAGCGCGGCACCTTCGCCGACACCCACGGCTGGATGGCAAAACTGGGCTGACGCGCTCGGTCGCCGGCTGGCCGGGCGCTCGGGGATTAGCGCCCCGCCAGCCGGGCGCTCGGGGTCAAAAGTGCACCAGACCCGCGAGCAGCACCGCGGCCACCGTCACGGTCAGTTCGATCGCGGCGCCCAGCACGTCACCGGTGATGCCGCCGAATCGGCGAACGCAGTGCCGCACCAGCATCGCGCCGCAGCCCAGGCTCACGAGCACCGCCACCGGTCCCTGCCACGGCCGCGGCCCGGCCACCAGCGAAACGGCCAGCAGCACCGCGACCCAGGCCGCCACCACCTCGGTCGGCTGGCTCCCGGCGACCCGGGCGCCCAGGGCGCTGCCGTCGGCCGCCGGCACCGACCGGTGGCCGGCCAGCACCGCCGTAACCCGGCCCGCGAAAACCGCCACGGCCACCGCGGTCAGTCCGGGGAGGACCCGGCCCGTGGCCCCCAGCACCGAAAACGCCAGCGCCTGGACCATGATCACCATGACAACGGCCGCGACGCCGAAGGGCCCGGTCGATCCTTCGCGCATCACCGCCAGCGCGCGCTCCGGCGGCCCGTAACAGCCCAGGCCGTCGGCGGTATCGGCGACACCGTCGAGATGCAGGCCGCGGGTCACCAACAGCAGCACCGCGACCGCGAGCACACCGGGCAGTGGGCTGGACCGGCCGAACGTCAACGTCCCACCCCAGGTCACCGCCGCGGCCAACACCCCCAGGGCCGCGCCCACCGCCGGCAGCGCGGTCATGGCGCCGCGGCCCATCGGCGCGTCGCCACCGCCCGGGACGGGCAGCACCGTCCCAAACGCGAAAGCCGTTGCCAAAGAACGGATCACGACGGGGGAGCGGCCTGATTGATACCGTCGGTCCGGTTGGACACACCGGCTTGGGTGAAGGTCGCCATCGTCGAAAGCGCGGCCACCGCGGCGCGCAGCACCGGCAGCGCGAGCACAGCGCCGGTGCCCTCGCCCAGGCGCATCCGCAGGTCGAGAATCGGCTCCAAATCCAGCGCCGTCAGCGCGAGTGTGTGAGCGGGCTCGGTGGACCGGTGACCGGCCTGCCACCACAACCGGGCGCCCGGCGCCAGGTGCTCGGCGACCAGAGCGGCCGCCGTCACCGCCAGGCCGTCGAGCAGCAGCGGCGTGCGCCGGACCGCGGCCTGCGCGCAAAAGCCGGCCATCGCGGCCAGGTCGGCGCCGCCGGCACGGCGCAGCAGCGCGACCGGGTCCGGCAACACCTGCCGCGCCCGAAACAGGGCATCACGCACCGCGGCCGTCTTGCGGGCCCATCCGGCGTCATCGATCCCGGTGCCGAACCCAACCGCGACGACCGGCTCGGCGTTGGTCAACGCCGCCACCAATACCGTTGCGGCCGTAGTATTTCCGATCCCCATGTCGCCGGCGATCAGCAGGTCGGCCCCGGCATCGACCTCCTCGTCCGCGATGGCGGCACCGGCCTCGAGCGCCCGCGCGGTCTCGTCGTCGCTCAACGCGTCCTCGACCCGGATGTCACCGCTGGCGCGCCGCACCTTGTGGGCGCCGATCCGTTCGGTCAGCGGGTCCGCGTCGACCGCCACGTCCGCGACCCGCACCGTCGCGCCGGCGATGTCGGACAGGGCGTTGATCGCGGCCCCGCCGGCGTCGAAGTTGGCGACCATCTGCGCGGTCACCTCGGGTGGATATGCCGACACCCCCGACCGGGCGACAGCGTGGTCACCGGCGAACACCACCACCCGGGCGCGCTCGAATTGTCTAGGCGGGCATTGGTCTTGGCACGCAGCGACCCACACCGACAGGTCCTCGAGGCGGCCCAGCGCACCGTGGGGCTTGGTCAGGGTGTCCTGGCGGGCACGGGCGGCGGCGGCGGCCCCCGCATCGGGCGGCGAGACGGCGGCGAATTCCATCAGGCCCCCGGCCGTTTGATCGGTACCGGCTGCCCGGCCACCACCAGCACCACGCGGTCGCACAGCCGTGCGAGGCGCTGGTTGAGGCTGCCCAGTTCGTCGGCGAACCGGCGTCCGGAGGTGGTGGCGGGCACGATCGTCAACCCGACCTCCGGGCTGACCAGCACCAGTGGGGAAGCGAAGTCGCCTACCGCGGCTACCAAGTCATCGACGGGGACCGCCACCGAGCCGCCATCCCAGGCGTTGGTGCGGTCCAGCGCGCCGGTCAGCCAGGTGCCCAGATCGTCGACCAGCGTGGGGGTTTCCGGCGATTGACGCAATTGCGTTGCGACGTTGTCGGTTTCGATGGTCGACCAGCGCGCGGGCCGGCGGCCGCGATGCTGGGCGATCCGGTGCGCCCAGGCCGCATCGTCGTGGGCAGTCGGCCCGGGCGCCAGGTAGTGAACCGCCTGTCCGGCCGGCAACCCGTCGGCGATGGCTTCCTCCGCCCACTGCGATTTGCCCGACCTGATCCCGCCGAGCACCAGGGTGCGCACCGGTGTCAGCCGGCCTTCCGGCGAGCTCTAATCGACACTGCTGCCGTGCTTGACCTGGGGCCGCGGCGCCCGCATCCGGCGCATCTGAGACGCCCGTCCTGCGGCGTAAAGGCCTAGCTTCCAACGGCTTTCGGTGTTGCTCGGGAATTTCACGTCGACCAGCCTGCTGACCTTGCGGCCCAGAATCAGGCCGTCGACGCTCATCACGGCCATCAGCGCCAGCATTGCCGGCGACATCCACAGCTGCAGCTGCGGCACGCCGAACATGACGAACATCAAGAACAGGGTCGACGGCATGAACAGGCCCAGCAGATTGCGCCGGGAGTCCACCACGTCGCGAACGTAGCGGCGGATGGGTCCCTGGTCGCGCGGTAACAGGTAGCCCTCTTCGCCGGCCATCATCTTTTCCCGGCGCTCCGACATGCGGGCACGGCCGGCGGCCTTGTCCACCCGGCGCTCCTCGCGGCTGAGCTTGGGACCGGCCAGCGATTTGCGCCGGGCCCGTGCCTCGGAGGCAGTCATGGGCGCGGGCGCGATCGGGCCCTTCCTGGTGTTGCGGCGGGCCTCGTTGCGCTTGGGCGTGGGCCGCCCCTTGGGACCCGTGCGCTGCGCATCGCGGCCGGCGCCCGAGGCGCCTGCAACGCCGGAGGCGGCCGGCGCGGCGGCGCTCTCGTCGAGGTCGGTGTCCTGGCCCTTCTTGCGGCCCAACAGCTTCACAGTGGCCAGGTTACTTCGCGGAAGACCCGCGCCGGAATTCGCCTGGAATGCCTTTCTATTAGACCTGCTTAGTGCCTCGCTTGGCCCTACTCTTACACGAGATGAACGGCTGCTTCTGATGGACAACGGGTCAATGGACTCTGACGAGGGTCCCGGCCTGGCCCCCGGCCGTCTTCAACTGCCCGCCATGCAAGTTCTGGTGGCCCCGGATTGCTACGGCGACACCATGTCGGCCCTCGAAGCCTCCGCCGCGATCGCGACCGGCTGGACGCGGTCGCGGCCCGGCGACCGGTTCATCGTCGCCCCGCAATCCGACGGCGGCCCCGGCTTCGTCGAGGTGCTGGCCAGCCGGCTGGGGGAGACGCGGCGCCTGCGGGTGTCCGGACCGCTGAAAGCCTCGGTCGACGCCGATTGGGTGTTCGATCGCGGCTCGGCCACCGCCTACCTGGAGTGCGCGCAAGCGTGCGGTTTGGCTCTGATCGGCCGAGCACCCAGCCCGGAGACCGCCATGGCGGCGCACAGCAAAGGCGTCGGCCAGCTGATCGCCGAGGCGTTGCGGGTCGGAGCGAGCCGCATCGTGGTGGGCTTGGGCGGCAGCGCCTGCACCGACGGCGGGCAGGGGATGATCTCCGAACTCGGCGGGCTGGACTCCGCCCGGCGGAAACTGACCGACGTGGAGCTGATCGCTGCCTCGGACACCGAATACCCCCTGCTGGGACCGTGGGGGGCGGCCCGGGTGTTCGGATCGCAGAAGGGCGCCGACACGGCCACCGTCGCCGCACTGGAAGTTCGCCTGCAGGCGTGGGCGCTGATCCTGGAGGCGGTGGCCGGACGAGACGTGAGCGCCGAGCCGGGCGCCGCGGCCGCCGGCGGCATCGGCGCCGGGCTGCTGGCGCTCGGCGGGCGCTGCGAGTCCGGGGCGGCCATCATCGCCGAGCACACCCGGTTGTCCGACGACCTGGACACCGCTGAGATGATCGTCACCGGTGAGGGCCGGTTCGACGAGCAGTCCCTGCACGGGAAGGTGGTCGGGTTTCTCGCCGACGCGGCCCGGCCGCGGGGAATTCCGGTGGTCGTGCTTGCCGGCCAGGTCGACCTGGACAACGCGACCGTGCGTTCGGCGGGCATCATGGCCGCGTTATCCATCGCGGAGCACGCCGGATCGGTGCGACTTGCACAGGCCGACGCGGCCAACCAGCTCATGGGGCTGGCATCCGTAGTTGCGGCGCGACTCGGGAATACCGGTCCTGCAAGGTACCGTTGATGGAGTGGACTTTCGGGCGGTCCGGATCGCCCGGCGCGAGCTGGCGATTTCGGGCTTGATCGACCCCACCCAACGATGAGGCATGTAGGAGAAGCAATGACGGTGCAAAACGAGTCGAACGCCACGACGACCCACGGCGTGATCCTGACCGAGGCCGCCGCCACCAAGGCAAAGTCCCTGCTGGACCAGGAGGGACGCGACGACCTCGCGCTGCGCATCGCGGTGCAGCCGGGCGGGTGCGCCGGCCTGCGCTACAACCTCTTCTTCGACGACCGTGCGCTGGACGGCGACCTGACCGTCGAGTTCGGCGGCGTGAAGCTGACGGTGGACCGGATGAGCGCGCCCTACGTCGAAGGCGCGTCCATCGACTTCGTGGACACCATCGAGAAGCAGGGCTTCACCATCGACAACCCCAACGCCACGGGATCGTGCGCGTGCGGCGACTCGTTCAACTGATCGGTTAATCCCGCAAATTCGTCAGCCGGACCGCGCGGTCCGGCTGACGGTTCTGTCTAGTACGAGCCGCCCGTGCGCAACACGTACGAGCAGACCATGATCTGGCCGCGCTGGAACAGCAGCTGCGCTATGCCTTGCACCTGCCCGTGCATCGGGCCGCCGCTCACCGGCGACACCCGCATGGTGAACAACGCCTGGGCCTGGTACTGCGACAGGTACACGATCTTGTCGATCGAGGTCAGCTCGACCTCGGAGAACTGCTTGCGGAATGCGTCGCTGCTGAGCTTGGCCAGGGCCTGGTCGGATCGTTTGTCCTGGACGCCGTCGTAAAGGCCGCACAGCGCGTTGCGGGCGATCTCGTCGATGTCGCGGTGCTCGAGCGCGTCCAGATAGCCCTGGATGGCCGACTTGGCCGCTCCCTCGGAGAACGTGGCGCCGGTGTTGGCGCCGTTGGTGCGGACCCCGTACACGATGGCCACGGTCAGCACGGCGAAGAGCGCGATGGCCAGCACGATGCCGACGATCAGCCTCCGCTTGGATCGCGGGTACGGGACGGGCGCGGGAGGCTGCCCGGCATAATTGGCGGGAGCAGGTCCTGCCTGCGGAGCTGAGGCGAAGCCCGGGGTGCTGGGGTCATCGGGAAACTCGAGTGGCTGGGACTGGCTTGAGGGCTCATGTCCGCTCGGTCCGCCATTGCCGCCGCCGACGGTGTGGTTCGGCGAGTGCGGACCTGCCATCGTGGTTCTCCTACGGTGGTAGACGGGACTGCAATCGGGTTGCGGCCCGAGCAATGTGATCCCGGCGACTTGAGTGAGTTCCCTAGGGAGGCTAGCGCACTGCCCCGCGCCGAGGAGTGCACACAGCGACGGTCGAGACGCGTGAGTAAGCTAGATAACCTTACTAACGAAGGATGGAGTTTTCGTGACGATCGCGGTGACAGGTTCGATTGCAACCGACAATCTGATGCGGTTCCCCGGCCGGTTTTCCGAGCACCTGCTGGCCGACCATCTGCAGAAGGTGTCCCTGAGTTTTCTGGTTGACGACCTGGTGATTCACCGCGGGGGCGTGGCGGGCAACATCGCCTTCGCCATCGGCGTGCTGGGCGGCGACGTGGCGCTGGTGGGTGCGGCCGGCGACGACTTCGGTGAGTACCGCGAGTGGCTGCAGTCGCACGGCGTCAACTGCGACCACGTGCTGATCTCGCAGACCGCGAAAACCGCGCGGTTCGTCTGCACCACCGACCTGGACATGGCCCAAATCGCATCCTTCTATCCCGGTGCCATGTCCGAGGCCCGCAACATCAAGCTCGCCGACGTCGCGTCCGCGGGCAAGCCCGACCTGGTGATCGTGGGGGCCAACGACCCGGACGCGATGGTGGTGCACACCGAGGAGTGCCGCAAGCTCGGCCTGCCGTTCGCCGCCGACCCGTCCCAGCAGCTGCCGCGCCTGTCCGGCGAGGAGATCGACAAGCTCGTCGATGGGGCGGCCTACCTGTTCACCAACGACTACGAGTGGGAACTGCTGCTCTCCAAGACCGGCTGGTCCGAGGCCGACGTGCAGAAGAAGGTCGACCTGCGGGTGACCACGCTGGGCGCCAAGGGCGTCGACATCGTCGAGCGCGACGGAACCACCACCCACGTCGGCGTGGTGCCCGAGACCAGCCAGACCGACCCCACCGGCGTCGGCGATGCGTTCCGGGCAGGGTTCCTGACGGGCCGCACCGCCGGGCTCAACCTCGAGCGGTCGGCTCAGCTGGGCTCGTTGGTCGCCGTCCTGGTGCTGGAGTCCACCGGAACCCAGGAGTGGACGTGGGACCTCGCGGTCGCCAAGGCCCGGCTGGCCGACGCCTACGGCGACGAGGCTGCCGCCGAGATCGCCGCGGTCCTCGCGTAGAGCGACGCTTCGCCCGGCCGCGCCGGCTGTGTACCCACGGCGTCGAGTGTGAGCTGACGGTGGCGACACGCCGAAATCCTGCGCCGAGGCTTCATACTCGAAGACCGCACGCTAGAGCTGCACGGGATAGTGCGGCTCGCTGATCTGCGGCACCACGGTGTGCTCGACGAAGATCGCGTGCCAGAGCATGAAGATCAGCAGTGTCCACAGCCGACGGCTGTGATCGCTGACGCCGCTGCGATGTTCGTCGAGCATCCGGCGCACGGCGGCCAGGTCGATCAGGCGATCGGCCTGCGACGAGTCCACCATCGCGTAGGCCCACTCCAGCAACTCGCCGGCGCGCAGCCAGTGCCGGATCGGCACCGGGAACCCGAGCTTGGGCCGGTGCAGCACGTGCGCCGGAACGATCGGCTCCAGCGCGCGCCGCAGCGCGTACTTCGTCGTCGCGCGGGTGATCTTGGCCTCGACCGGCAACCGCGAGGCGACGGCGAACACCTCGGGATCCAGGAACGGCACCCGAAGCTCCAGCGAGTTGGCCATGGTCATCTTGTCGGCCTTGACCAAGATGTCGCCGCGCAGCCAGGTGAACAGGTCGATGTGCTGCATGCGGGCCACCGGATCCCAGCCCGCCGATTCGGCATACAGCGACGCGGTGACATCGGTATGGGTCCATTCCTCGCGGAAGTTGGGCAGCACGTCACGCAGCTGCGCGTCGGAGAAGCTGCGGGCATTGCCGTAGTAGCGCTCCTCGAGCGTCAGCGAGCCGCGGTGCAGCAGGCTTTTGCCCCGCATTCCCTCCGGCAGGGGCTTGGACACCTTGCCGATCGACCGCCGCAACGGCCGCGGCAGATAGTTGAAGGGCTTGAGCGACAGCGGCTCCCGGTAGATCGTGTAGCCGCCGAACAGCTCGTCGGCGCCTTCCCCGGACAGCACCACCTTGACGTGCTTGCGGGCCTCACGGGCGACGAAGAACAGCGGCACCAGCGCGGGATCGGCCACCGGCTCGTCGAGGTACCAGACAATCTCGGGCAGGGCGGCGACGAACTCGTCGGGTTTGACCACCTTGGCGATGTGGCGGGCGCCGATCGCCTCGGCCGACGCCACCGCGACGTCGATCTCGGAAAAGCCCTCTCTCTCGAAACCGGTGGTGAACGTGATCAGCCTGGGGTTGTGCCGGATGGCCAGCGCCGCGATGGCGGTGGAGTCGATCCCGCCGGACAGAAACGCCCCGACGGTGACGTCGGCGCGCATGTGCTTGGCCACCGAGTCCTCGAGCACCGCGGTGATCTCGTCGTACCGGGCCCGTTCGGTGTCGCGGGTCATCGGCACCGCGGCAAAGCGCGGCGTGAAATACCGGGTGACCTCCGGTTGCAGCCGGTCGGGGCGGACCCGCGCGTAGCAGCCCGATTCCAGCCGCCGCACACCCCGGTGCAGCGTCTCGGGCTCGGGCACGTACTGCAGGACCGTGTAGTGCTGTACCGCCCGCTCGTCGATCCCGGTATCGAATCCGATCAGCTCGGCCAGGTCCAGCAGGCACTTCTTCTCGCTGGCCACCGCGGTGCCGCCGGAACCGGTCGCCATGAACAGTGGCTTGATGCCGAAAGGGTCTCGGGCGCAGAATAATTCACGCGTCTCGGTGTCCCACAGCGCGAACGCGAACATGCCGCGCAGCCGGGTCAGGACGTCGGTGCCCCAGTAGTGGTAGCCGGCGACGATGGCCTCACCGTCGCCGTCGGTGGCGAAGGCGGCGTCGTGCCGGGCGGCCAGTTCGTCGCGCAGCTCGAGGTAGTTGTAGATCTCGCCGTTGAACACCAGCACGTAGCGGTCGGGCGCCTCGGGCGGCCCCCAGCGCAACGGCTGATGCGAATGCGCGATGTCGATGATCGACAGCCGGTTGAAGCCGAAAACGGCGGAGCCGTCGGTGTCCGGATCCACCCAGGTGCCGGGCTCGTCGGGCCCGCGGTGACGCATCGAATGCGACGCGCGCGCGACGGCATCGTCGGCTCGGGCAGCGGCCGCTTCATCATCCGCGCCCTCAGGCGCGGCAACGAACGCCAGCAGACCACACACGGCGCCCCAGTATGCCGCACTTTCCGGGCGTGCGCGGACGTCGCACCCGGCACGTCGTGAATGGCCGGGCACGCTGGCGGGCCGGGGTTTCGTCGCCGGGCTCAGGTGCGTGGTCTACGCTGCGTAGTATTCGATATCCGAGCAGGAGGCGCTAACGTGACCCCTCGCGAGCAGGACCGTTCGCAACGTTTGTCGCAGGGCAGCTTTCGGCGCCGTTCCGGGGGTACGGGGAAGGGTCTTTCCCGTCGTCTTCGGCCCTTCGCGCTGGCACTGACGCTGGGCGTGCTGGCGTTGTTCCTGAGCGGATGCAGCGGCTGGGCGGACGCGCTGGCCCTGGGCTGGCCCCGGGGTATCACCCCGGAGGCGCACCTGAACCGCGAACTGTGGATCGGCGCGGTGATCGCCTCGCTCGTGGTCGGCGGCATCGTGTTCGGGCTGATCTTCTGGGCGTCGGCCTTCCACCGTAAAAAGGTGACCGACACCGAGCTACCCCGCCAGTTCGGCTACAACATGCCCCTGGAGCTGGCGCTCACCGTGACGCCGTTCCTCATCATCTCGGTGCTGTTCTATTTCACCGTGGTGGTGCAGGAGAAGATGCTTCACCTGGCCAAGGACCCCGAGGTAGTGATCGATGTCACGGCCTTCCAGTGGAACTGGAAGTTCGGCTATCAGCGCGTCGCATTCAAAGACGGCACGCTGACCTACGACGGCACGGACCCCGAGCGCAAGAAGGCCATGCTGTCCAAGCCGGAGGGCAAGGACGCGCACGGTGAGGAGCGCGTCGGTGCCGTCCGCGGGTTCAACACATCGGACCGCCAGTACCTGAACTTCGACAAGGTCGAGACGCTGGGATCCAGCGATGAGATCCCGGTGCTGGTGCTGCCAACGGGCAAGCGCATCGAATTCGATCTGGCGTCCGCGGACGTGGTTCACACGTTCTGGGTGCCGGAGTTCCTGTTCAAGCGCGACGTGATCCCGAACGCGGACGCGAACAACTCGGTGCATGTCTTCCAGACGCAGGAGATCCAGACGCCGGGTGCGTTCGTGGGCCACTGCGCCGAGTTCTGTGGCACGTATCACTCGATGATGAACTTCGAGGTTCGGGTGGTGACGCCCAACGACTTCAAGGCCTACCTGCAGCAGCGCATGGGCGGAAAGAGCAACGCCGAGGCATTGCAGGCGATCGGGCAGGCCCCGCTCGCGGTGACCACCCATCCGTTCGACACCAAGCGCGGTCAATTGGCCGGAAGTCAGTAGGTTAGGACACCAAATGCATATCGAAGCCAGGCTATTCGAATTCATTGCCGGGTTCTTCATTGTGGTTGCTGTGCTCTACGGGGCCCTGACCGCGGTCTTCGCCACCGGCGGGGTGGAGTGGGCGGGCACCACCGCGCTGGTGCTGACCGGTGGCCTGGCGTTGATCACGGCGACCTTCTTCCGCTTTGTGGCGCGCCGGCTGGACACCCGGCCGGAGGACTACGAGGGCGCTGAGATCAGCGATGGGGCAGGCGAATTGGGCTTCTTCAGCCCGCACAGCTGGTGGCCGATTCTCGTCGCGCTGTCGGGCTCGGTGGTCGCGGTCGGCATCGCGCTGTGGTTGCCGTGGCTGATGGTCGCCGGGATCATGTTCGTCCTGACGTCGGTGGCCGGGCTGGTCTTCGAGTATTACCTCGGTCCCGAGAAGCACTGATTCGCGGCATAAAGGTCACAATCAGATCACGTGATTGTTGGGCCCTTCGCCACGACGGCTTTGCCCCTTCGGGGTTCGGTAGTGTTTTGCCCAGGCAAAGGAGGAGCGTCCCAGCGCGCCCGCAACGATGTGAATCGCGGAGTCTTGCGCGCAGGTGAGGCAGTCGAACAGGGTAGGCAAAGGCAGAGATGAGCGGGTCGAGACCCCCGGGATGGGATCCTGACGGGCCCGACCCTGCCGACCCGATCAGCCACGAACCGGACTCCGGTGGACCGCTGGGCGACAATCCGCAATCTCGCGCAGGCAGCGATGCCGAGGACGAGCCGGATCCGGTTGCGGACAGCGCCGAACACGCCGAGACGAATCACACCGACGAGACGGATGTGTACTCGCGCGCCTACTCGGCTCCGGAGTCCGAGCATTTCACCACCGGCCCCTACGTGCCGGCCGATCTGCGGCTGTACGACTACGACGACTTCGACGAGGCCTCGCGCGCGGACGACGAGCGGAGTACCGCGCGCTGGCCTTGGGTGGTGGGAATCGCCGCCATCGGGGCCGCTATCGCTCTCGTCGTGTCGGTGTCGCTGCTCTTCGCGCGCACCGATACCACCAAGCTCGCCAACCCGGGCACCACCACCGCACCGTCCACGCCGCGCCGATAAGCCGAATATCTGCTGACCATCAGCAGCTCGTCTGCGGCGAGTCGTTGCTGTTGGACGAGAGCACCGTTCCATCGCTTGTCGTGATCGAGCAATTGAGCCTGCTGACCCGGAACAGGCTGGACGCCTCGACCGAGCCAACGTCGGATTGCGAGATCGGGGTGACCGTCATCGACCAGGGGATGTACACGTTGTGCTGCGTGCGCCGCCGGCCGGACGCGTCGACGTAGGTCACCGAAATGATGTCTCCAGGGGCTTTGGTGCCGGTCACCGAGTAGGTGACCTGACGCGGGCCCGCCGGCGTGGTCGGCGGCGGTGGCGCGGCCGCCGGAGACGTCACCGACGAGGCCGCCGTCGCGGGGGCCGAGTGGTCGGGCGAGGCGGTGGACCGAATCTGGTTGCGCGGCACCGTGATACTGGCC
>NZ_LZMB01000385.1 GCF_001673555.1 Mycobacterium sp. 1165178.9 | reverse complement strand
GTAGTCGATCTCGGACTACCGCCCGTTTTCCGTTGTTCGCTACTGGACGTCCGGCCCCGGGTCACCGGCGCTGTGCGCCCCGGCTTTCGCCAGGTCCGGCTCGGCCGGAGGCGGCTTGCGGGTGCCGGTGAAGGTGAATGTCGCTTCGTCGCCCGCGCTTTCGCCGTCCCAGTTGTCCACATCGACCGTGACGACCTGGCCCGGGCCGACCTCCTCGAAGAGGATCTTCTCGGAGAGCTGGTCCTCGATCTCGCGCTGGATGGTGCGCCGCAGCGGACGGGCACCCAGCACCGGGTCGAAGCCGCGCTTGGCCAGCAACGCCTTGGCCTTGTCGGTCAGCTCGAGGGCCATGTCCTTGCTCTTGAGCTGGGTGGCGACCCGGGTGATCATGAGGTCGACCATCCGGATGATCTCGTCCTTGGTCAGCTGGTGGAAGACGATGATGTCGTCGATGCGGTTGAGGAACTCCGGGCGGAAGTGTTTCTTCAGCTCGTCGTTGACCTTCTGCTTCATCCGCTCGTAGTTGTTGTCACCGCCGCTCTGGGTGAAGCCCAGGCCGACCGGCTTCGAGATGTCCGAAGTGCCGAGGTTCGAGGTGAAGATCAGCACGGTGTTCTTGAAGTCGACCGTGCGGCCCTGGCCGTCGGTCAGCCGGCCGTCCTCGAGGACCTGCAACAGGCTGTTGTAGATCTCCTGGTGGGCCTTTTCGATCTCGTCGAACAGCACCACCGAGAACGGCTTGCGCCGCACCTTCTCGGTGAGCTGGCCGCCCTCCTCGTAGCCGACGTATCCCGGGGGCGCGCCGAACAGCCGCGAGGCGGTGAACCGGTCGTGGAACTCGCCCATGTCGATCTGGATCAAAGCGTCGTCGTCGCCGAACAGGAAGTTGGCCAGCGCCTTGGACAGCTCGGTCTTACCCACGCCGGACGGGCCGGCGAAGATGAACGAACCCGACGGGCGCTTGGGGTCTTTCAGCCCCGCCCGGGTGCGGCGGATCGCCTTGGAGACGGCCTTGACAGCATCCTCCTGGCCGATGATCCGCTTGTGCAGCTCGTCCTCCATGCGCAGCAACCGGGTCGTCTCGGCCTCGGTGAGCTTGAACACCGGGATGCCGGTCCAGTTGCCCAGCACCTCGGCGATCTCGTTGTCATCCACCTCCGCGACCACGTCGAGATCACCTGAGCGCCATTGCTTTTCGCGCTCGGCGCGCTGGCCGACCAGTTGCTTCTCGCGGTCGCGCAGGCTGGCCGCCTTCTCGAAGTCCTGGGCGTCGATGGCAGATTCCTTCTCCCGGCGCGCCTCGGCGATCTTCTCGTCGAACTCGCGCAGGTCTGGCGGCGCGGTCATCCGCCGGATTCGCATCCGGGCGCCCGCCTCGTCGATCAGGTCGATCGCTTTGTCGGGCAGGAACCGGTCGTTGATGTAGCGGTCGGCCAGGGTGGCCGCGGCCACCATCGCGCCGTCAGTGATCGACACCCGGTGGTGCGCCTCGTAGCGGTCGCGCAGCCCCTTGAGGATCTCGATGGTGTGCTCCACGGTCGGCTCGCCGACCTGCACCGGCTGGAAGCGACGCTCCAGCGCGGCGTCCTTCTCGATGTACTTGCGGTACTCGTCGAGCGTGGTGGCACCGATGGTCTGCAGCTCGCCGCGGGCCAGCTTGGGCTTCAGGATGCTCGCGGCATCGATCGCGCCCTCGGCGGCGCCGGCACCGACCAGGGTGTGCAGCTCGTCGATGAACAGGATGATGTCGCCGCGGGTGTTGATCTCCTTGAGCACCTTCTTGAGGCGTTCCTCAAAGTCGCCGCGGTAGCGGCTGCCCGCCACCAGCGATCCCAGGTCCAGCGTGTAGAGCTGCTTGTCCTTCAGCGTCTCGGGAACCTGACCGTGCACGATCGCCTGCGCCAGGCCCTCGACGACGGCGGTCTTACCGACACCGGGCTCGCCGATCAGCACCGGGTTGTTCTTGGTGCGCCGGCTCAGCACCTGCATCACCCGCTCGATTTCCTTCTCGCGGCCGATGACCGGGTCCAGCTTGCCCTCCATCGCGGCGGCCGTCAGGTTGCGGCCGAACTGGTCGAGCACCAGCGACGTGGACGGGCTGCCGGATTCGCCGCCGCGCCCACCGGTGCCGGCCTCGGCGGCCTCCTTGCCCTGGTAGCCACTGAGCAACTGGATCACCTGCTGGCGCACCCGAGTCAATTCGGCGCCCAGCTTCACCAGTACCTGGGCGGCCACGCCCTCACCCTCGCGGATCAGGCCCAGCAAAATGTGCTCGGTGCCGATGTAGTTGTGGCCGAGCTGCAGCGCCTCGCGCAGGCTCAGCTCGAGAACCTTCTTGGCGCGCGGGGTGAACGGAATGTGTCCCGACGGGGCCTGCTGGCCCTGGCCGATGATTTCCTCGACCTGGCTGCGAACGCCCTCGAGCGAGATGCCCAGCGACTCCAGCGACTTGGCCGCTACCCCTTCGCCCTCGTGGATGAGGCCCAGCAGGATGTGCTCGGTGCCGATGTAGTTGTGGTTGAGCATCCGGGCCTCTTCCTGCGCCAGGACGACGACCCGCCGTGCTCGGTCGGTAAATCTTTCAAACATCGGGTTACCTGCTCTCCCTCACATCGGTACAAACCTTTTAGCGGCCCAGTGCCGGTCCCCTGTGGCCGGAATCGCGTACCTGTCTCCACTGTAGTGGTCGGCCTGCCAGCGGGCCTAACCTTGGCGTGCGTTCTACGCCGCGGAGCCGCCGGGTGTTTCCTGGGCGGACCTCACCTGCGACTGCCAGCGGCGTTGCCCGCCATAACTGGAGAAACGTTGCGGTGTTCGAATTCGTTTCCCCGGGCCGCCCGACGATTGTTTCGCGCCCAGCGAAACGACAAACCGGCGCCCAAGCCTAAAAGCCCGGGCGCCGGTTTGAGGACTGCTAGGTCGCTGCGTGGAAGGCGTCGATCACGTCGGCCGGGATGCGACCCCGCGTCGAGACGTTGTGCCCGTTCCGGCGGGCCCATTCGCGGATGGCCGCGCTCTGCTCACGGTCGATCGCGCCACGGCCGCGTCCCGAACCGGAACGCCCACGCCGACGGCCCCCGACCCGGCGACCCGCCTCCACCCATTGCTTCAGATCGCTGCGCAGTTTCGCGGCATTCTTGGACGAAAGATCAATCTCGTAGGTCACCCCGTCAAGTCCGAATTCCACCGTTTCGTCGGCCGCGCCGGCACCGTCGAAATCATCGACCAAGGTGACGGTCACTTTCTTTGCCATTGGCTTATCCTCGCATTTCGTCCTGAGCAGTTACTGAGCAGATCGGATCAAACCTCCCCTGGTCACCAATGTGCCATATCAGTGCAGCATACTCAATCTGTACGGAAGCCGCACATTGGAACATTCACTACGACTGGGGCCGAACAATCGGGAACAAAACTGTCTCTCGAATTGACAGTCCAGTCAAAGTCATCAACAACCTGTCGACGCCCATTCCCGTTCCGGTACATGGCGGCATCGCATACTCGAGCGCGGCAAGAAAATCTTCGTCGAGCGCCATGGCCTCATCGTCACCCGCGGCGGCCGCGCGGGCCTGCGCGGCGAACCTCTCCCGCTGCACGACGGGGTCGTTCAATTCGGAATACCCGGTGGCCAATTCGACTCCGCGCAGATAAAGGTCCCACTTCTCGGTGACGCCCGCGATGCTACGGTGCTGGCGCGTCAAAGGCGTTGTCTCGACCGGGAAATCCCGCACAAACGTCGGGGCGACGAGCGCGTTGCCCACGGTGTGCTCCCACAGTTCCTCGACGATCTTTCCGTGTCCGTAGCCCCGGTCGGCGGGAATCTCGACGCCGAGCCGATCGGCGATTCCCAGCAACTCTTCGACCGAGGTCGCAGGCGTGATCTCGTCACCGAGTGCCGCAGACAATGACGGGTACATTTGTATGGAAGCCCATTCTCCGTCTATGTCGTAGACACTCCCGTCGGGAAGGGGGAGTTGTCGTGTTCCGATCGCCTCATCGGCGACCTCTTGAATAAGCTCACGCGTCACTACTGCCGAATCGTCATAGGTTCCGTACGCCTGGTAGGTCTCCAACATGGAAAATTCCGGAGAATGCGTGGAATCCGCACCTTCGTTTCGGAACACTCGATTTAGTTCGAAAACCCGGTCGAAACCCCCGACGACGCAGCGCTTCAGGAACAGTTCCGGTGCGATCCTCAAGTAGAGATCGATGTCCAGTGCATTGGAATGGGTGATGAACGGCCGCGCTGCAGCGCCGCCGGCCAGCGTCTGCAACATTGGCGTTTCGACTTCGAGAAACCCACGGCGTTCCAAAGCGTTGCGTATCGCGCGGATGACGGCGATCCGCTGCCGCGCCACGGTGCGCGCCTGCGGGCGCACGATCAGGTCGACGTAGCGCTGCCGTACGCGCGCCTCTTCGCTCATGTCCTTGTGCGCGACCGGCAGCGGACGCAGCGACTTGGACGCCATCTGCCAGCAGTCGGCCAGCACGGACAATTCGCCGCGCCGTGAGCTGATCACGTTGCCGTGCACGGAGACGATGTCACCGAGGTCGACGTCGGCCTTCCAGGCGTCGAGGGACTGCTGGCCGACCTTGTCGAGGCTGATCATCACCTGCAGGCTGGTGCCGTCGCCCTCTTGGAGCGTGGCGAAGCAGAGTTTGCCGGAGTTGCGGGCGAAGATCACCCGGCCGGCGACGCCGACGAGGTCATCGGTTGCAGTGTCGACCGGCAGGTCGGGATAGGCGGCACGGACCTGAGCCAGCGTGTGGGTGCGTTCGACGGCGACCGGGTAGGGGTCGTTCCCCTCGGCGAGCAGCCGAGCGCGCTTGTCGCGGCGAATTCGGTACTGCTCGGGAATGTCTTGGTCGTCGGCACTCACGACGTGCCAGCTTAAAGGACTGCGATTTGAGGGTGCGCCGACGGCTTTGGCTGTGCGCCGGTGCGTTGCCGGTGTCTCAGCGTGCCGTCTTTAGCCGGCCGCGCTGCGCGTCGCGGTTGCGTTCGAAGATCAGTCGCAGGCCGTGCAGGGTCAGGTGCTGGTCGTAGTGGGCGACGGTCTGCAGCTCGGGCAGCAGCAGCGGCGCGGTGTGGCCGGTGGCGACGATCGCGACGTCGTCGCCGGCAAAGCCGTCCACGTCTTCGCGGATGCGCCCGACCAAGCCGTCGACCAGACCGGCGAATCCGAATACGGCGCCAGCCTGCATGCACTCGACGGTGTTCTTGCCGACCACCGATCGGGGACGGGTCAATTCCACGCGGCGCAGGGCCGCCGAGCGGGCCGCGGCGGCGTCGGAGGACACCTGCAATCCCGGCGCGATCGCACCGCCGAGGAACTCACCTTTCGACGACACGACGTCCACACAGATCGAGGATCCGAAGTCTATGACGATGGCGGGCCCGTTGAACCGGTTGAAAGCGGCCAGGCAGTTGACGATTCGGTCGGCGCCGACCTCCTTGGGATTGTCGACGAGCAGCGGGATGCCGGTGCGCACCCCGGGCTCGATGAGCACGTGCGGCACCGACGGCCAGTACTGGTCGAGCATGAGCCGCACCTCATGGAGAACGGACGGGACCGTCGACAGCGCCGCGGCGCCGGTGAGCCGCTCCGAATCTTCACCGATGAGACCGTCGATGGTCAGCGCCAATTCGTCGGCGGTGATCTCCGCTTCGGTGCGAATCCGCCATTGCTGCACGACGTTTGCGTGCTCTTTGGTTCCCGATATCAGCCCGACGACGGTGTGGGTGTTACGGACGTCGATCGCCAGCAGCACGGCTACCGCGCAACGATCCGGGGATTGAGTAGCTCGGCCGCGTCGTCGGGCACGAACGCCGGATCGCTGCCCAGGTCGATCTGCTTGTTGTCGGCGTCGACGAAGACGATGCGCGGCTGATAGGCACGCGCCTCGGCATCCTCCATCGTCCCGTACGCGATCAGGATCACCAGGTCGCCCGGGTGGACGAGATGTGCTGCCGCACCGTTGATTCCGATCACGCCGCTGCCGCGTTCGCCGGTGATCGCGTAAGTGACCAGCCGGGCACCGTTGTCGATGTCGACGATGGTGACCTGTTCGCCCTCGAGCAGGTCCGCGGCGTCCATCAAATCGGCGTCGATGGTCACCGAGCCGACGTAGTGCAGGTCGGCCTGCGTGACGGTGGCCCGATGGATCTTCGATTTCAGCATCGTCCTGCGCATCAATTCCTCCAAGGTGATTGGGCGTATTCGTGGTGTCCGTCCGGCCCAGCGGTGCCGGCGGGTGTTTCGATCTGCATTTCGATGTTGTCCAGCAGCCTGGTGGTGCCCAGCCGGGCCGCAACCAGCAGCCGGGCCGAACCGTGGGCGGGCGCCGGGCCGAGCCCGGGGTCGCGCAGCTCGAGGTAGTCGACCGCGAGGTCGGGCACGGCGTCGAGCACCGCGCGCGCCGCGGCCAGCGCGGCCGCACCGCCGTCGTGCGCGGCGTGCGCACCGGCCGTCAGCGCGGCCGAAAGCGTCACGGCCAGTTCGCGTTGCGTGGGGTTCAGGTAGCGGTTGCGCGACGACATCGCCAGGCCATCAAATTCCCGGACGGTTGGCACCCCGACGACCTGCGCATCGAGGTTGAGGTCGGCCACCATCTGACGGACCATCACCAGCTGCTGGTAGTCCTTCTCCCCGAAGAAGATTCGGTCCGGCCCCACGATCTGCAGCAGCTTGCACACGACGGTGAGCATTCCGGCGAAATGGGTCGGCCGGACTGCGCCCTCGAGCTCGGCGGCCAGCGGCCCCGGCTGCACGGTCGTGCGCAGGCCGTCTGGATACATCGCGGCGGCCGTTGGGGTGAAGACGATTTCGACGCCCTCGGCGCGCAGCAGCGCGACATCGTCGTCCGGGGTGCGGGGGTAGGCATCGAGGTCCTCGCCTGCGCCGAATTGCAGCGGGTTGACGAAGATCGACACCACGACCACCGCGCCGGGCACCCGCTTGGCCGCGCGCACCAACGCCAGGTGTCCGTCGTGCAGTGCACCCATGGTGGGCACCAGCATCACCCGGCGGCCGGTGTGACGCAGGGCGCGGCTGACGTCGGCGACATCGCGGGGGGCGGAGTAGAGGTTGAGTTCGCCCGCCGTGAAGGCCGGGGGCTTGCCGGGTCTCATGGCGCCAGCACCTCCACGACGTCATTGGGGGCGTGCGCGCGCTGGGCTGTGCGTAAGGCGTTCACCCGGTACGCCTGCGCGAACTCCGGCCCGACCTGACCCAGTGCGGCCAGATGCCGCGCGACCGCGGCGGCATCGCCACGCGCGACCGGGCCGGTGAGCGCCGCCTGCCCGCGTTGCAGGGTGTTCTCCAGCGCGGCCCTGGCCAGCGGTCCGATGACGCGTTCGGCGATGCCGCCCGGTTGGTCGTCGACGGTCTGTTGGCCGAGCAGTTCGCTGCCGCGTAGTGCGGCGCGCAGCGCGTCGAGCGCGTCGGCGAGCACGGTCACGATGTGGTTGCCGGCGTGGGCGAGGGCGGCGTGGTACAGGACGCGGGCCTCCTCGGCGACGCAGAACGGTTCGCCGCCCATCTCCAGCACCAGCGATTGCCCGATCGCGTATCCGATGTCGTCGGCCGCGGTGACGCCGAAGCAGGAATCCGCCAGCCGGCTGATGTCTTCATCCGAGCCGGTGAACGTCATCGCCGGGTGGATTGCGAGCGGGATGCAGCCATCCTGGGCCAGCGGCTCGAGAATGTCGATGCCGTTGGCGCCGGACGTGTGGACCACGATGGTCCCGGGTCCCACCGCCGACGTAGCGGCCAGCCCGGAGACCAGGCCGGCGAGTTCGTTGTCGGGAACCGCGAGCAGCAACAGCTCGGCAGCGGCGGCCACGTCCGGGGGTGGTGCCACCGGCGTATCGGGCAGCCGGCGTTGTGCGCGCTGCCGCGACGCGTGGGAAATGGCGCTACACGCCACCACGACATGGTCCGCGCGCTCCAGCGCGACACCGAGAGCGGTGCCGACGCGGCCGGCCGAGATGATTCCCACCTTGAGCCGAGCCGGGCGCAAACCGTCGAGCTGCACCATCGCAGACGACCTCACAGATATCTTGTTTCGTTCCGGTCCCACCTGGTGGGTACCGTTCGGTCACTACGACTGTAGTCGATTACCAGGCATTACCCAATGTGAGGAAGCTCCCAGCTCAGCCTTCGCGGCGACGTCGCCGGCCCCCCTGGGACGGCTGCACCTGCAGGCGAGCGAGCAGATCGGCCACCGACTGGCCCCCCGTGGGGGTGCCTTCTCCCGCGCCATTGGGGTCCTCTTGCTGCGGATCGCCGCCATGCCGGGGCGCCTGCTCCGGTGGTGGCGGCGGCGCCAGCCGTGGCGGCGGCGTGCCAGCGGATGGGCCCGGGTGCACCGGCGGAGCCGCAACCACAGCCCCAGGGGCAGTGGCCGGGGCAGGGTTGGCAGCCGGCCGCCGCGGAAGGCCAGTGGTTACCCCCCGGCGCCCCGGGGAGCAATTGGGCCGGCGCCGATTCCCGCGCGGACTCCGCCGGTGGGCGGCGTGCCCGGC
>NZ_LZMB01000384.1 GCF_001673555.1 Mycobacterium sp. 1165178.9 | reverse complement strand
TTTCCGCGTAGTCCTGGTCGTCGTAGGACGCCTCGCTGGACCAGGTGCCGGTGGCCACGTCGTAACCCGCGACCTGCGAGGGGTCGAAGCTCGGCGGGCTGTCCTTGAGCGACAGGCCCAGCTGGTGCAGCTTGACCTTCACCTCGTCGATGGACTTCTGACCGAAGTTGCGGATATCGAGCAGGTCGCGGGTTACGACGTGGCCACCGGCACCTGGTCCAGCGAGGCGTCCTACGACGACCAGGACTACGCGGAAACCGAACAGCTGTAATGGCCGTCCGGTGACGATGCGGCCGGGCAGCGGCCGCTGAGGAACCGGACACAACTGACGAAAGTCCGTCCCGGCCCTACCTGATACGGGGGCCGGCCCCAATGAGGAGATAGTCGCAATGCCCAAGCCCACCAAGGGACCTCGCCTCGGCGGGTCGTCTTCCCACCAAAAGGCCCTGCTGGCCAACCTGGCCACGTCGCTGTTCGAGCACGGCCGAATCAAGACGACCGAGCCCAAGGCGCGTGCGTTGCGGCCATATGCGGAAAAGCTGATCACGCATGCGAAAAAGGGTGCGCTGCACAACCGTCGCGAGGTGATGAAGAAGATCCGCGACAAGGACGTGGTGCACGTCCTGTTCGAGGAGATCGGTCCGTTCTTCGCCGACCGCAACGGCGGTTACACCCGCATCATCAAGGTCGAGCCGCGCAAGGGCGACAACGCGCCCATGGCCGTGATCGAGCTGGTGCGGGAGAAGACGGTCACCTCCGAGGCCGATCGGGCTCGCCGGGTGAAGGCCTCGAAGAAGACCGACGCTCCAGTCGCGGCAGCGGCGGCGCCTCAGGCGGCTGTCGAGCCCGAGGAAGCCGTCGGCCCGACGGCCGAGGAAGTCGCGCCCGAGGCCGAGGAGGCCAAGGACGAGGCCGAGCCCACCAAGGCGCAGGAAGAGGCCGAGGAAAAGGCCGAGAAGGCCGTCGCCGCTCGGGCCGAAGCCGAAGCCGCCGAGGCGAACGACGAGGCTGACGAGAGTTAGCGGGGACGTCCGTCTGCGGCTGGATATCGCCTACGACGGAACAGGTTTCGCGGGCTGGGCCACTCAGGCGGGCCAGCGGACAGTGGCGGGAATTCTCGACGAGGCGCTGACGACGGTCTTTCGCACGCCGGTGCGGCTGCGCGCTGCGGGACGCACCGACGCCGGAGTCCATGCCACCGGGCAGGTGGCGCACGTCGACGTGCCGCCCGAAGCGCTGCCGAACGCCTATCCGCGTGCCCCGCACGTCGGTGAACCCGAGTTTCTGCCACTGCTGCGCCGGCTGGGCCGGTTTCTGCCCACCGATGTCCGGGTCGTCGATATCACCCGCGCGCCTGAGGGTTTCGACGCCCGGTTCTCGGCGCTGCGCCGTCACTATCTGTATCGCCTCTCGACGGCGCCCTGGGGTGCGCAGCCGCTGCAGGCCCGCTATGTCACCGCCTGGCCGCGGCCGCTGGACGTCGAGGCGATGGCCGCCGCATCGCGAGACCTGCTGGGATTGCACGATTTCGCCGCGTTCTGCCGTCAGCGCGAGAACGCCACCACCATTCGCGACCTGCAGCGACTGGACTGGACCCGCGACGGCGACCTGATCACCGCGCACGTCAGCGCCGACGCGTTCTGCTGGTCGATGGTGCGCTCACTGGTCGGTGCGCTGCTGGCCGTCGGCGAACACCGTCGTTCCGTCTCCTATTGCCGCGAATTGCTCAGCGCCACAGAGCGATCCAGCGACTTCGCCGCCGCACCCGCCCACGGCTTGTCGCTGATCGGTGTCGACTACCCGCCCGATGACCAGCTGGCCGCACGCAACCTGATCACCCGGGATGTGCGCTCGCGCGATTGAGCACTCACAGCCTGGCGGCGACGAAGCCGGCGGCTTGATCCACCAGCCCGGAGTCGATGTAGGAGGGCTGCAGATGCGAAGGCCAATTCAGGCCGGCCGCTGAGCAGATCGGGTCACCCTTCGCACACACATCGATGGTCTTGGCCGCGAAGGCCGGGTCGAAATCGGGAACGGGGCCAAGGACTTTGCGGGTGCCGTTACCGAACAGGGCGACCGCGGCCACCTGCTGATCCAATGCCTGCGGCAGCGGGTTGGTGAATCCGAATGCCGGTTGGGTCACGGCGACAACCAGATCGGCGGAAACGGCGCCCAGCGAATAGCCGCCGAGCACCTCGCGGGTGCCCGGGCAGGTTCTCGCCATCTGCTGGACATGCGCGCTCATGTCGTTGGCGCCCTTGGCCGGGCTGACATCGGCGGGATAGTTGACGCCGTAGGCGCCCACCGGCATACGCACCTTGGCGCGCAGGGAGTTGAGGAACGCGGCGCCGACGTAACCGACGCCGGGTGGCTCCTCGCGGCCGCGGGCGAAAACCATTTCGGCGCCAGGGCATTCCGCAGATGCGGCCGGCGCGGAGAGAGTGGTGACCGCCAACGCGAGCAGCGATGCCACGGCGATGGACGCGGCGCTCGCCGCGCCGTATGAGCGCTGACTCAAGGTCAGACCCTGCCGGCGACGAAATTCGCGGCCCTGTTGGTCAAGCCGGGCACGTAGCTCAGGTGCGAACTCCACTGCGTACCCCCCGAGCAGATCGGGTCGCCAGGGTTGCACAGGTCGATGGTCTTGCCCTCGAAATTCGGGGACAGCGCGCTCATCAGTTGACCGGCCCGGCCGGACGGATTGCCGAACAGCGCGACGGCGGCCACGTGATCGGCGGCCTGCGGTGGCAATGGCTGGCGGTAGCCGAGGCCGGATATCGGTGCGGCCGTGACGATGTCGACGACGGCGGCGCCTTGAGAGTAGCCGCCCAGCACGAGCTTGGTGCTGGGACAGTTGACGGCCATCTGCTGAAGATGGGTGCTGGCGTCGTTGGCGCCGTTGGTCGCGGCCAGGAAGTCTTTGTTGGCCGGATAGTTCACCGCATATGCGCCAACGCTTTTGCGGGTCTGCTCGCGCAACGCGCTGACGAAGGCACCGCCGACCTTGCCCACACCGGGTGGCTCGTCGGTGCCCCGGGCGAACACCACTTCAACGCCGGGGCACGACGCCGACGCATGCGGAACCAATTGGGGAGCAATCAATAACGCGCCCGTCACGCCAACTCCGATGCCCAGCCCGAACGGGATAAGCCTCACACAGCGATGTTAAGGGGGCGTTGATAACCCGACGGTAACGATTTAGACGAGAGGTGCTTGCGGTGCGTCCGTAGCGGGCGCGGGCACCGCCGGCGCGGGGGACGGACCGGGGCCGGTGCCACCGTGGATAGACGGGCCGGATCCGGGCGGGTTCTGCCCGTAGACCGGCGACTGTGGCCCGTACCCGGGCTGCTGGGGACCGTTGCCGGGTGAGGTCTGCGGGCCGTAGCCGGGGCCCAGCGGCGGACCGAACGCGGGCGACTGCTGGCCGAGGCCGGCGGCCGCCAGTTTCTGCGCGACGAACGCCGCCGCCTGGGTGGTGTAGACGGGGACGTAGCCCTCGGTATGGCCGCTCCACTCGTTACCGGGGCCCGCGTGGCAGATCGGGTCGTTGGGGTTGCACAGGTCGATGGCCTTAGAGCCCAGCATCGCGCTCTGGCTGGGCAGGGTCCCGCCGGCGCGGTCGGCCACGTCACCGAAGGTGGCGACGGCCGCGATGTTGTTGGCGTACTGCGCCGGGAGCGTGCTGCCCCAGCTGATACCGCCGATCGGGACGCCGGCCACGATGTCCATCACCGAGGCGCCCTGCGAGTAGCCGCCCAGCACGATCTTGGTGTTCGGGCACTTCTCCACGCTCTTCTTGACGCGGTCGATCGTGTCGTTGGCGCCGTCGCCGCCGTGCAGCTGCAGCTTGCTGGCGGCGTAGTTCACGCCGTAGGGCAGGATGTTCAGGCCGGTTTGCTGGCGCAGCGAGTCCACGAACGCGTCGCCCACCCGGCCCAGGCCGGGTGGCTCGTTCGTGCCGCGGGCGAAGATGACCTCGACGTCCGGGCAGTCATCGGCGGAGGCTTTGGGCGCCGCGGCGGGGGTCGCGACCAGGCCAGCGGCGATAACCAGGGCAGAAGCGCCCAAGCCGATCAAACGGCCCGCTGACCGCGCGGTGCCCGCCCGACGGGTACGTACACGGTGAGTTTTCACCGGGCAATTTTACCTAACTTGTGATGCGCCGGAACCCGAATGACCTGTGGATAACCGCTCTAGCGCCGGTAAAAGGCGGCTTACCGTGGCCGTTAGCTCGAATTTCGAAGTCAGGAGATCAGGTGCCGCCTCAGCCGGCCACGTGGCTGCACGTCAGCGCCTACCGGTATTTGCTGCGGCGCCTCGAAAGCGCATTGCTGGGAGAGAACGCGGGGTCTCGCTCGGGCACCCATCCGGTGGCGTTCGGGTGTGTGATCACCGTTGTTTTAGTGGCCGGCTGCGCGCTACTCGCCGTGTTGCGGCCTCATGTGGCGCTGGATCGCGCCCAGATCGTGGTGAGCCGGGAGTCCGGGGCGCTCTTCGTTCGGGTGGGCGACGCCTGGCACCCGGTGCTCAACCTAGCCTCCGCCCGGCTCGTCGCCGCGACGGCCGCCAACCCGCAACCGGTCACCGAATCCGACCTGTCCACCACCAAACGCGGCCCGCTGGTGGGCATTCCGGGCGCACCGCAGTTTCTCGGCAAGCCACTGTCTCCAGAGGACATGGGCTGGTTGATATGCGCTAGCACGGGCGCTAGCACCACGACCGTCATCATTGGCCGCCGCTCCGAGGCGCCAACGGTGCACCGCATTCCGACCGGGGAAGCGATCCTGGTGAGCACGGCGTCCAGTACGCCCGCCTACTTGATCTACGACGGACACCGGGCGATCGTGGACCTCGACGATGCTGCCGTGGTGCGCGCCCTGCGCCTCGAGGGCAGAACGCCGCTTCTCGTCTCGCAGGCATTGCTGAATGCCGTGCCGGAAGCGCCGCCTATCGCACCGCCACGTATCCATAGTCGCGGCGCCACTGCCCCGGGTTTGCCCGGATTCGCGGTCGGCAGTGTGCTTCGCATCACGCGCACCGACGGCGACGAGTATTACGCCGTCTTGGCCGCCGGAGTGCAGCGGATCGGCCAGGTGGCGGCTGACCTACTGCGGTTCAAGAACCCGCAGGAGACGGCCAACCCTGTCACCGTCGCGCCCGACGCGATCCGGGCCGCCCCCGTCGTCGCCGAGCTTCCGGTTGGCCTCTTCCCCAATAGGGCGCCCACGCTGTCAGAGCCGGCCGGCACCTTGTGCGCCGGCTGGGAGCAGGTGCGATCCGGCCACAGCGACGTCGTATTCCTGGCCGAGAGCCTGCTGCCGATTCCTTCCGGCCGGGCGCCGGTGGCTTTGGCGCAAGCCGACGGCCCCGGCCCTGCGCTGGACGCCGTGTACGTGCCGCCCGGGGCGAGCGCCTACGTGCGGGCGGGTGACAATGCCGGTACCCGCTACCTGATCACCGACACCGGCGTCCGGTTCGCCGTTCACGACGACGACGCCGCGCACGCGCTCGGGCTTGACGGCGCGGGCCCGGCGCCGTGGCCGCTCCTCACTTTGTTGCCCGCCGGACCTGAGCTGAGCCGGCAGAACGCGTCAATCGCACGCGATGCGGTCGCGGGCTCGCCGTAGGCGGCCTCTGATTGCCCCGGTGGCCAGAGCGAGACTCAGCGCAACCAGGCAGATCGCGACTCCAAGCAGCGCGGTGTCCCGCGCGCGAGAATCGCGCGGTTGGCTCGGCGGCGGCGCGGTGATCGGCACGGCTGCCTTCGACGGGCTGGGACTGTCGCCGGGCGGACCCGTGCCGGTGCTGACCGCGGCGAGCGGGTCAATGGTGCCGTTGCCGACGAGGGGATCCCATCCGGCGGATGGATGATGCGCCGTCGTCTCGATGCGCTGCATCACCTGGCGGGCGGTCCATGCGGGGAAGCGCGCCCGGATCAGCGCGGCAAGCCCGCTGACCACCGGGGCGGCATAGCTCGTGCCGGATACGGGCTCCGGCGCGAGTGACGTCACGGCCTCACCCGGCGCCGCGACATCCACCCAGGGGCCGGCAAGGGTGAAGGCCGAAGGCCCTCCACGAAGATTCACCGATCCGACGGTCAGCACGTAGTCGTCGTACCACGCCGGACTCACGGCGACCGTAATGGTCTGCCAGGTAGCGTCGGCTCGCTGCGCTGGACACTGTCCCGCGCCGGAATTGCCGGCGGCGGCCACGATGACCGCGTCTTTGACGTCGACGGCGTAGGCCAGTGCCGCGCCAAGCGCGCGGTCGTCGAGCGCCGAAGCCACCGGCGCGCACGCAACCGACGAAATGTTGATCACCGAGGCCCCCAGATCGGCCGCCGTCCGAACGGCTTTCGCCAGCGTGTCGACGTCACCGACTCCGGCGTGGGACCGGTCGCCGGTGGGGGCGAATTTCGCGCTGGACTGACGAATGCTGATCAACGTGGCTTCCGGTGCCATCCCGCTGAAGCCGTCGGCCTTGGAATCGGCTGCGGCCGCGATGATTCCAGCCACCAGCGTGCCGTGTGCGTCGCAATCCTGCGTGCCGTCGCCGGTGGACACGTAGTCGCCGCCGGGCACTACATCGGGCAGCCGCAAGTGTCGTGAGATCCCGGTGTCGATGACCGCGACCCGCTGCCCGGTACCGCGGCTGAGTTGCCATACCGCCAACAGGTCGCCCAGGCCCGTCGGCACAGTGCGGCCCGGTGCCGAGTCGATGGTCATCGTCGCGCAAATCTCGCGTTGCACGGTCGGCCACGGGGGGGCCGGCAAGGCGGGCTTGGGCAGCCGGCTCTCATCGATGTCTGGCGGTGAAACCGCCTGCGCCGTCGGCATTCCCCACGCTGCCGCCAGCGTCAGCGCCGACGCGGCCAGCAGGCGGCCGGC
The DNA here is from genome assembly GCF_001673555.1 of Mycobacterium sp. 1165178.9. GTDB lineage: Bacteria > Actinomycetota > Actinomycetes > Mycobacteriales > Mycobacteriaceae > Mycobacterium. The sequence continues at coordinate 4,216 of NZ_LZMB01000384.1, read as the reverse complement.
CGCGCGCGGACCCATCACGTGAGGTTCAATCCCCGGGCGGCGCCGTACAGTCCACCTACCCAGCAAGTCAACGGAACCATCGCGGCCAGCGCCACCACCTCCAGTAGCCCGAGGCTCCGGCGCAGGACGGGCGAGGCGGCCCTCGCCGGGCCGACGAAGCCCAGGTACACCGCCACGGCGACCACCAGCATCGTGGCTGTCGCGATCCAGGGGCCGGGCACCGGCGCGCGCGAGGCCGCCACGCCGAAGGTCGTTGCGGTAATGAGGATTCCGCATATCGCAGACACCAGCATTCTTCCCGTGTCGGTGGATCGGGAGCGCAGCAGTAGCAGTACACCGGTGAGCGTGCCGAACGCGGTGCACGTCAGACTTGGTGCGCCGGCGAGCACGGTGACGACCGCGCCCACCGTCGCGGATGCCGATAATCCGGCAAGCAGGCTTGTCAACCACCTGTCGGCGCGGACCGCTTGGGAACGTGTTCTCGCGTAGGCAGGTTCGATCTCCGGTGTCCCAAGTCGGGGCGACAGCCCGGCCAACGCGATTGATGCGCGCGCCGCGACAGGAAGCAGGCCGACGGACACCAGCGCGGCCGCCGAAGCGACGATGCGCAGTGGCGCCGCGCTGACCACGCCCACCAGCGCCGCCCCCGCGACGAGCGCGGCGCAGCTCGCCACGGCGGTCAATGTGACCACACCGCAACCCGATACGCGCATCGCGACAAACGCGGTAACGCCGGCCGCCGTCGCGGCCAATAACGCATGGGGCATGCCTGGCGCGCCCGGCACCGCGACAAAGCCGGCAATCGCCGCGAACACCGTGGCAAAAAGGCTCAGCGCCAGCCCGGCGCCCTGGTCCTGATAGCCGCGGTGCGCAACTGCCGCCAGCACGACGGCGAGGCCGGCTCCCGCCAACGCGGTGACCGTCGTGGCGATGTCGCGGCTAGCGTTGAGGCGCAATGTGTTCCGCACTATGGTCAACCCTCCGACGGCGGACCAACCGATCGCCGCCGCCGCCGCGATGAGTCGGGCAGCGCGCGCATGTGAAGCGCGGCCGCGCGGCTTGGTGGTCGCGCCGAGCGCGGCCGACACGGCCTCCGCCATATCGACGTGGCGGGGAGCCGGTAACGGCGTGGTGCTACGGCTTAGCACCAGGATTGCGCCATCGCCGATGCCGTGTTGCGCCAGAGTCATCGACGGATCCAACCCGGTTGCGCCGGGCAGCGACAAGCGGTAGCGCCAGGGCTCGTTGCCGGAATGCCCAACCCTCAGGATGTCGACGACCGACGGAACCAGCACGGCGACAGGGATTCCTGCGGGCAGGGTGACGTCGACGGCCGCAGCGTCCCAATGCACCGAGACGCGTCGCAGGCCGGTGTCGGATGCAGTCAACAGCAAACCCCTCCGTCGGACTCAAAGGAAACATAGCCAGGTCCGCACGAGCCGGTATCCGGTTGTGCACAGGCGACTTGCCACCGATGTCGGCGCTACCTAGCGTCGTCGCACGGGAGGGGGATGAGGTGAACCAGACCGTCGCGCCGGCGGACATCGTTGTTGACGCGCCGCCGGACCTCGCGTCGCCGACCGTGCCGGGCGTACTCGCACGGCTGCTGCCGGTTGCGCTTTCTCTGGCGGGCATGGGCGTCATGGTCGCGATGTTCGCCGCTGGAACTGGTGCGACCCGTAACCCCATGTTTCTGGCATTTCCGGGCACGTTGCTGGTTTCGACCGTGGTGACGGCGCTGACCGGTCGTGCGGGCAGGCAGGGCGGTAGCGTCGATGCCGACCGCGATCAATATGTCGGCTACCTCAGCGAACTGAGTCGGTCCGTGTCCGAAATTGCTGTGGCACAACATCGGTCAGCGATGAACCGGCATCCCGATCCCGACACGCTATGGACGCTGATCGGTGGCCCGCGGATGTGGGAGCTCGGGCCAACCGACGCCGACTTCGGACTCGTCCGTGTGGGCATGGGAACGCAGCCGCTGGGTCGCCGCTTGGTTGCGCCGCAGCTTCCGCCCGAGGAGCACCGGGACCCGGTCACCACCACGGCACTCGAGCGTTTCCTGCATGCGCACTCGACGGTCCGCGCTCCGGTCACGATCGGCCTGCGCGCGGGCACACACGTGACGATCGAGGGCGATCCGGGCGAGGTGCGCGGGCTGCTGCGCGCGATTCTTTGCCAGCTCGCCGTACTGCACGCACCCGACCAAGTGCTGATCGTGGCGGCCGTCGACGACGAGGATCGCGGTCACTGGGATTGGCTGAAATGGCTTCCGCACAATAAACATCCGGTCGACGTCGATGAGGCGGGCCCGGTGCGGATGATCTACCCGAGTGTGGCCGAAGCTCAGGAAGCGCTCACCGCGGTCCAAGGACGCGAAGTGGTTGTGGTCACGGACCTGGCCTCCGGCATCGATCCGATAGTCGGGGTGACCACGGTCGGGGTGGGTGCCCGCTGCGACGGCGCCCCGTTGACGGTCCGGACGCCCGCCGATCCGGCACCCGGATGGTGTCCCGACCGGATGGCGCCCCTCGACGCGCTGATATGTGCGCGCCGACTGGCCGGGTACGATTCGCGCACGGGTCACCGCGCAGCAGATGAGCCGAATTGGCCAGAGCTGATGGGTTTTTCCGAGCTGAACCGCATCGACCCGGTCGCGTGGCGGCGTCGCCGACGAGGCCGCGACCGACTTCGCGTGCCGATCGGAACTACGGTTGGGGGCGGCCCACTCGAGCTGGACATCAAGGAACCGGCCGAAGACGGGATGGGCCCGCATGGGCTGTGCATCGGCGCCACCGGGTCCGGCAAGTCAGAGCTGTTGCGCACGATTGCGTTGGGAATGATGGCGCACAACCCACCGGACGCGCTCAACCTGCTGCTCATCGATTTCAAGGGCGGCGCAACTTTTCTCGACTATACGCGCGCTCCGCACGTGGCCGCTTTGATCACCAACTTGTCCGACGACGCTCACCTGGTGGCGCGGATGCGCGATGCCCTTTCCGGTGAGATGAACCGTCGCCAGCAGCTGCTGCGAACGGCGGGCTGCGCCGGCGTCGCGGCATACGAACGGGCGCGCGGTGTTAGAACGTTGCCTCCGCTGCCCACACTGTTCATCATCGTCGACGAATTCTCCGAACTGCTCAGCCAGCATCCCGATTTCGCCGACACGTTCGCCGCGATCGGCCGCCTCGGCCGGTCGCTGGGCATGCACCTGCTGCTGGCGAGTCAGCGTCTCGATGAGGGCCGGCTACGCGGATTGGAAGCCCACCTGTCTTATCGGATGTGCCTGAAGACACTGTCGGCCAACGAATCCCAGTCCATATTGGGTAGTCTCGACGCATACCGACTGCCAAGCACCCCTGGCGCAGGCTTCTTGCGGATCGGCGGCGGCGAACCGGTTCGCTTCCAGGCCGCGTTGGTGTCGGCGCCGCTGCCGGCGAACACGCCAGCCGGTGGGCAAGCTGTGGCGGCGCGAAAGGTGCGGGTGTTCGGCACCTGGGTGACCGGGACGGTAAGCCGCGCCGCCCAGCTGAGCGAGGCTCCTGAACGAACCATCGCGAGTGTGGTCCTTGACCGTCTGACTGGCAAGGGGCCGCCCGCGCATCGGGTTTGGCTGCCTCCGCTCGGGGCGGCGCCCGCGCTGCACGCCGTCCTGGCCGACGCCGCGTGCGCGCCGGGCAGCCTGGCCGTCCCCATCGGCATTGTCGACCGGCCCTTCGACCAATGCCGGACGCCGCTGGTGGTCGACATGTCCGGAGCCGCGGGCAATCTGGCGGTCGTCGGTGCACCCCAATCCGGGAAGTCGACGGCGCTGCGCACGCTCACTACGGCCTTGGCTGCCACGCATCGCCCGTGCCAGGTGCAGTTCTACTGCCTGGATTTCGGTGGTGGGGCGCTGTCGGCGGTGCGCACCCTGGCGCATGTGGGTGCGGTCGCGGGCCGGGCGGAGCCGCGTCTGGTCGGCCGGATAGTCGCCGAATGCGAGTCGGTCGTGCGGCGCCGCGAAGCCTTGTTCCGCGAGCACGGCATCGCGTCGATCGCCGAATACCGGCAGCGGCGTGCCGCCGTTGATGCATCGCGTGATCCGTTCGGTGACGTGTTCCTGGTCATCGACGGCTGGGGGAGCGTGCGCCAAGAATTCGACGCGCTGGAGGAGTCGGTCACCGCGCTCGCGGCTCAGGGGCTTTCGTACGGCGTGCACGTGGTGTTGTCGGCA
>NZ_LZMB01000383.1 GCF_001673555.1 Mycobacterium sp. 1165178.9 | reverse complement strand
GCATGCTGATCGGCTGGGACTTCGATTCCCGGGTGACGTTCGAGCGGGGCGCGAAGACACTTCCGGGGCCAAACCAGCTGGGCGCGTTCCTCTACTGGATGCTGTGGAAACGGTCGGGTCTGGATATCCACCTGCTGAAGTCCAATCTGCGACTGCTGCCGGCCTTCGACGGCATCTGGTTTGGCCCCGGAAGTGTCTTCGCGCCCCGCTCGAACGTCACCCGGGAATCGAAGTCCCAGCCGATCAGCATGATTCGATGGCGGGCGCGCAGCATCGCCGCTTTGACGTGCTTGAAGTAATCGGCCGCGTCGATGATGGCGGCGAACTGGTCGGCCCGTGCCGTGCGCCAGCAGGTCTGGCCGGGGCTCAGAAGTCGGTCGTCGTGCACGCCGGGGCTCTCAACGATGTTGATGGGACAGCGCGGACATAGCCACTGTGTACCACATCGAGGGCGGGTGTCAGGATTCATGAGTAATCGCCGCTCGGCGGCTCAACTATCCGGTTGTGCACGGGCTGAGGGGTCGGCAGGACAAGGGCGCGGATCTATATGAGGATGAAGCGATGCGAACGGTGGTGATGCTTGCGGGCTGTGCCGCACTCATCGGTACGGCGGCGCCGGCGTACGCCGACCCGGTCGGCACGTCGGGAGCCGATGCGAGCTTCATCGCCGCGCTCAACAAAGCCGGCATCACCTATCAGGATCCGGCTGCCGCCGTCGGGGTGGGTAAGAGGGCCTGCCAACTGATGGACGAGGGCAGTCCCCAGGTCGAGGTCATCAAGAGCGTGTCGTCCAGTAATCCGGGTTTCACGGTGGACGGCGCCGCCCAATTCACGATGATCGCGGCGAGCGCCTACTGCCCCCAGCACCTGGGACAACAAGTCACTCAGACACGGCCGGCGCCGACGCCGCAGCCACCGCCGATCATCGACACTCCCATCATCACACCGAGCGTAGTTTAGCGGTCGGCATCGGGTTGTACCGCAACGGGATTCGCGCGAACCGACCTACGCCGCCTCGAGTGTGAGCAGGATGCGTTTGGCTTCCACGCCCCCGAGATAGCCACCCATCGCGCCGTCGCTGCGCACCACGCGGTGGCAGGGCACCACGATTGGTAGCGGATTGGTGGCACACGCACTGCCCACGGCGCGGACCGCGTTGGGATTGCCGGCCAGCCTGGCCACCGCGGCGTAGCTCGCGGTGTCGCCGTAGCCGATCTCGGGCAGCTGACGGAGCACCGTGTTGCGGAATCCGGCCGAGAGCCGCCAGTCCAGCGGCACGCTGAATTCGTGACGCCCGCCGGCGAAGTACTCGTCGAGTTGCCTTGCGGCCGTGTCGAGGCGGCCGGGTGCGAGCAGGATGCGTGGACTGATCCGGTCGGCGAGGCTTTGCAGGACGGTGTCGTGGCCCTCGCTGGCGTAGGCGACGCGGACCAGGCCGAGCTCGGTCGCGGCGATGAGCAAGGCGCCGACCGGGCCGTCGACGACTCGGTAGGCGATGTCCAGGATGCCTACGGATTGAGCGGCGGAGGCGAGCCGGGCGTGCAGTGCGTCGAGGTCGTCGGCGGTGGCGTCGGTGGCCTGCGCCAGGTCTTGCGTCAACTCGTGTTCGTCGTTCATCGGTGTTCTCCTGTGCCGGTCGTGCCGGCGGCGATGCCGGGGTATGTGCGTCTGAGGGTGGCGACGCCGTCGGCGGCGGCCCGCCGGGCGGCGTCGGGGCTGCCGCCGAGGATGGCGGCGACCTCGGCATAGGGCAGGCCGGCCAGATAGTGGTAAGCCACAGCCTGCTTCTGCTTGGCGGGCAGCCGGGCGAGCGCGTCGGCGAGGTCGTCGTGCCCACCGGGATCGATCGGGCCGGCAGTTTCCGGGATCTCGTCGGTCGGCACCGCGCGTCGGGCCCGCGCCCGGGTCAGGTCGATGGCCTTGCGGTGCGCGATGGTGACCAGCCAGGCCTCCACGTTGGCATCGTCGGGCAGGTCCGGGTAGCCCCGCAGCGCGGCCAAAAAGGTCTCCGACCAGGCGTCGTCGGCGTCGACCGGCCCGATGATGGCGCGGCACACCCGCAATACGGTGCGGCCGTGGTCGACGACCACCGCCTCAAACGGTCGTTTGGCTATCACGCTGTGTAGACGTTTCGCCGGGGGGCTTTGTGAGATGTCCTCAGTGTCGGGCACCGGAGGCGGCGGGAGCGACTACACCGACTGGAAGCTGCGTTCCACCTCGGATCGGCTGCGAACCTCATCGCTTCCGAGCACGTACGCCGGCACCGTGTGGGGGACGGTGGTTCCCCCCTTGACCCTGGCCTGGGCCTGCTGGAATTCCGGGGTGGGACCGGAAGCGGCGTTGATCCCGTTGATGATCGACCACACAGCGGTGCGACGAGCGGTACGTTCGACGATGTTGCAGTCGCGGTGCTGCAGCATCTGCTTGGCCCATTTCGGCATGGTGTCGCGGATTGCCCAGTCGACCGCCGCCTGCGGCATTGAGACATTGGGGCCGGTGCCCATCGCTTTGCCGTAGGTGACAGCCAGTTTCGGTAAGTAGGACTCCAGACACTCGAGCGTTTCGGCCTTGGTGGTCGGCAGGTCAGTGCCTCCCAGCGCATGCCCGACCCGGACGAACTCACCGTAGTAGCGATCAAGTTCCTTGCCGCGCAACGGCATTGGGTGATATAGCTCGTGCGCGGTGGCCAGGCCCCAGACGACCGTCGCATAGTTCCACCGCAGCCACTCGGGGTCGTCGGCGTCGTAGCGGGCACCGTCGGGGCGGGTGCCCTTGATGGTGTGGTGCATCGAGCGCACGGATTTAGCCAGTCTCTCAGCGGTTTCCGTCGATCCGTATGCCGTGCCGATGAAGAACGCCACCGAGTGGCCGAGACGTGTCGCGGCGCCTTCGGGATCGATGTGAGGCACCCGCGATATCGGATTTCCGTTGCTGTCCCGTTTGATCAGTCGGGAGTGGTGCATGCCCATCCAGTAGATCGACGGGTCCAGGGTCTCCATGAAGGCGGCGCACTGCAACCCGAAGATCAGCGCGGGCAAGTGCGAGTGCACCCGCCACACGGCGCTGTCGGGACCGAACCAACCCGGGTCGCCGACAGGCGCGGCGAACTCCATGCCGCGGAAAAAGTACCGCCGCATGTTGTCGTCCAACCGTTTGTTGATCATCTGCCCGACGATCTGGTGTGGCAGAAACACGGCACACTCCCTCGAGATTCTGGTCACGGCTGTAACCAGAATAAGGTTTTGGCTACAGGTGTGACAAGACCCGCGCGTTCTCGACTTACGCTGTAGGGATGTCGAGTCCCACCCGGTGGGCCGGTATACCGCTCAAGGACCGCCGCGCCGAGCGTCGTGCGCTGCTGGTGGAGGCTGCCTACAGGTTGTTCGGCAGCGGCGGTGAGGCGGCCGTCTCGGTGCGTTCGGTGTGCCGGGAATGTGGGCTGAACACGCGGTATTTCTACGAAAGTTTCGGCGACACCGACGATTTACTCGGCGCCGTCTACGACCGAGTGAGCGAGCAGCTCGGCGAAGTGATCGAGGCCGCCATCGAGCAGGCGGGGGATTCGCTGGGTGCCCGGACCCGGGCCGGCATTGCGGCGGTGCTGGGCTTCTCGTCGGCCGATCCGCGCCGCGGCCGTGTGTTGTTCACCGACGCGCGCACCAACCCGGTGCTGGCCGTCCGGCGCCGCGCCACGCAGGACATGCTGCGCGAGGGCGTGCTGACCGAAGGTTGGCGCCTTAACCCCGATTCCGATCCGGTGGCCGCGGAGGTCGCGGCGGCCCTATACACGGGCGCCATGGCCGAACTGGCGCAGCAGTGGCTCGCCGGGCATTTGGGCACTGATCTGGACGTCGTCGTCGACTACGCTCTGAAGCTGGTGCTGCGGTAGCTGAGAGTGCGGTTATGAGTGGAATCGAACACGCGATGGACCCGGTCCGGCGCATCCTTGGGCACAAGGTCACCGTCGGCGCGCTAATCGAACTGGCGGTGTGGCTGACGATCCCGTACCTGTGTATTGGGTTCGCGTGGACGGTTTTTCACCCCGGGCAGACCCAGCGAATCCAGGCGCGCATCGAAGCCGTGGCGCCAACCGGTGCCGACGCAGCGGCCTTCGGGGTGGCCACGGTGCTCTGGCCGGCGGCGCTGCCGCTCGCCGATGCCTGCCCCGCGCCGTGAGCGACTTGCGGATGGAATACGTGCGCGATCGAACGATTTGCTCCTAGGCTCTGAAGACCATGTCCATTGACCGGTTCGGCCTTCTAGCGGGCACCATCCGATTCGCCTCCGGCGTTTCCTTCCTCGTCGACCCTCTGCGGGCAAACAAACTGTGGGGAGATCCCGACGACCCGACGCCGACGGCGCAACTGCTGTTGCGGTCGATGGGCTATCGAGACGCGCTGATCGGCGCCCTGCTCGCGGGGGCGGCCCTGCGGGGCAGGAACACGCGCGGCTGGTTCCTGGCCTCTGCGGGCGCCGACGTGGCCGACCTGGTCGGCGGGATGAGCGTGCACAGCGAATTGAAGCCGTCCCAGCAGATCATCGGACTGGGCGGCGCCGCGGTCGGCGTCGCCACCGGTCTCTGGGGCGCGGTCCGTCCTACCACTCGCCGGACCAAAGGGGTGGTGGTCGAAGAACCGGCCGCCGTGGGCTCAGGTATTCGAGTAGCTGCCGGAACAAGCTCGCGCTGACAGGCGAGCGGTGATGCTGTTGACTGTGCAGCATGGGTTTCGGCGTGCTGACATTTGTTACCGACAACGGCATTGGTCCCGTGGATCTGGGCAAGGCGCTCGAACAGCGCGGATTTGAATCGCTCTTCCTCGCCGAGCATTCACATATCCCGGTCGACACCAAGACCCCGTACCCGAGTGGTGGCCCGATTCCGCCGAAGTACTACCGCACGCTTGATCCGTTTGTGGCGCTGACCGCCGCGGCGGTCGTCACCGAGCGGCTCGTCTTGGGCACCGGGATCGCCCTGGTTCCCCAGCGCGATCCGATCCACACGGCCAAAGAAGTGGCATCGCTGGATCTGGTGTCGCAGGGGCGATTTCGATTCGGTGTGGGTATCGGCTGGCTGCGTGAGGAGATCGCCAACCACGGCGTCGACCCCAAGGTCCGGGGCCGCGTCGTCGATGAGCGGCTTGACGCGACGATCGAGATCTGGACGCGCGAAAAGGCGGAGTATCACGGCGAATTCGTGAACTTCGACCCCATCTACAGTTGGCCCAAGCCGGTCCAGCAGCCCCATCCACCGCTTTATCTCGGGGGAGGACCGGCGGGCTTCAAGCGCATCGCCCGGCTGAACGCGGGCTGGCTGTCCATGACGGCATCGGCTGAGGATCTGTCTTCTCCGCTCGAGCAACTGCGTGACGTGGCCGGCAAGGACGTGCCGGTGATCCACTTCCACGGCGGCAAGCCGACGGCGAAGGAACTCGAGGGTTACCGCGACTTGGGAGTGGAACACCTTTTGGTGGATTTGCCGACGGAGCCTCGCGATGAGACGCTACAACGCCTGGACGGGTTGCAGGCCGAGCTCGCCAAGCTGTCGTAGGGTCAAGTGCCGCAGAAGGTTTGATACTTGCCGAAGTCTTCGGGGGCGGGCTCCGCGTAGCGCTCGAGGCCTGGCCGTTCCACATAGGGTTCGGTGACGGCGGTGAGCAGCTGTTGCAGTGGGCCGAGCTCGCCGGCCGTCGCGGCGGCCAGGGCCTCCTCGACCAGATGGTTACGCGGAATGTAGATCGGGTTGGTGCGATCCATCGTGTCGGCGTCGGGACCCAAGGCCCGCCAACGCGTCAGCCACGCATCGAAGCCCGCGAGGTCGGCGAACAATCCGCGCACGGGTTCGGCATCGGATTTGGCATCTCCTCGCGCCGCGTGGCCGAGCCGGCGGAAGAACGATGTGTAGTCGACGTGGTTCTGCTTGAGCAGCGCGAGCAGCTCGTCGACGAGCACCGTGGCGAATTCGGCGTCGACGTCGGCGGCCAAGCCGAGTTTGGCGCGCATTCCAGAGCTCCACACGGCGTCGTAGCGGATTTGGAACACCACGAACGACTGCTCCGCGAGCGCAATGGCCTCCTCCGTGTTCTCCGAGAGCAGCGGAAGCAGCGTCTCGGCGAAGCGCGCGAGGTTCCAGCCGACGACTACCGGTTGGTTCCCGTAGGCATAGCGTCCCCAGAAGTCGATGGAACTGAAGACCGTGTCGGGGTCGTAGGCCTCCATGAAGGCGCACGGTCCATAGTCGATCGTTTCGCCCGAGATGGTGGTGTTGTCGGTGTTCATCACGCCGTGGACGAATCCGATCAGCATCCATTGGGCGATCAGCGAGGCCTGGACGGCAACCACCGATTCGAACAAGGCGAGATACGGGTTCTCCGCCTCGACGGCAGTGGGGTGGTGGCGCGCGATCGCGTGGTCTGCGAGGCGGCGCAGTAGGTCCTCGTTGCCGGTGGACGCGGCGAACTGGAAGCTGCCTACCCGCAGATGACTGCTGGCCACGCGGGTGAGCACCGCACCCGGCAGTGTTTCTTCGCGATGGACCGGACTTCCGGTCCCTACAACGGCCAACGACCGCGTCGTCGGCACGCCCAGGGCGTGCATCGCCTCGCTGATGAGGTATTCACGCAGCATCGGGCCTACCGCGGCCAGGCCGTCGCCGCCACGGGCGAACGGCGTGGCGCCGGAGCCCTTGAGGTGTATGTCACGCAGCCGCCCGTCGCCGTCGACCAGTTCGCCCAGCAGCAGCGCACGCCCATCGCCCAACCTGGGAACGAAGCCGCCGAACTGATGCCCGGCGTAGGCCTGGGCCACCGGTGTGGCGCCGCTGGGTACCGAGTTGCCGACCAAGAAGCGCAGCCCGTCGGGGCCGCGCAGCCAGCCGGCGTCGAGGCCCAGCGTGTCGGCCAGCGGCTCGTTGAGCGCGAGCAGCCGCAATTCGGGGAACGTTTCCGCCTGCCAACGGACCGCCATCTCCGGCAATTCGCGAAAGAACCGGTTTTGGAGAGCAACGGTGGTATCCGGGGCAACGCTCATCTCATCGAGCCTACGGAAACTCGAAGGCGCGCTGGGTGCGCTATCCGAGGGCTTTGCCGATGAGATCGCGGGCGCGGTCGAGCATGGACGCGAATGGCCCGAGCGCGAAGTTGAGCTTCGCCGACTCCACGCCGGGATGCGGGCGGGTCGGAGCGATCGCCTCAGCGGCGCGCACCGCCGCCCCCATTCGCTTGAGGTCGTCGTTGTCTACCTTGCTCTTCAAGACGGGGAACTCTTCGTCCTCCTCGTGCCGGGCGTGCTCGAGCACCGCTTCGCGCAACTTGCCGAGCTCGACGATGAACTCTTTCGAGGTGATGTCGAGCTTTTCGATCGCCGACAGCAGTTCCTTGGCTTCGTGCTCCTCTTTGAGGCGGGCGTCGACGATGGCGTCGCCGGCATCATCGTCCTCCCGCCGCACGCGCGGATGCACCACCATTTCCTCGGCCGTCTCGTGGACAGCCAGGAGCTGGCGCAACGTTGTGAACGGCTCCTCGCGCGCTTTGGGATCCGTAGCGTGCAGCACCTGGTCGAACATGTCCTCGATGAGGTTGTGCTGCGCTTTCAGGAACGCGACGACTTCGTCGGGTGATTCGATAATCATCTCGGCCATCGCCGGTACCTCCTGTGATGGGGAAAGGGGAGACGCACAGTGGGCTGTGTACGGCTTGGATGAGACATACCCGCTGCACAAGGGGCCAAACGGACGCTGCGCTCGCCGCCGCGCTCTTCGCGTCCGGCGAAACTACTAAATCCGCTGCGGCGCAAGGTATTTGTGTAGCAGCGTCGGTCACCCAGACAGGTCCCCGTCAGCCGCGTAGCGGTTGACGGGGACCTGAGGGTCAGGAGACGGGGTTAAACGCCGCGCTCCCGGGTGGCGGCCGGTCCGACGCCGGTGCCGGCGACGTGGTCCTTCCGGCGCATCAGTCCGGCAAGTCCGCCCAGGCCCAGGAGGCCGGCGAGGCCCCACAGCCCGTTGTTGTCGCTCTTTTGGTCGTTGCTGGTGTTGTTGTTGTCCGCCAAAGTCGTCGTCGTTGACGACGGCGCGGGGGCACTGGGGCTGGCGGCGTTTGCGACACCCGCTCCACCGAACAACAATGCCCCGCTGGCTGAAACGATTGCTATAGCCCTACGCATATCTACTCCTCGTGGGTTTTATCGGTCGATCCCAGAGGCGGGTGACCGAGACGCATTTCGGGACCAGGTTGCTCTAGCCTCCGCAGGATCCGACGCACGACCGATGGCCGTAGCGTGGCGAAGTGTGTGTTACCCCCGCCAACCGAGCGGAAACTCGTCGGCGGTGACTGTTTCGTTTGCTGGCCATCCCGGCTCCGGGGGTTTTTGCGCCGAAACGAGAGGTGAGACGACCGTCCGGCGTGAGTTCTTTCCCGGTCGGGCTACGGTAAAGGAGCCCAGGACCGCAACCACGAGAAGGCGACAGATCAGCTGACATGTACGAGCAGGTCAACAACAGCGCGCCAGAGTCCGATGACGTCGTCGGCTTCCGCATCGACCCTGTTCTGGCCCGAAGTTGGCTATTGGTGAATGGTGCACACGACGACCGGTTCCAGTCCGCGGCGCAATCGCGGGCCGACATAGTCGTCCTCGACATCGAGGATGCCGTCGCGCCTAAGGACAAGCACGCCGCCCGCGACAATGTGGTGCGCTGGTTGAACGCCGGGAATACCGACTGGGTCCGCATCAACGGCTTCGGCACCCCGTGGTGGGCGGACGACCTCGCAGCCCTGGCCACCACCCCGGTCGGCGGGGTGATGCTGGCGATGGTCGAATCGGTCGACCATGTGACCGAGACCGCGAAGCGGCTGCCCGATGTGCCGATCGTCGCTCTGGTCGAAACCGCCCGGGGCCTCGAGCGCATCACCGAGATCGCCGCGACGAAGGGTACCTTCCGGCTCGCCTTTGGCATCGGCGACTTCCGCCGCGACACCGGTTTCGGAGAAGACCCCGGCACGCTCGCATATGCCCGCTCACGTTTCACGATCGCCGCCAAGGCGGCCAGTCTGCCCAGCGCGATCGACGGGCCCACCATCGGCTCCAACGCTTTGAAGCTGATCGAGGCCACCGCCGTCTCCGTGGAATTCGGGATGACGGGCAAGATCTGCCTCACCCCGGATCAATGCGCCGTCGTGAACGAGGGATTGTCGCCCTCACACGACGAAATCTCTTGGGCGAAAGAGTTTTTCGTCGAGTTCGAGCGTGACGGGGGAGAGATCCGCAACGGCTCCGATCTGCCCCGCATCGCCCGGGCCACCAAGATCCTGGAGCTGGCCCGCGCGTACGGCATCGAGGCGTTGGACATCGACGAGGAAGATCGTGATCACTCGCCCGCACCCTCGGACACCTATCACTACTGAGCCGGGTGACGCCGCCACTTCCGCGGCTACCCTGGGCGTGTGAGCGCCAAAAGGCGGGTCCGGGTGGCGCGGGTCTACGACGAGGTCAGCCCCGACGAGGGGCAGCGTGTCCTGGTCGACCGGGTCTGGCCGCGAGGAGTGCGCAAAGACGATCCGCGGGTGGGTATCTGGTGCAAGGACGTCGCGCCGTCGAAGGATCTCCGCGAGTGGTATCACCACGATCCGGACCGGTTCGACGAATTCGCGTCACGCTACACGGTCGAACTGGGCGACAGTGCCGCGCTGGAAGACCTGCGCATGCTCGCCAAACGGAAAGCCGTGACGCTGGTGACCGCGACCCGTGAGTTGGACATCAGTCAGGCGACGGTCCTGGCCAAGCTGCTCGAACCCCGGTGAATCGGCTTAGACCGACAGCGTCGTAGGCTCGCCGTTTGACATGAATAACGCCGAACCCATCCTTCCGCGGGAACTGACCGACCTTCCCGAGGCGATCCGCAGCGTCCCGCCGCCGCCCATCCCGGAATTGCCCGAGCCGTACGGTCTGCGCGTTGCGGACCCGGACGCCGACGCCGAGATGGTCTCGGAGTGGATGAATCGGCCGCATCTGGTCGAGGCATGGGAATCCAGCTGGCCGGTGGCGCGGTGGCATCGTTACCTCGAGGCGCAATTGGAGGGCGCTTTCTCGCGCCCGCTCATCGCCACCCTGGACGGGGTGGACCGGGGATACATCGAATTATACAGAGCAGCAAAGGATTCCATCGCTCGTCGATACGAGCACGACGCCAACGATTTGGGACTGCATGTCGCGGTCGCTGATTTGGATTACATCGAACGCGGGCACGTCAGTTACCTGCTGCCGTATTTGGTGATCAGCATCTTCACCCTCGACCCGAGGTGTCGCCGCATCATGTTCGATCCCGATCATCGCAACGCGTTGGCACGCAAGTTCTGTGAACGCGGCGGCTGTGCGTTCCTCGGTGAGCATGACATGTCGAATCGGCGGATGGCGCTGTATGTGCTGCCCCGAACTCCCGACGACATCCCGCGTCAACGCGACACCTGACGGCGCCGGATCACAGCTGCTGTGCGATCTGTTGCCCGATGAACGCCGCCCCTTCGCCGAGCAGGACGCTGACCACGATGTTCGCCAGCGCGGCGCGCAGCCGGCGTTCCTCGCCGAGACGCTGTGTCTCGAGCATCCAAGTGGAAAACGTGGTGTAGGCACCGACGAAGGCGGTGCCGGCCAGCAGGGCGGCCTCCCTGTTCAGCGCCAGGCCGCCGAGGAAACCCAAAAGCGCTGCGCCGCTGATGTTCACGGCAAGAGTGCCGAACGGAAACGGCCTCGATGCTCGGCGCGCCACCGCGCGGTCGATGACGAAACGCAGCACCGACCCGACGCCGCCGATGAGCACGACGCCGACCCAGACCAGAGCCGTTGTCGCCATGGCGGCGGTCACCGGCGCACCCGGACCCGGCGCACCAACTTGGTGGCAAGGTGCACCGCCAACAGACCCAACGCGATACTGGTGACCGTGTAGCCGACGGCCAGCCCCCAGTAGCCGTGTTCGATCATCTTCAGCGTCTCGACCTGCATCGTCGAGAAAGTCGTTAAGCCTCCGCACAATCCGGTGCCGAGCAGGGGCCGTCGATAGCTCGACGTCGGCAACCGCTCCAGTAGCCGGGTGGTGAAGTAGCCCACCAAAAACGCTCCGACGATGTTGACCGTGAACGTGGCCCATGGCCAGCTCGCCGGGTCGCCGCCGGCCAGCGTGCTAAGCGCGGCACGGGCCACGGAGCCCAGCGCCCCACCGGCAAACACCGCGGCCAATTCGCGATAGTCCGGTTGAGCCACCGGGTGGATTCCCTTCGTTTGCCGCTGCGCTACGCAGCGTATGGCCGACGTCCAGACCGGCGCAGCCCGGGGGGCCGCGAACACGGGCAGAATTGATACCCATGGTGGCCAACCCACGCGCCGGTCAGCCGGCCCAGCCCGAAGACCTCGTCGATCTGCCCCACCTGGTGACGGCGTATTACTCGATTCAGCCCGACCCCGGTGATGTCGCGCAACAGGTCGCTTTCGGCACGTCGGGACACCGCGGGTCAGCACTCAATGGCGCGTTCAACGAGGCTCACATCCTGGCGATCACCCAGGCCATCGTCGAGTACCGCGCCGCGCACGGCACGACGGGCCCGTTGTTCATCGGCCGCGACACCCACGGCCTGTCCGAGCCGGCCTGGGTGTCTGCGCTGGAGGTGCTGGCCGCCAACGACGTTGTTGCCATGATCGACTCCCGCGATCGGTACACGCCGACACCCGCGGTCAGCCACGCCATCCTGTCCTACAACCGCGGCCGCACCGAGGCGTTGGCCGACGGAATTGTCGTGACGCCGTCGCACAACCCGCCCCCTGACGGCGGCTTCAAATACAATCCGCCCAACGGCGGCCCGGCCGACACCGACGCAACCAACGCAATTGCCAAGCGCGCCAACGAGATCCTGCGCGACGGGGCGGGGGTCAAACGCATTCCGCTGGCTCGCGCGCTGCAGACCGCGCAGCGGCACGATTACTTGGGCAACTACGTCGACGACCTGCCCAACGTCGTCGACATCGATGCCATCCGCAAGGCCGGGGTGCGCATCGGCGCCGACCCGCTCGGAGGGGCCAGCGTGGACTACTGGGGTGAGATCGCCCAGCGGCATCGCCTGGATCTGACCGTGGTGAATCCGCTCGTCGACGCGACCTGGCGATTCATGACACTCGACCACGACGGCAAGATCCGGATGGATTGCAGCTCGCCGGACGCGATGGCGGGGCTCATCGCCAACCGCGACCGCTACCAGATCGCCACCGGCAACGACGCCGACTCCGACCGCCATGGCATCGTGACGCCCGACGGGGGGCTGCTCAACCCGAACCATTACCTCGCGGTGGCCATCGAATACCTCTACACCGAGCGGCCGTCGTGGCCGGGCGGTATCGCCGTCGGCAAGACCGTTGTCAGCTCGTCGATGATCGACCGGGTGGTCGCCGGCATCGGCCGCAAACTGATCGAGGTGCCGGTGGGATTCAAGTGGTTCGTCGACGGTCTGATCGGCGGAACCATCGGCTTCGGCGGCGAGGAGTCGGCCGGGGCGTCGTTCCTGCGGCGCGACGGCTCGGTGTGGACCACTGACAAGGACGGCATCATCCTGGCACTGCTGGCTTCGGAGATTCTCGCGGTCACTGGACTCAGTCCGTCCCAGCGCTATGAGCGGCTGACCGCCGAATACGGCACGCCGTTCTATGCGCGGGTCGACGCGCCTGCCGACCGCGACCAGAAGGCCCGGCTGGCGAAGCTGTCCGCCGATCAGGTGACCGCCACGGAATTGGCGGGGGAGCCGATCACGGCGAAGCTGACCGCCGCGCCGGGCAACGGCGCCTCGCTGGGCGGCTTGAAGGTGACGACGGCCAATGCGTGGTTCGCCGCGCGCCCGTCGGGCACCGAGGACGTGTACAAGATTTACGCGGAATCGTTCATCGGGCCTGAGCACTTGGCGGAGGTGCAGGAAACCGCGCGCGAGGTAGTTAATACAGTCATTGGGTGACCATCTCCCTCCGGCTTGCCCGCACGGAGGGGCGCGCGCTCCGTTCTAGCCGCCTGCCGCGCGAAGTCTGGATTCTGAGCTGGGCAAACATCATGGTCGCGCTGGGCTACGGGGTCATTTCGCCTGCGCTGCCATCCTTCGCCCGCAGCTTCGGGGTCAGCATCAAGGCGGTGACTTTTTTGGTCACCGTCTTTTCGTTGAGCCGGCTGTGTTTTGCGCCGATCAGCGGCCAGCTGGTCCAGCGGCTTGGGGAGCGGCGGATTTACATCGGCGGCATGCTGATCGTCGCGGTCTCGACCGCCGCGTGTGCGTTTTCGCAGGCTTACTGGCAACTACTGGCTTTCCGCGTGATCAGCGGCATCGGGTCGACCATGTTCTACGTCTCGGCGCTGGGGCTGATGATCCATATCAGCCCGCCCGATGCGCGGGGGCGGGTCGCGGGCCTGTTCACCACGTCGTTCATGGTGGGCGCGGTGGGCGGGCCGGCCGTCGGCGCCCTGGCGGCCGGATGGGGCCTGACTGCTCCTTTCATCGTGTACGGCCTCGCCCTGCTGGGCGTCGCGGCGGTGTTGTTCTTCAGCCTGCGGAATTCGACCCTGGCCGCGCCGGGGCCGCCGACACGGTCGAAGGTGACGATGCGAGAGGCGATGCGGTCCCGCGCCTATTGGTCGTCGCTGGGAGCCAACTTCGCGACCGGCTGGTCGGCGTTCGGCCTTCGCGTTGCCCTGGTCCCGTTGTTCATCACCGACGTCATGGGTCGCGGCGTCGGCATCATCGGCATTGCGCTTGCGGCGTTCGCCGGAGGCAACGCGATGGCGATGATCCCCAGTGGCTACCTGTCTGACCGGATGGGACGGCGCACGTTGATGATCGTGGGCCTGGCGTTGTCCGGCGTGGCGACGGTCTTCTTGGGCGCGGCGTCGTCGTTGCCGGCGTTTGTGGCGGCCGCGATTGTGGTCGGTGCGGTGACGGGGATCTACATGTCGCCGATGCAGGCCGCGGTCGCCGACATTCTGGGCAGCGAGGCGCGTGCGGGCAGCCCGGTGGCGGCGGTGCAGATGATGTCCGATCTGGGCGCCATCGTCGGCTCGATGACGCTCGGTTGGGTCGCGGAGCGGCTGACCTACAGCTGGGGCTTCACCATCAGCGGGATAGTTCTGCTGATCGCCGCCGTTGGCTGGGTTGCGGCGCCGGAAACCCGAACGGTGCCCGACCCGCAACCCGAGCCGTTGCCTTCTCCGCACACGGCGAACCTGCCTGAGCAGCAACTTTGAAGGACGGTTAACGGTGGTGTAGCTTCGATGGGCACGACTTCTTGGGGCTATGGCGCAGCTGGTAGCGCACCACACTGGCAGTGTGGGGGTCAGGGGTTCGAGTCCCCTTAGCTCCACCGGAAGCAAACCCGAGACCACATGGCCTCGGGTTCTTTGCTGCCAGGGGCCGTAGGGGACAGGACGTCCACCACCATTACCGGACGCCGCACCACCGTGGCGTGTGCGGGGTGGTCGCGGCCCGTTATGCCGCGCTGCCCGGCTGTGACAACCGATCGGCTCTCATCTCAGTCACCTCGTCCTACCCAATGTTGGGGGGTTGTGATGTCGGTGACTGTCGCGGGCACAGTTTCTCCTTAGGAAATGGGCAGGAGCGCAGAAGTCGAACTACTTCAAGGTGTCTCCTAACGACGCTTGCCGTCGAGCCCAAATCACCCCGGTGCGGGTGTCCGACGCCATCGACGTCCTTGCCTGCGACGTGTTCCAGCGCGCCGACCGGACACACCAGCACGGCTCCGATAACGTCGACGGACATGTTCGTCGCGGCCACCCGAACAGTGCTTGCCGGTGTTTTGTCAACCGGTGTCTTGTCCACGGGGCTGGTGGCAGTATCCGTAACCGCTGACCCTGCCAACCTCTCCGGATCGTCGGAGGCGCGCAGCGCTTATGTCGCCGTTTCGGTGGCCACGGTGTGGGCGACGCCGCAGAGCCCGCGTCCAGTCGACCATTCCGCCCTGACAAATCCGGTCGATATTCGCGGCTGGCTGTCGGACATGACGCTGGCCCAGCAGGAAGCGCTTACCGCGGACAATCTCAACCACACGCAGGCCCTCTTCGGCGACCGCGTCTTTGTGGTGGGGGAGCAGGGCGACTGGGACGAGGTCCTGGTCCCCGGCCAGCCGACACCGAAGGACTCCCTGGGCTATCCCGGCTGGATTCCCAAGGCCCAGTTGACGACCGACCCGGGCTACGGCGCGCTGAAGGAACAGGCTCCCTTCGCGCTGGCCGATCACGGCATCACCACCTGGCTATACGGCGAGTCCGGACTCGCCGATCAGAACCTCGAGATCAGTACAAACACCAGGCTTCCCGTCCTGAGCCGCACCGACAAGGCCGTTCAGGTGGCCACCCCCGATCGCGGTCCGAAGTGGCTGGATGCCCGAGCGGTGGCGGTCTACGAAAAGCCCACGGACATACCGCATCCGACCGGAGCGGATTTGGTCCGGTACGCCGCCGGGTTCGTGAACGTCCCCTACCTGTGGGGCGGACGTGCCGGCTTCGGGTTCGATTGCTCCGGTTTCACCTCCACCATCTACCAGGTGTACGGCGTTACCCTGCCGCGCGATGCCGGCCCGCAAGCCGCCGACAGCCGGGGGCGCCCGGTCGACACATCCGCGTTGCAACCCGGCGATCTACTCTTCTACTCGCACGGCAGCAGGGACCCCGACAATCCCGACGCGATCTACCACGTGGCGATGTATTCCGGGAACGGCGAAATGATCGAGGCATTCGACAAGACGGCACCAGTGCGCATCACCCCGGTTCGACTGGACGCAGACTACTGGGGCGCGCGCCGCTACCTCGACCAGTCGCGGTGATAGACCAATGCCTCCTACCGGCAATCGTCCGACGCGACCATCTTCGCCATCCGGTTGGCGGGATTTGCAATGGCGGATTCATACCCCGGCGGTTGCCTATCGTGCGGTCATCGTGGGTCAGAGCCCTATCAACCGTTGCCCTATGCCCAGCAGCTGCGTGCGCGGCGGCGACCGTCGTAGTCAGTCCATTTGCGCTCTCCCACTGCGCAGGGTCCAGCAATACGACGGAATATGCCGGGTTTCCAGTAGAAGTCGCCATTTTCCGGCAGATCATGACCGCGGACCGCCACGGTCACATAGCCTGGACCGTAGATGTCTTAACCATGAAGCTGGCGTCAAACCCGGAGCGGTTAATGTTCGGTAAGCCATCTGCGCGAAAGGCCATTGCTGTTGGATCTGTCTTGCTTGCACTCGCTGCGGCTTGCTCACATCGCAATGCGGCGCGCACAGCAGTAAGCGACAGCGAACGGGCAACGCAGGCGCCGCATGCGGCTCCCACAAGCGCTCGGACAACGCAGGCGCCGGACGCGGCTCCCACAGTTGACTTCGCAGCAGTCTCCACGCTGATCAATGATGCGATTGCGGCGCATCGGATGCCGGGTGCAGTGGTTGCGATCGGGCACGGTGGCCAGATCGTCTTCCACCGGGCTTATGGCCTGCGCAAGCTTGCAGGCGAACAGGGGCTAGACGGATCGCCCGCCCCTGCAGAGCCAATGACCGAGGACACGATCTTCGACATGGCGTCGTTGACGAAATGCCTCGCAACCGCGACTGCCGTCATGCAGCTTTACGAACAAGGCAAGGTTGCGTTCGACGATCCCGTCCAGAAGTATTTGCCTGACTTCAACCCGGCAGGCGATCCACAGCGTGCAAAGGTGACGCTTCGGATGTTGCTTACGCATACTTCTGGAGAAAAGGATGACGTAGACCTCAAAGATCCGTGGGGACTGGAGGCAGTCGATAAAACAGAAGGCATCCATCGTGCGCTCACCACACCGCTGGAATCTGGTCCCGGTGAGGTTTTCCACTATTCCGACATCAACTACATCCTGCTCGGCGCGCTGATTGAGAACGTCACCGGCGATGCCCTGGATTTTTACGTTCAGCAAAACGTATTTGCGCCGCTTGGCATGGCAGATACCCGCTATCTTCCCTTAGCCAAAGCGTGTGGCACCTACCAGGTAAGAGGGGCTGCGATTGCCCGGGCGCCCACGGGGCGCGAGTCGGTGGCTTGTGCTGCAGGCAGCTGGAACGTCAGTCTGTTGCCGCGCATCGCACCGACGGCGGTTGACGAAGAAAACAGGGCCGACCCGAGCAAGAACCCCGATTATGGTTATCTGCTCCGGGGGACCGTGCACGACATGACGTCGCGCCGCATGGGTGGAGTGGCCGGGCATGCCGGTGTGTTCTCGACGGCGGCCGACACCGGCATCTTTGCGCAGGCCTTGCTTGATCGACTTGCGGGTCGGCCGAGCGACTTTCCGCTGCAGCAAGCGACTCTGCAATTGATGACGACCCCCCAGCAACCGGGCCACACAGCCGAGCAAATCCAAGCAGCGAATAATGCAACTCGAGCGGCCATCGCTAAGACACCAAACAGAGCGTATCCGCTACTCGCGCCGCACTATCCGGCGATCAATGGACAAAACCTGCGCGGTTTCGGCTGGGATATTGATACCTGGCTTTCCTCGCCGCGAGGCATGGTCTTTCCGATCGGTAGCTTTGGCCATACCGGCTTTACCGGAACCTCGTTTTGGCTAGATCCACGCTCAGATACCTACGTAGTACTGCTGACGAACGCAATCCAGGTGCGAGGCAGTACACCGATCTCGGATCTGCGAGGTGCGGTGGCTACGGCGACAGCGCAGGCCCTGCACCTCTAGGGCCGTGCGTCATCGGCCATGAGCTCAGGGCCGCTCGAAGTGTTGGTAGTCGAAGGGAGCCGCCCAGTCGCCACCCCACCGCCAGCCACGATCTGTAAAGGCGCGCACGGCCGGGTCGCCACTGTGTAAAAGCCCCGGGTCGGTGCGGCTGCGGTCCAGGTAGGCCTCGGCGTTCTGCGGTTCGAAATACCCGCTGGCGTAGAGGCACGGGTTGAGCAGCGTATTGATATCGATAGCCCGACCGTAAGCATGTGGAGACCATTCGTCGGTTCCTGGGATGGTTCGGCAGTTGAACGCCGAAGTGTTGTTGTCCTCCATGGATAACTCATCATCAGCGTCCGCGTAGTGGTCGACGGTGCGGATCTTCTCGACGGGGTAGCCCAGTCGGTAAAGCTGCTCGAATATCGCGATCACGTCCGGCACCAGGTCTTCATGCACGATCAGTTCGCCGCGGTGGGTCTGGCCGTCGAAACCGAGGTGGTCGACGTTGACCCTGCGCAGCCGCCCCGGCTCGACGGGGCAACCCGGCCGCCAGGTCGCGCCGAGTTCGGCGGCGGTGACCGGCTCCACCGTCGGATCGGGTGCCGGCGGCGCGCTGGCCGACGGCGCCGCCGCGCCCGACGAAGACGGTGTAGCAGACGATGACGGTGTGGCCGCAGGAGGTGGCGTCGCAGGAGGTGGCGTCGCAGCGGTGCACTGCACGAGTACCACAACCGCTGTCAGCATTTCCGCCAGCACGGCGCCGCGCCGGTTAAAGGACGTCAATTGGGATGAGTCCTCACCGCTTGCTTCCATCCCTACAAGACCGCCGCCATAAGCGGTTTCCCTCGACAAGTGCGGTGCTAACGCTACCGGGTCCCGCGTCATGCAGGGCGAGGAGGCTTTTGTCCGCATGGCGCCCGGCGCTGTGGATGCCTGGTTGTCTGGGCGGTCGCCAGAATTGAGCGCCGGCGTTGCCGTTGATCACCGATCACGAGCAGATGCGGCAGGTTTTGCGCACATGGGTCGCCGAGAGCAACGCAGCGGAGATTCCCCAGGGCCGATGGGCGATCACCGATATAGAGGCTCTGGTGAACTGATCGGAGGAGTGGCACTGCTTCCACTTCCACCCGGTTGCACCGAGCTCGAAATCGGTTGGCTGGTTGCACCGAAGTTGTGGGGTCACGGCTACGGCGCGGAAGCCGGTCATGCGGTTGCCCATCAGGCATTCACAAATATTGGTGTCAATGAGGTCTTCGCCGTCGTCCGGCCAGGTAATCATCGTGGGGTTGCGACGGCGCGTCGAGTGGGGATGGACTGGGTCGGTGAGACCGACAAGTATTACAACCTGACGCTTGAGGTCTACCGGCTGAGCAAGGCGGATTTGGATTTGCCAGAGCCGGCCTGTGCCCCGGCGCAGGATCGCAACTAGCCCTACCCCTAGCCGTAGGGCCTAAGCGAGACATCACTAGGGCAGGTGACCCACCAGTGGACACCTGCATGTCAAATACCCCAGTGGGGTGCGAATCCCACATAGGCGAGCGACGCGGTAAGTGGTGACATGTCGGAGAAGGATGCAGACCAGGGGCTCCAATGACAAGTCGTGGGCGGGCAATGGGTGACCGTATCATCAGCTGCGCCGCGAAGTTGCTTGTGGCCGGGCAGTTTCCGCGGTGACTCAGGATCGGGTACGGCAAAGCCGCCACGGTCAGTGGCTCACAGCTGGCCGTCAGCATACAAGGCTAGCCACCCGGTGGCCAAGCGTCGCGAGACGTCGGAGGGCAATGCAGTCTCGAATTACTCAATGCGCCTGGGCTATTCAGCGAGGCTGCTGAGTATTTTCCGGGGGCCCCCAACCCGGTTGGATGCGGCGAAGCGGTGTTGCTCGTGGTGAACAACGAACACCGGCCGCGCATTGAGTGTCATAGGTCCTCCGCCAGGCGCCAGGACTCACCCGGGTGAAACAGAGCCGGGGTGATGACAGCTCACCCCACCGGCCAGAAGACTAATGCCAGTTCAACGTCGGCATCCACGGCGCCCGATGTCGTCGTCATGGCTACAACTTTTCTTGCTGGGCAAGGGCCCACAGGAGTCAGCAGAAGGGTCTCACCATGCACTTCGATTCAAAGAAGGTCATCGTCGTCGGAGGCAGCGCCGGTATGGGCCGGCAGGTCGCCGTTGATGTCGTGCGCCACGGCGGCAGCGCAGTGATAGTCGGCCGGTCGAAGGACCGTGTTGATGACACCGTGACCGAATTGAGCGGCGGGGGCGGCGAGGCCTGGGGTATCACTGCCGAGCTGACGGATCGCGCTGCGGTCGCCGATGTTCAGCGCGCGCTTGCTGAGCAGCACGGCGATGCGACACTGTTGGTGAACGCGGCCGGATTCTTTGTGCCCAAGGCGTTCCTGGAGTACGACGCGCTGACCTACGACTCGTACATGGAGTTGAACTACGCCTTGTTCTTCCTGACGCAGTCCGTCGTTGGGGGCATGATCGCCCGCGGTGAGGGCGGCTCGATCGTCAACATCGGCAGCATGTGGGCACATCAGGCGATCGGTCTGACTCCATCGTCGGCATACTCGATGCAAAAGGCCGGGCTGCATGCGCTGACCCATAACCTGGCCATCGAGCTCGCCGAGCATAAGATTCGCGTCAACGCGGTGGCACCGGCCGTCGTCAAGACCCCGCTCTACGAGAAGTTCATCCCCAAGGACGAGATCGACGCCACGCTTGCCACATTCGCGCCGCTTCATCCGCTGGGACGAGTCGGCACTCCTGCCGACGTCGCCAACGCCGTCACGTATCTGCTGTCGGATGAGGCCAGTTGGGTAACCGGGGCGATTCTCAATGTCGACGGCGGCATCATGGCCGGACGCAATTAACGCGACAACACTACCTACCGAAATGCTAAGCGCATCCTCGTAAAGGCTGCGCGAATGAAGGAGACCAGGTGTCACATCAATACAGCAAGAACCCTGCCGCGGTCGACGCGCTCAGCCCCCAGCAATACCACGTCACCCAGGAGAGCGGCACGGAGCCTCCGTTCACCGGCGAGTACTGCGACAACCATGAGCCCGGCATCTACGTCGACATTGTCTCTGGCGAACCGCTTTTCGCCTCGGTGGACAAATTCGACAGCGGTAGTGGCTGGCCCAGCTTCACCCGGCCCATCGGCGCGGACAACCTCGTTGAGAGGCGCGACCGCAGCCACTTCATGGAACGGATCGAGGTACGGTCGGCCCACGCCGATAGCCATCTGGGGCACGTATTCCCGGACGGCCCCACCGAAGCCGGGGGGTTGCGCTACTGCATCAACTCGGCATCGCTGCGATTCATCCACCGCGATGAACTCGAAGCCCAGGGTTATGGGCAATATATGCGTTTGTTCACGAATGATGGATCAGAGCAAAACCAAAGCGTCGCCGAGCAGCAATCATGAGCAGCCACAACAAGATCGCCGTTCTCGCCGGCGGGTGCTTTTGGGGGATGGAGGATCTCTTCCGCGCGCAGCCCGGTGTGGTGTCCACCCGTGTCGGCTACACCGGCGGCAGCAACGCGCATCCCACCTACCGCAATCACCCCGGCCACGCCGAGGCGCTCGAAATCACCTACGACCCAGACGAAACCGATTACCGGGCACTGCTGGAATTCTTCTTTCAGGTTCACGACCCGACCACCAAGTACCGTCAGGGCAACGACGTCGGAAGCAGTTACCGGTCGGCAATTTTCTATCTGGACGACGAGCAAAAGCAAATCGCGGTGCAGACTATCGCCGACATCGAGAATTCGGGCCGGTGGCCCGGCGCGGTCGTCACCGAGGTCAACGCGGCCGGCGAGTTTTGGGAAGCGGAACCCGAGCACCAGAACTATCTGCAACGCTACCCATCGGGCTACACCTGCCACTACATCCGTCCCGAGTGGACGTTACCCCGCCACGGTGACGCGAGGGCAGCGACCGCAGAACATGCCAAGCCCATTCAATAGCGACATGGGCTCGGTAATACAGGACAAGGACCCGACAATTTCGCCTGACTGGCAGGTGCTGTTGAGCATTTACGCGCCGTTGGTGTTCTATGGCGCCGCATGTATCGCAGGACGGGTGTCACCGCGACCGGAGATCGGCGAGCGACGGTGACACGATGACTCAGAACCCGAACCTTGCGGCGCTGTCGGCAGCCGGTGTGTCGGTCTGGCTGGATGACTTGTCGCGCGACTGGCTGCAATCGGGCAAGCTGCAGCGCCTCGTTGATACCAGAAGTGTCGTCGGCGTCACGACCAACCCGTCGACCTTTGAGCGAGCACTTACCCACAGCAACCTCTACGGCGAGCAGCTCGCCGAGTTGACCGCGCGTGGCCTCGCGATGCACGCCGCGGTCCGCACGGTGATCACTGATGACGTCCGGGCCGCCTGCGATGTGCTGCGCCCGCAGTGGGAGGCCTCCGACGGTATCGATGGCAGAGTGTCCGTCGAAGTCAATCCGCTGGATGCGCACAACTCCGATCGGACACTCATGCAGGCCATCGAGTTGGCCGAAATCGTCAACCGGCCCAACGTATTTATCAAGATACCGGCTACGGCAGCGGGGCTGCCTGCGATCACGGCAGCATTGGCTAAAGGTATCTCGGTCAATGTCACGTTGATTTTTTCCGCGCAACGGCACCGTGAGGTGATGGACGCGTACCTGACCGGCATGGAGGTGGCACAGTGCGCCGGGGCTGATTTGTCCCTGATCCATTCGGTGGCTTCGCTTTTCGTGTCCCGGGTGGATACCGAGGTCGATACGCGTCTCGAGAAAATCGGCACTGCGGATGCGCTCGCGCTGCGGGGGCAAGCCGGCATCGCCAACGCGAGGGTGGCCTATGCGGCCTACCAGCAGGTCTTCGAAGCCGAGCCGCGCTACACTGCGTTGCGCGCCGCGGGTGCTCGCGTGCAGCGCCCGCTGTGGGCCTCTACCGGGGTGAAGAACGCCGCGTATCCCGACACGATGTACGTCACCGAACTCGTGGCGCCGAACACGGTAAGCACCATTCCTGCCGCGACATTGGAGGCGGTGGCCGACCACGGCGTCATCAACAGTGACACCATCACTGGCAAGGCGGCACAGGCGCAGGAAGCGTTGGACCGGCTGAGCGCGATCGGTATTGATCTACCCAACGTGTTCGCGGTGCTCGAACACGACGGGGTGAGCAAGTTCGCAGCGTCCTGGCTACGGTCGGTCAACGCTAAACATACTGTGGTCCAGCAGCATTCACCTTTCGGGAGAGCGATCTAATGTCCGCCTCGGCGCCTGAGCTGGAAGAGCTGCTGGCCAGCCGGCCATTCCCGGAGCGTACCGGCCCCACGGGTAGCCTGATCTACCGGCTGATCACCACGACCGATCACAAAGTGATCGGGATCATGTATGTCGTCGCATGCTTTACGTTCTTTTTCGTCGGCGGGCTCATGGCGCTGCTGATGCGCGCCGAGCTGGCCGCACCCGGTCTACAGTTTCTCTCCAACGAGCAATACAACCAACTGTTCACCATGCACGGCACGGTGATGTTGCTGTTCTATGCGACCCCGATCGTCTTCGGGTTCGCTAACCTGGTGTTGCCCCTGCAGATCGGCGCCCCCGATGTCGCCTTTCCGCGGCTCAACGCATTGTCATTCTGGCTCTTTGTGTTCGGTGCACTGATCGCCCTAGCGGGCTTCATCGCCCCCGGTGGACCAGCGGCCTTCGGGTGGACCGCCTACACGCCGCTGTCAGACGCCGTCCATTCCCCGGGCCCTGGTGGTGACTTATGGATCCTCGGGCTCATTGTCGGTGGGTTGGGCACCATCCTCGGGGGAGTCAACATGATCACGACCGTGGTGTGCCTGCGCGCGCCGGGCATGACAATGTTTCGGATGCCGGTTTTCACCTGGAACATCCTGGTCACCAGCATCATGGTGCTGGTCGCCTTCCCGCTGTTGACGGCGGCGTTGTTCGGGTTGGCCGCCGACCGCCATCTTGGCGCGCACGTGTTTGACCCAGCAAACGGTGGAGTCCTGTTGTGGCAGCACATGTTCTGGTTCTTCGGCCATCCTGAGGTCTACATCATTGCGCTGCCCTTCTTCGGCATCATCACCGAAGTCATCCCTGTGTTTTCTCGTAAACCGCTGTTTGGCTACACCACCATGGTCTATGCGACCATCGCCATCGGGGCGCTGTCGATCGCGGTGTGGGCCCATCATCTCTATGCCACCGGTGCGGTGCTGCTGCCATTCTTTTCGTTCGCCACCTATCTCATTGCGGTGCCGACCGGAATCAAATTCGTCAATTGGATCGGCACAATGTGGAAGGGTCAGTTGACCTTTGAGACCCCGATGCTTTTCGCGGCGGGGTTTCTGGTGACTTTTCTCCTCGGCGGGCTGTCGGGTGTGCTGCTGGCCAGCCCGCCAATCGACTTCCACGTCACCGACACCTACTTCGTGGTCGCCCACTTCCACTACGTGCTGTTCGGCACCATCGTGTTCGCCACTTACGCCGGGGCGTATTTCTGGTTTCCCAAGATGACCGGGCGGCTACTCGATGAACGGCTGGGCAAGTTGCACTTCTGGATGACACTGATCGGGTTTCACACCACATTTCTGGTACAACACTGGCTTGGCAACAAAGGGATGCCGCGCCGCTACGCCGATTACCTTCCCACCGATGGCTTCACCACGCTCAACGTCGTTTCGACGATCGGGGCACTCATCCTGGGTGCTTCCGTATTGCCGTTCGTGTGGAACGTGTTCCGCAGCTGGCGCTACGGTGAACCGGTCACCGTCGACGACCCATGGGGCTATGGCAACTCCCTGGAGTGGGCCACCAGCAGCCCACCCCCGCGGCATAACTTCACTGAACTGCCGCGCATCCGCTCGGAGAGGCCCGCCTTCGAACTGCACTATCCGCACATGATCGAACGGATGCGCGGTGAGGCCCACGTGCTGCGCGCACGCGCGAACACGAGATAACTAAGTGGGAACTGTAAGCTGCTATGTCCCGGCGGCTCGTAATGTATTGCTGCTAGGCTTCTTCCAACGCCTCACCAAGTGATTGAAGGACCTTGTTGTGCTGCGCGTTGACAAGCGTGTGCCCCACCACCAACGCGGCGACGACCGGCCATTCCATCATCCCAAATGCGGCCACTGCACCGATGCCGGCATAGAAGGCCAGATGTTCCAGTCCAGGTCGAGTCAGGCTGACAGTCCAGGGTGACGGCGGGGAAACCTTGCACGTGAGTTGGAGACTTGCTTTATTTATCGCCACTGACACTTGCACGCTTCTGGGTGGCTCCGCTCGGCGCCTCGTCGATGGGCCTGGCCGCATGGTCGACTGGCGAGTCAACCAGTAAATCGCGCAATTGTTTTCGTCCGCGGTTGATCCTCGAACTTACGGTCCCTTGCCGCGTGTCCGTCATGGCGGCGATCTCCTTGTAGGAGTATCCCGCGATGTCAGCAAAGTACACGGCCATGCGAAACTGCTCAGGCAAGACCATCATTGCCGCCTTGAGGTAGGGGTCTGGCAGCATTTCGAGCGCCTGGTCTTCGGCCGACCGTAGCGCCCCCGAGGTACGTGGGGCGCTGGCCGCCAGCTGCCGATCGGTGATCTCATCGGTCGGATATTGTGCGGGGCGGCGCTTTTGCCTCCGATAGCTGTCAATGTAGGTGTTGATCATGATCCGCCGTAGCCACGCCTTTAGATTCGTTCCTGGTTCGAATGCCGACAGGCCGACGTACGCGTTGAGCATTGTTTCTTGCACCAGATCCTCCGCGTCCGCCTGATTGGAGGTCATCCGGAGAGCTTGCCGATAGAGGGGCCCGAGAAGCGGGATAATCGCGCTTTCGAATTGAGTGCTCCGCGGCCCATGAGTCCTGCCCTGGCCGACGGTCCCGCATTTTGAGGAACGCGAGGACCAGATGCGCGTGCGTGGGGATGCAACGGCTGTCATCGCATCGTCTTCTTTCTGTGTGCATGCGCGTGCAATTGCACGCCGACGAATCCTGATCTGAGCTCGCGGGCCCGATCGAGGACGACCTCCGCTTGCCATTCCGGTGTCAGCATCCACCGCCGCGGGGTGAGTGGTCATCACCCGCCGAAGCAATTCATCCGGATGAGCGCCCGCGGCACCTACTACATCAGGTCGGCCGTCGGTGCCGTGGTTACCTGCCGTAGTACAAGCTGACGTTCTTGACCCCGCGATCGGTCCGGTCGTCGAGAACGCCATCCACGAACTGAACACCGAACAGCTCGTGCATCGACCGCTGCCGTGAACTTGCCGACCTGATCCACCGGTCGTGCGATCCCTGATGGCCAAATATCACCCGGGTGAATGACGGTGATGGGCGACGACAGTTCCGCTCCGCCGCGCCATGCTCTTAACGTCTACACCCGCACTGGCCGTGTTCTCTTGCGTAAGAAGCACAGTGGGATTCTCAAGCATCCTAGCGGCACCTTGTGTGGAGAAGGCTAGTACAAGAACATGGAGGACATAGTGAGCGCCGCCAGGAGAATGCTGGAGACCTATCCACGAGATCTCGGCCACATCGATATAGCCAAGCTGATTGCATGTATCGACGCCTGTATTGAATGCGACCAAGCCTGTACAGCGTGTGCAGACGCCTGCCTCAGTGAGGACGATGTCTATCACCTAACCAAATGCACCCGTACTTGCCTTGACTGCTCGGATGTCTGCGCGACAACCGGCCGCGTCTTGTCCCGGCACACGGACTGCGACGCGAACCTGACGAGGACGGTGCTCCAAACGTGCGCCTTCGCATGCGAGACGGCCGCAGACGAGTGCGACAAGCATGCGGCGAAACACGAGCATTGCCGCGTGTGCGCCGACGTATGCCGTCGCTGTGAACGAGCCTGCCGCGACCTTGTCGAAGCGCTCGGATGAGACATCCACCGGACGGGTGTGGGCTGCCCAAGGCTGTGTGATGCCACCCTATTGCGAGACTTCGCTGCGGGGTGTGACTTTGGAGCTACGGAATGGAGACGACGCGGATGGAGGTTTCTGAATTCGATGATGTGCAGGCCCATTTGCTCGAACCAGAGGAAAGCCTGGACTCAGAACAGACTGGCGTCGACCTGGACGAAGGCTACTCACCCCCGGAAAGCCCGCGCGAACTGCGGGCGTGGGGTCTCACCGCGAAGGAAGCGCGGACCCATGAAAGTTTGGCGCGCCGACTGGCCCGTGAGGTGCCCGATGTGACCGATCAGTGGGATGGCGACGGGATCGGTGATAGCGCCGACAGCGATGGTGAGCCAATCGACGATCAGGTCGGCGGCATGCGCGCAGGTCGGCTCGTAGCCTTCGAGATCGACGCTACTGATCGAGGTACGGATTACCGCGCCCACGACGTCGGCATTGACGGCGGCGCTGCCTCGGCTGAGGAGGCCGCCATGCATATCGTCGCCGATGAGACACCAGCCGGCGAGGGATGGCGTCTCTGATGACCTGTCATCCGGCCACTTTGGAAATTTGAGCTGTGGCGACCCGCATTGTCATCCTCGGTGGCGGCCCGGCCGGGTACGAGGCGGCATTGGTTGCAGCTGCACGGGATCCCGCCGTGGCACAGGTAACAGTGGTCAACTCCGGCGGGGTCGGCGGTGCTGCTGTCCTCTGCGATTGCGTGCCGTCGAAAACTTTTATCGCCTCCACGGGACTGCGCACCGAACTGCGCCGGGCAACCCGCCTGGGTTTCGACATCGACATCGACGACGCCAAGATATCTCTTCCGGAAATCCACCAGCGGGTGAAGATGCTGGCTAGCGAGCAGTCGGCCGATATCACCGAGCAGCTGCTCGACGCAGGTGTAGAGCTCGTCGCGGGTCGGGGCGAACTGGTTGATACGACTCCCGGCCTGGCACGTCACTGCGTCAAGGTGAAAGCGCGCGA
Organism: Mycobacterium sp. 1165178.9; assembly: GCF_001673555.1. Taxonomy (GTDB): domain Bacteria; phylum Actinomycetota; class Actinomycetes; order Mycobacteriales; family Mycobacteriaceae; genus Mycobacterium. Next base: position 7,323 of record NZ_LZMB01000383.1, on the reverse strand, counting down.
CGGCAGCATCACGATGCACGATGCCGATGTTGTGTTGATCGCCACCGGCGCCAGTCCCCGGATCCTGCCGTCGGCGCGCCCCGACGGCGAGCGCATCCTGACCTGGCGCCAGCTTTATGAACTGCACTCGCTGCCCGATCACCTCGTCGTGGTGGGAAGCGGTGTGACTGGCGCCGAATTCGCTAACGCTTACACCGAACTGGGTGTGGCGGTAACGGTGGTGGCTAGCCGCGATCGGGTTTTGCCGTACGAGGACGCGGACGCTGCGCGGGTGTTGGAGGAGTCCTTCGCCGAACGCGGGGTCAATCTGGTCAAAAATGCCCGGGCACAATCGGTCAGGCGGACCGACGACGGGGTGCTAGTGACAATGACCGACGGCCGCACCGTCGAGGGCAGCCACGCATTGATGACAGTTGGGTCAGTGCCTAACACGGGCGGGCTGGGTCTACAGCGCGTGGGAATCGACCTCGTGCGCGGTAATTACATTGCTGTCGACCGGGTTTCACGCACATCTGTCTCGGGCATTTACGCTGCGGGGGACTGCACCGGTGTTTTGCCGTTAGCCTCGGTTGCTGCGATGCAGGGCCGGATCGCGATGTATCACGCCCTGGGTGAAGCCGTTAATCCACTCCAGTTGCGCACCGTCGCGGCGACGGTGTTCACCCACCCCGAGGTTGCGGCGGTCGGCGTCGGGCAGACCGCGATCGACGACGGCTTGGTCCAGGCTCGTGTCATCATGCTGCCGTTGAAAACCAATGCGCGGGCCAAGATGTCGGAGCTGACTCGGGGTTTCATCAAACTATTTTGCCGGCAGGACAGCGGCGTGGTGATCGGTGGCGTGGTGGTCGCGCCGATCGCGTCGGAATTGATACTGCCGGTCGCGATGGCTGTGCAAAATCGGATCACCGTCGACGATTTGGCGCAGACGCTTGCAATCTATCCTTCGCTGTCCGGCTCGGTCACCGAGGCCGCCCGCCGGCTCATTGCCCACGATGAGCTGAACTGATGCACGGGCTGACTGGGCCGGCGGTTCCTTCGCAGCGTGAGCGTTATCACCCGGGTGATTCGTGCTGAGGGGTGATGACAGGCGGACCTGGGTCGGGCGATGCTCACTATCTGATCACGATGTCCGAGCCGGTCACAGCCGTCTACTACGCCGCAGTCCAGGACGCCGTGGCCATTCAAGGAACACCACGATCTTGTGCGATCGATCCCCGACCTCATGCGGATACCCGAATACCAAACAGGAGAAGAGATATGAACGCGGTCCCACTTCGCCGTCAACCGGAGAAGGCGGAACCGGCCACCTCGGTTGTGATCGTCGGCAGCGGGTTCGCCGCCTTCGAATGTGCGCGCGGACTGGCACGACGGTTGGACAGGGCGCGCGCTTCGGATGTGAGGGTGACCATTGTTTCGCCGGTCGATTACCTGCAGTACTCGCCATTGCTGGCTGATGTGGCCGGTGGGCTGGTCGACCCGCGGTTTGTCTGTGTTCCGCTGGCCGGAACGCTCAGGGGCGTGCGGGCGGTCCGCGGCCGGGTCGACAACGTTGACTTCGATAGGCAGAACCTCTCGTTCACCGATCCGGAGGGTCGGGTGGGGACGCTGTCATGGGATCGGCTGGTCTTGACACCAGGCTCGGTGACCCGCTTGTTCGATACGCCCGGTTTGGCCACCCACGCGCACGGGCTGAAGTCGACCGCCGAGGCGCTGTACCTGCGTGACCATGTGATCGAGCAGTTGGAACTGGCCTGCGTCGACGAGAACGAGGCGCGCGCGGCCGCGCGGCGCACAATTGTCGTTGTCGGTGCCTCGTATTCCGGTTCCGAATTGACGGCGCAGCTGCGCGCACTGGCCGACGCAGCGGCGAAGCAGATGGGCTTTGATCGGGCCTCGGTGCGATTTGTGCTGCTGGACCTGGCCGACCACGTCATGCCCGAGGTGGGGCAGAAGCTCGGCGACGCCGCGATGCGTGTCCTGCGCTCTCGCGGAATCGATGTGCGGTTGAGCACGACCCTGAAGGAGGTTCACGCCGACCATGTTGTGCTCACCGATGATTCGCGCGTCGACACTTGCACGGTAGCGTGGGTGGCCGGCGTCACCCCGTCACCGCTGATCGCCACGCTGGGCTTGGAAACAGAGCGGGGCCGGCTGAAGGTACAGGCCGATTTGCAGGTACCAGGACACCCCGAAGTGTTCGCCGGGGGAGACGCCGCCGCCGTTCCGGACCTAACCCAGCCGGGCAAGATCGCGCCGCCCACCGCCCAGCACGCGACCCGACAAGGTAAGACGTTAGCCCGCAACGTCGCCGCAAGTCTGGGGTACGGCGAGCGGAAAAACTACCGCCACAGCGACAAAGGTTTGGTCGTCGACTTGGGTCCGCGCTACGCCGTCGCCAACCCGCTAGGTGTGCATCTATCGGGCTATCCCGCGAAGCTTATCGCCCGTGCCTACCACCTCTACGCGCTTCCCCGGCTCGTCAACCGTTGGGCGGTCGCACTCGCATATCTCACCGACGTCTTCTTCCCCCGCACGGTGTTGTCAATGGGATTCGTTTGCGGTGCCGACGCCCAATTCACCTCCAGCGAAATATCCCAGCTACGCAAGGCGGCGGGGGCGGATGCCGGCACTTCTATCTCAGCCGCACATCCAACGCCGGCTTTGCTGGACTGATCACGCCACGACACGGAACACCAATGAGTATCGTCAACAAAGGCTTTCGTGGACGCCGCGTTGAATCGGCGCTCGAGCTGCCGCCCGGTCAACATCTGACCACGGACTTCCCTGTCCTGCAAGCAGGACCGACTCCGCGGATCGATCTCGATGACTGGCAATTCGCTATTCGCGACGAGCTCGGCACCCAACACTCGTGGACCTGGACCCAGTTCAAGCTCCTGCCGAGCGAGCGGCTCGATGTAAACATTCACTGCGTCACCACCTGGTCGAAGCTGAATACCAAGTGGCAAGGCGTTTCTCTGGACACACTTTTCGAATCGATCGACACCGCTGCCGGATTCGCACTGGTCGGTTCCTACGGCGGCTACACCACCAACCTTCCGTTGGACGACCTTCTCGGTGGGAAGGCCTGGATCGTCTACGCGTATGAGGGCGCACCGCTTACCGCGGTGCACGGCGGCCCAGCGCGGCTGCTGGTGCCGCACCTGTATTTCTGGAAGTCCGCGAAGTGGGTTAGATCCATTCAGCTACGCGACAGCGACGCACCCGGATTCTGGGAACGGTTGGGCTACCACCGCTACGGCGACCCGTGGCGAGAACAACGGTACGCCGGGGATTGACGACGGCTACGAGATGGAACCGAAGTTGCGCTGGCGGGTCGCGCGCGTAGTGGACTCTGTACCCGAGACCGAGTCCGCGCAAACGATCGGGTTGAACGTGCCGGGCTGGGGCGGCCACTTAGCCGGCCAGCACATCGATCTCAAGCTGACCGCTGAGGACGGGTACAGCGCGCAACGCAGCTACTCACTGGGCCGACCGGTCGACGGCGAGCGCATAGAACTCACCGTGCAGCGGACCGACGACGGGGAGGTCTCGCCCTACCTCATCGGGCTTGCCGCCGGCGATGAGATCGAACTTCGCGGACCCATCGGCGGCTGGTTTGTCTGGCGGCCGGACGAGGAGGCTCGGGTTCTGCTCGTCGGCGGCGGATCGGGGATCGTGCCGTTGATGGCCATGCTGCGACAGCGGGTAACGGCGGGCAGCTCCGACTTTCGGTTGGTCTATTCGGTGCGCAGTCCTGCCGACGTGTACTACGCCCAAGAGTTGGGCGAACTCGAGCGCGAATGTGGCTGGCTGCAGGTCGCGCTGGTCTACACCCGCGCGGCCGCATTACAAACCGCTCGGCCGCCCGGCCGGGTCGGCTGCGCTGACCTCGCGCCGGCCGGGTGGACCCCCGACGGTCGCACACGCGTCTACGTTTGCGGTCCAACGGGATTCGTTGAATCGGTTAGCGCGAAGCTGATCGAGCAGGGCTATCAGCCGTCAGCCATCCGGACCGAGCGCTTCGGGCCGAGCAACTAACCCAAGAACGAGGAATGATGACCGAACCAATGCACGTCGACGGTAACGCCGCCGCCGGCGCCTTCGCGGAAGTGCTCGGATTCGATGTCACCACCGCGATGTTGACCTGCGGGAAATGTCGTCGCACCGGAGCTTTCGCCGAGAGTCACGTCTATCACCGCGGGCCCGGCATCGTGGTGCGCTGCGCGTGCTGCGGAGACGTCCTGGCCCGGCTGGTGCAAACGCCCACCGATGTGTGGCTCGACTTCCGCGGCGCCCAGTCCTGGCGTGTCCCGATCTCCGCCCGCTGATGGAGTCCCTCCACGCGCTCGCCGGTCGCGTGCGCACCGCCGACATTGTGGACGCCATGGGGCGAGGGCACCAACATCGGTGTCATCTCCTCGACTTGGTGAGCCCGACACCCGGTCGCCGGCTGTTTGGCCCTGCCGTGACCATCTCCTATTTCCCGGCGTGCCGGGCCGCTCTCCCCGCCGAGCGCTATAACTTCAAGAGGTTGTTCTACGACGCCATCCAAGGCGGGGCCGACGGGCACGTGCTGGTCCTGGCCAGCAACGGCTATACCGATGCGTCACTGGGCGGTGGGACAAAGCTGTCGCGTGTCCAAAACCATCGGCTCGCCGGCATTCTCGCGGACGGGCGGCTGCGCGACTTCGCCGAGCTCGAGCTCTACGATCTCGCCATCTATTGCCGAGGCGAAACAACGCGGTGGGGCGGCGACGTCGTCACCCCGTACGAGGCGAACCGTCCGGTCGTGGTCGCCGGGGTGGCGGTCCGTCCCGGCGACTACGTCTTCGCCGATGCCTCCGGCGCCGCTGTCATACCCGCCGGTGACGTGCGCGCCGTACTACGCGCCGCGAACCAAGTCGCGATGGAGGACTCGGAGGCCCACGCCATCATCAGAGGCGAAACCCCAACCACAACGGGAGGCAATGAGAACTGACGGGCCTGCCGCTAGCGCACCCAGCTTTATGCGGTCCACGACCGCGCTTCTAACAATCAACGATGAGAGGAAACCCCCGCATGGCCATCGAATTCTTCGACACCCCCGGATACGGCGAGATCGCCCGTACCCGCAACCGCTACAGGCAAGCCCTACGCATCGGCGATCGCATCGAGATCTCCGGACAAGGCGGCTGGGATGCGGACTTCACCTTGACGGCCACATCCCTGGAGGAGGAGATCGTCAAGGCATGCGACAACGTGGAAAAGACCCTCGCTGAGGCGGGCGCCGGCTGGCGCGACGTCGTGAACGTCCACTCCTACCATGTTCCGACCGAAGACGATTCCATTGGTAATCAACACATGTCAGTGATGGTGGACCAGTTCCGCAAGAGGTTCGGCGAAACTCTGCCGCTGTGGACCGCGCTCGGCGTCGAGGCGCTCGCCCTGCCCGGCCAGCACGTCGAGATCGAGGTCGTCGCCATCATCGGATCTGGCAGCAAGTAGACGCCGGTACCAGGTCGCGAAGCGTCGCCCCGAGGCACCGACGCCTCGGGCAACCCGAACCATGCTGCCCCGCCGCGTACTTCTCGGTGAATTGGGTTGATTGGCAACGGTTATCGGCGCCTACACATTGGTTGCCTGATCCAGCAGCGCCGTACCGGCCGGCGGCAAAAGGCGGCAAAAGTCGATGACTCACCCTTGAAACGGAGGCACCCGTGGACCGAATACTTCATGTCCTGATCGGTGACCCAACCGGTGCCGTCGATGCCGCCATCAAAACCTCGGCGCTGTTCCTCACGGCCGCGATCTTGTTTCGCTTCATGGAGCGCCGCACCCTCGCCGAATTCGCTCCGTTCGACTGGATCGCGGCGGTCGCCGCCGGAGCCATCGTCGGTCGGGCTGCTACCGCCAGCGATACCACGTGGCTCAACGCAACCGCGGCGCTCATTTGTCTTCTCCTCACCCACGCGGTACTAGCGAGACTGCGGTTCATTCCGGGGATTCGGCGTTTCATCGATCCGCCTCTGAAGGTGCTGATCCGCAACGGACATGTCGACCGCCGCAACCTGCGTCGGTGCGGGCTAACCATTGCCGATCTCGAAGCTGTGCTACGACAGCACGGACACGAAAGCTCCGATGGTATTCACCTCGCGGTCTTCGAAGCCAAAGGCGCGATCTCCGTGCTGTTAACGGATGGGACCGGGTGACAGTGCCGTTGGCTCAGCCAGCGCTGGGCATCGAGCGCGGCCGCGCAGCCGCTGGCTGCGGCGGTGACTGCCTGGCGATAGCGGCGGTCGATCAAGTCACCGGCGGCGAATACGCCCTCCGCGGAGGTACGGGTCGTATCGCCATTGGTCACGATGTGGCCACCGGCATCGACGTCGACGAGCCCAATCAAGGCACCCGAGCACGGTTTCTGGCCGACAGCGACGAAAACGGCCGCGACCGCGATGGTGGAATCGCCGGCGTAGCGCGTGTCGCGTATGCGCAGCCCGGTGACATGTTCGGCGCCGTGCACGGCCAGCACTTCGGTAGAGGTCAGGATCGCGACGTTGGGATGTGCCCGCAGGCGAGCAACCGCGATGGCTGATGCCCGTAGTCGGGGGCGATGGTGGACGAGGGTGACGCGGCGGGCCAGCGGCACAAGGTGAAGCGCCTCTTCAACGGCACCGTCGCCGCCGCCGATGACGGCGACGTCACGACCGGTGAACTGTGCGCCGTCACGTTTCGCGCTGGTGCTCACTCCGCGGCCGAGGAGCTCACGTTCGCCCGCCACGTTGAGGGGCCGCCCCGCTGAACCCATGGCGAGAATGATTGCGCGGCCGTGGTATTGGGCATCACGCGCGCCGACCGTCTTGAGCGCGTCGCCAAGATCGAATCTGTCTACGTAGCCGGGGTAGAGCTCGGCGCCGAACTGCTGAGCTTGTCGCCGCATTGTGGCCGCCAGCACGGGCCCCGTGACGAATGGCGCGACACCGGGGTAGTTGTCTACCTGCCCGGCAGCTAAGAGCGCACCGCCGGGCTGGTGGCCTTCGATGACCAGGGTGTCCAGTCCGGCCCGAGCCGAATAGATCGCCGCGGTGTATCCGGCTGGACCTGACCCGACAACGATGACATCACGAATCCGGGTTGTATCGGCCATCAATCGGCGTGGGCCCGATCTGGAGCATCGTGCGTCAAAGCATGCCCACCTTCGGCGGTGGAGTGTGCACGGCTTCTATTCTGCGCCAATATTTTCCAAAACCACTGCTACGGCCTGACCAGAGCCGATACAGACCCCGATCACCCCATAATGGGCGGCTCTTTCACGCAATTCGGTCGCCAGCGTCAACAAATAGCGAG
>NZ_LZMB01000382.1 GCF_001673555.1 Mycobacterium sp. 1165178.9 | reverse complement strand
CCTTTTTTAGTTCCTTGGTGCGGCGCCCATCGCGCCGCCGGCGGTGGCCGCGCCCACCGTCGTGGCGCCGCTGGGGGCGGCACCACCGACGGCCGCGCTGAACCCGCGCACCATCGTGTACAGCGTGAATGGAACCAAGCAGCTGCTGGACCTGGTCAACATCGTCTACACCGACGCGCGGGGCGTGCCGCAGACCGAGTTCAACGTGTCGCTGCCGTGGACCAAGGTGGTGGTGCTGAACCCCGGCGTGGAGACCGAATCCGTGGTCGCGACCAGCTTCTACGGTCGGCTCAACTGCTCGGTCTTCAACGCCGCCGGTCAGCGGATCATCGCGTCCAACACCTCGAACATGGCGACCTGCGCAGGCTGAGGCCGAGAGCCGTGATCCGCCGCGCTTGCGATCACGGCGAGGCTCAGCTCAGGCCCAGTTCGTGCATGCGACGCTCGTGCGTCTGCTGCATCCGGTCGAAGAAAGCGTTGAGCTGGCCCAGCCCGCCGGCGCCCGACATCACCAGGTCGACCAGCTCGTCGTGGTCGGCCAGGAGGTACTGAGCCTGGGTGATCGCTTCCCCGAACAGCCGGCGTGACCACAGCGCCAGCCGGCTGCGTTGCTTGCCGCTGGACGTCACGGCGGCGCGCACTTCGGCGACGACGAACTGCGAGTGCCCGGTTTCGGAGAGGGTCGCGCGAACCACGTCGGCAACCTCGTCGGGCAGACCATGGGCGATCTCCAGGTACAGATCGGCCGCGAGGGCGTCGCCCACATAGGTCTTCACCAAGGCCTCGAGCCACGTGCTGGGCATCGTCAGCCGGTGGTAGTTCTCGAGCGCCGAGACGTACTTGGACATCGCCGACACCACGTCGACGCCGCGGCTTTCCAGCGCGTCGCGCAGTTGCTCGTAGTGTTGCATCTCCGCGGCGGCCATGCTCGCCATCGATATCCGTCCGCGCAGGTCAGGGGCCATCCGCGCCTCGTCGGTAAGCCGGTAGAACGCGGCGATCTCGCCGTAGGCCAGGACTGCGAACAGCTCGTTGACACCCGGGTGATCGGCCGACAGCCGCGGGGTCGGCGAATCGTCGATTTGGTCGGCGGCAGCGGGCTGGCTGGAGGGCCGGGTCATGGCAACACTGTAGTCGGATGACGTGGCGCAAAATGGGAGCCAGCCGTCGACCAGCTATCATGTAGGTAGATGGCGGCTGTATTTATGCCGTATTTGTTTTTTCAAGCCGCTATCGGCGAAATGTGCGTGCACAGCTGGCCCGCCCTAACTGGGCCATCCCAGACTGAGCCAGGGCCGGCGACTCGGCGACGAAATCGGAGTCGGAACTCGTGCGCGCGTGACCGCGACAGAGAAACACCGACACAAACCGATACGTCACCGAGAGGCTAACTACCCACGCATGACCGCACTCACCAGTACAACTGAACTGACCTTTGCGCAACTCGGCGTCCGCGACGAAATCGTGCGCGCGCTCGCCGAAAAGGGGATCGAAACCCCTTTTGCCATCCAAGAACTGACCCTGCCGATGGCGCTCGCAGGCGACGACCTGATCGGGCAGGCCCGCACCGGTATGGGCAAGACGTTCGCCTTCGGCGTGCCGCTGCTGCAGCGCATCACGGCCGGCACCGCAGCGCGGCCGCTCAACGGCACACCTCGGGCGCTGATCGTCGTGCCCACCCGCGAGCTGTGCCTGCAGGTCACCGATGACCTGACGCTGGCGGCCAAGCACCTGACCGCCGAGGAAGGCCGGCCGCTGTCGGTGGTCCCCATCTACGGCGGGCGCCCCTACGAGCCGCAGATCGAGGCGCTGCGCGCCGGCGCCGACGTCGTGGTGGGCACGCCGGGCCGGCTGCTCGACCTGAGCCAGCAGAACCACCTGCAATTGGGCGGGCTGTCGGTGCTGGTGCTCGACGAGGCCGACGAGATGCTCGACCTGGGCTTCCTGCCGGACATCGAGCGCATTTTGCGCCAGATCCCGACCGACCGGCAATCCATGCTGTTCTCGGCGACCATGCCGGACCCCATCATCACGCTGGCCCGCACCTTCATGAACCAGCCCACCCACATCCGGGCCGAAGCGCCGCATTCGGCAGCCACCCACGACACCACCGTGCAGTACGTCTACCGGGCGCACGCCCTGGACAAGGTGGAGATGGTGAGCCGCATCCTGCAGGCCCAGGGCCGCGGCGCGACCATGATCTTCACCCGCACCAAGCGCACCGCGCAGAAGGTGGCCGACGAGCTGGCCGAACGCGGTTTCGCGGTGGGCGCGGTGCACGGCGACCTGGGTCAGGTGGCCCGCGAGAAGGCGCTGAAGGCCTTCCGGACCGGCGAGATCGACGTGTTGGTCGCCACCGATGTGGCGGCCCGGGGCATCGACATCGACGACGTCACCCACGTCCTCAACTACCAGATTCCCGAGGACGAACAGGCCTACGTGCATCGCATCGGACGCACCGGCCGGGCGGGCAAGACCGGTGTCGCGGTCACCTTGGTGGACTGGGACGAGCTCGCCCGCTGGGCGCTGATCGACAAGGCGCTGGGGCTGGACTGCCCCGAGCCCGCCGAGACCTACTCCAACTCTCCGCACCTCTACGCCGAGCTCGACATTCCCGCCGAGGCGGAAGGCACGGTGGGCGCGGCCCGCAAGCCGCAAGGCCAGCGCCGCAGCGGCGACCGGAACGGCAACAAGCCCGAACAGAACTCGGAAAAGCCCGCGCGGCGCTCCGGCGCCCGGCGCCGGCGCACCCGTGGCGGCCAGCCCGTCACCGCGCACCCGTCGAGCAACGGGGCCGGTGGCACCAACGGCGAGGCCACCGCCGAAACCCCGGCCGCCTCGCCCCCGGGCAACGCCGGCTCCACCCGCCGTCGTCGTCGGCGTCGCAAGCCCGCCGAAGGGCAAGCCGCCACAGCGGCCGCGGCCAGCACGCAGAGCAACTAAAAGTCCGCGCCGACGCATGGTCAGACCCGAGCGCCGGACCAAGGGCGACCTCATCGCCGCCGCGGCCATCGTGGTCGTCGTCGCCGCGGTCGCGGCGCTGATCTGGTGGAGCAGCGACGCACGGGCCACCATCAGCCGGCCCGCGGCCGTTCCCGCACCCAACCCGACCCCCGCCCGTCAGGTGCCCGCCGGTCTGAAGCAGCTGTGGAGCGCCGCCAGCCCGGCGACCACCGCCCCAGTGGTAGCCGGCGGGGAGGTCGTCACCGCCGCGGGCCGCCAGATCGACGGGCGCGATCCCGACACCGGCCAGTCCCGTTGGAGCTACGCCCGCGACGCCGACCTGTGCGGCGTCACCTGGCTGTACCGCTACGCCGTCGGCGTCTACCGCGACGACCGCGGCTGCGGCCAGGTGAGCACGCTGGACGGCGCCACCGGTCACCGGGGGCCCGCCCGCAGCGGTTACGCCGATCCGCGGGTGCGGCTCTCCTCCGACGGCATGACGGTGTTGTCGGTGGGCGACACCCGGCTGGAGCTGTGGCGTTCGGACATGGTCCGGATGCTGGCCTACGGCGAGACCGACGCCCGGGTGAAACCGTCGACTCGCGGGCTGCACTCCGGATGCAAGCTGATCTCGGCCGCGGCCAGCTCGCAGGCGGTGTCGGTGCTGGAGAGCTGCGCGAATCAGGCCGACCTACGGTTGGTGCTGCTGCGTCCGGGCAAGGACGACGACGAACCCCAACAACACATCGTGGCCGAACCAGGAATCGCGCCGGATTCGGGTGCCCGGGTGCTGACCGTCGCGGAGAACACCACCGCGGTCTATCTGCCCGCGCCGCAGCCCCGCGTCGACGTGATCGACCAAACCGGCGCCACCGTGTCCAGCACCCCGCTGCCCAAGCCGCCGTCGCGCTCGGCGGCGGTCTCGCACCCCGGCAGCCTGATCACCTGGTGGACCGGGGATTCGCTGATGGTCTTCGACGCGAACACATTGGCGCTGCGCTACACCATCGCCGCGGGCGACAAGACGCCGTTGGGGCCCGGGGTGATGATGGCGGGCCGGCTGCTGGTGCCTCTCACCGACGCGATCGGGGTCTATGACCCGCTCGGCGGCGCCAACGAACGCTACATCCCGGTGGACCGGTCGACGAGCGTCCCGCCGGACGGGAAACCGGTTTTCCCGGCCGTGATCGGGTCCCGGGTGCTCGAGCAGCGCGGTAACACCCTGGTCGCGCTGGGCTAGACCTCAACGGCGAACGTCGGCAACGGCTTGCCGCTCTTCCAATGCTTGAGCAACGCCGCCGCCAGATCGCCGTAGGCCAGCGCGCCCTTGTTCTTGCGCCCGGCCATCACCGACGAGCCCGAGGCGCTGGCCTCGGCAAACCGCACGGTGCGCGGAATCGGCGGGGCCAGCACCGGCAGGTTGTACCGGTCGGCGACGTCGGCCAGGACGTCGCGGGTGTGGGTCGTGCGCGAGTCGTAAAGCGTCGGCAGGGCGCCGAGCAGTCGCAGCTCGGGGTTGGTGATCTGCTGGACGTCGGCGACGGTGCGCAGGAACTGGCCGACCCCGCGGTGCGCGAGGGTCTCGCACTGCAGCGGCACGATCACCTCGTCGGCGGCCGTCAGCCCGTTGAGGGTGAGCACGCCCAGCGACGGCGGGCAGTCGATGATCACCACGTCGAATCGGTCGCCGAGTTTGGCCAACGCGCGCTTGAGCGCGTATTCGCGGCCGGCCCGCATCAGCAGCATCGCTTCGGCGCCGGCCAGGTCGATGTTGGACGGCAGCAGCGTCATGCCCTCCGCCGTCTCGACCAGCGCGGCGTTGGGCTCGACGTCGCCGAGCAGCACCTCGTGCACGGAGACCGGTAGCTTGTCCGGGTCTTGGCCCAGCGAGAAGGTCAGGCAGCCCTGCGGATCGAGGTCGACCAGCAGCACCCGTTTCTTCTCGTCGACCATCGCCGCACCCAGCGACGCGACCGTGGTCGTCTTGGCGACACCACCCTTCTGGTTGGCCACCGCCAATACCCGGGTTTCAGCAGCCATAGGCGCGGCACTCCCCTCTGCGTAATCGCCATGCGCTCAACAACGCCCATCCTGACACGTTCGCCCGCCGTGCGCTGCGGCCTGAGCAACCACCGCGAGTCGTCCGGCAGAATCAACCGACATGGGCTTGCACAACCACCGCCTGGTGCTGCTGCGCCACGGCGAGACCGAGTGGTCGAAGTCGGGCCAGCACACCGGCCGTACCGAGGTCGAGCTGACCGAGGCCGGCCGAAGACAGGCCAAGCTGGCCGGCGGCGTGCTCGGAGAACTCAAACTCGTTGATCCGCTGGTGATCAGCAGCCCGCGGCAGCGTTCCCTGACCACCGCGCAGTTGGCCGGGCTGTCCGTCGATGAGGTGTCCGAGCTGCTGGCGGAGTGGGACTACGGCTCCTACGAGGGCCTGACCACCGAGCAGATCCAGGAGACCGTGCCCGATTGGTTGGTGTGGACGCACGGCTGCCCCGACGGTGAGACCGTCGAGGAAGTCAGCGAGCGCGCCGACGCGGCCGTCGCGACGGCGCTGGAGCACATGGAGTCGCGCGACGTGGTCTTCGTCAGCCACGGCCACTTCTCCCGGGCGGTGATCACGCGCTGGGTCGAGCTGCCGCTGGTCGAGGGCAGCCGCTTCGGCATGATCACCGCGTCGATCGCGGTGTGCGGGTTCGAGCACGGGGTTCAACAACTGCGGGCGCTCGGATTGACCGGTCAGTGAGCAGCGAACCGCCGTTCGCGCTGTGCGGGCCGACCGGGACCCTGATTGCCGACGGCGTGCGGTGCCGTTACGACGACGTGGCTGCGGCGCAGGCCGCACTGCGCTCGGGGAAAGCGCGAATTGTGTTGGGGGCGTTGCCTTTCGACATCGCCAGGCCGGCAGCGTTGTTGACGCCCGAGCAAGTGTATGCCACGGACGTTCCCCCGGACTGGCCGCGCGACGGCCTGCCGCCGGTGCGGGTGGCTGAGGCCGTGCCGCCGCCGGTCGAATACCGGGACCGGATCCGTCGGGCGTGCGAGCAGCTCGCCGCGGCCGACAACCCGTTGGACAAGGTGGTGCTGGCCCGCGCCCTGCGGCTGGTTGCCGACGCCCCGCTGGACGCGCGGGTGATCCTGCGCCGGCTCATTGCCGCGGACCCGGCGGCCTACGGCTACCTGGCCGACCTGACCGCCGCCGGCGACGAGTACGCGGGCGCCGCCCTGGTGGGCGCCAGCCCCGAGCTGCTGGTGGCGCGCAGCGGCGACCGCGTCGAATGCCGGCCATTCGCCGGCTCGGCCCCGCGAGCCGCCGACCCCGAGGCCGACACCGCGAACGGCGCAGCGCTGGCCGCCTCGGCCAAGAACCGTCACGAGCACCAGCTGGTCATCGAGACCATCAGGGCCGCCCTGGAGCCGCTGTGCGACGACCTGTCCATCTCCGCCGAACCGCAGCTGAGCAGCACCGCCACCGTCTGGCACCTGTGCACGCCGATCACCGGCCGCTTGCGCGATGCATCAAACACCGCAATCGATTTGGCGTTGGCCCTGCACCCGACTCCGGCTGTCGGGGGGGTGCCGACCAAGGCCGCGATGGGCCTTATCGCCGAGCTGGAAGGCGACCGCGGGTTCTACGCCGGCGCGGTGGGCTGGTGCGACGCCCGCGGCGACGGCCGCTGGGTGGTGTCGCTGCGTTGCGCGCAGCTCTCGGCGGACCGGCGCGGCGCGCTGGCGCGGGCCGGCGGCGGTATCGTCGCCGAGTCCGACCCCGACGACGAAGTCGCCGAAACGACAACGAAATTCGGCACGATCCTCAACGCTCTGGGAGTTGAGCAATGAGCCACCACATCCGGCGCGCCGCGCCGCAAGATGCCGCCGCGATCACCGACATGATCCACGCGCTGGCCGACTTCGAGCACGCCGCCGATCAGTGCACGGTGACCGAAAAACAAATCTCCGCAGCACTTTTCGAGGACCCGCCGACCGTGTATGGCCACGTGGCCGAGGCGGACGGTGAGGTCGCGGCGATGGCGCTGTGGTTCCTGAACTACTCCACCTGGGACGGCGTGGCGGGCATCTATCTGGAAGACCTGTTCGTGCGGCCGAAGTTTCGTCGGCGCGGGCTGGCCCGCGCACTGCTGGCCGCGCTGGCCTCCGAATGCCTGCAGCGGGGCTACACGCGGTTGTCCTGGGCGGTGCTGAACTGGAACGCCGATGCCATCACGCTCTACGACGGCATCGGCGGGGAGCCGCAGAACGAATGGACGACCTATCGGCTGTCCGGGGCGTCGTTGGCCGGCTTGGCGGAATCGCCCTGATCGCCCGCGGCCCATCGCACCGCGTCGGGACTGAACAGCAATCCCAGCACGATCAGCGCCACCGCGCCCGCCGGAATCCCGAAGCCCGGCTGATGTGATCCGACCGCGAGGTACCACGCAACCGGGAGTAACAGCAGCTGGGTGATGACGGCCAGCCCGCGACCCCAGCGCTTACCGAGAATCAGGGCGCGCCCCGCGGCGATCACCCCGGCGCCGACCAAGACGAACCAGGCCGCCGTCGCCAGGCCGTTGACCACCTGTTGATCGGCTCCCGCGATGCCCCGCACCACCAACACCACCGCCACGATCAACGCCGCAATCCCCTGCAGCACAACGATTAGGCCGGCGCGGCGAACGGGGGTCGGGGCGGCTGGCGGCGTCACAGCGTCAGCGTAGTCAGGGCGGTCGCCCGCTCCCCGCCGGTTCCCCCACACCGGCGCCTTAACCGGCCCGCCTAAGCTCGTGGCTCATGCGGGCCGTGCTGATCGTCAACCCCACAGCCACTTCCACCACCCCGGCCGGTCGCGACCTGCTGGCCCACGCGCTCAAGAGCCGCCTGCAGCTCACCGTCGAACACACGAATCACCGTGGTCATGGCACCGAGCTCGCGCAGAAGGCCGTCGCCGACGGTACCGATCTGGTGGTGGTGCACGGCGGCGACGGCACGGTGAGCGGGGTGGTCAACGGCCTGCTCGGCCGGCCGGGGCCGCTTCCGAGCGGACCGATACCCGCGGTTGCCGTGGTGCCCGGCGGATCGGCGAACGTGTTGGCGCGGTCTCTGGGCATCTCCGCGGATCCGGTCGCGGCCACCAACCAGCTCATCCAGTTGCTCGACGATTACCAGCGGCGCAGAACCTGGCGGCGGATCGGGCTGATCGACTGCGGCGAGCGCTGGGCGGTGTTCAACACCGGCATGGGAGTCGATGCCGAGGTGGTGGCCGCGGTCGAGGCCGAACGGGACAAGGGCGGCAAGGTTTCGGCGTGGCGCTACATCCGCGCGGCTGTGCCCGCCGTGTGGGCCTACACCCGCCGCGAACCGATGCTGACCCTCGAACTTCCCGGCCGCGAACCCATTACCGGCGTCAGCTTCGCGTTCGTGTCGAACTCCAGCCCGTGGACTTTCGCCAACGAACGGCCGGTGTGGACCAATCCCGGCTGCAGCTTCGAGTCGGGCCTGGGTGTGTTCGCGCCCACCACCATGAAGACGATCCCCACCCTGCGGATCGTGCGCCAGATGTTTGCCAAACGTCCCCGTTTCGACTTCAAGCACCTCATCAACGAGGACGACCTGCAATGCGTGCGAGTTACCTCGACCGCAGGCGCAGTGGCCTGCCAGTTCGACGGGGATTACCTCGGCGTGCGCGAAACCATGACGTTCAAGGCGGTCCCGGACGCGCTGGCGGTGGTTGCGCCGCCCCAACAGAAGTGGCGCTGAGCTGCGTTAATGCCGCCCTCAGGCGGTCCGCGAGGAGAAAATTTCCGTGAAGCAGCCCGTGGAGTCTAGTACAACGGAGTGAGGGCTTGGCTACGACTTGATCAAAGTGAGATAGCCCACGAGCGAACTCACGCTATTGACATCTGTTGAGCCTGTGAAACGATCGAAAGGTTGCATGCAGAAACTACGTAGGAGTCCGGACTCCTTTTCTCTGCACGCGTTAAACAGCCGAAGAAAATGGCCGTGCGCCTTGCTGCGCACTCAGTGAGGAGTAAAGACGTATGGATTGGCGCCACAAGGCGGTCTGTCGTGACGAAGACCCGGAGCTGTTCTTCCCGGTAGGGAACAGCGGCCCGGCGCTCGCGCAGATCGCTGACGCGAAACTGGTCTGTAATCGGTGTCCGGTGACCACAGAGTGCCTCGGTTGGGCCCTGAACACTGGCCAGGACTCGGGCGTCTGGGGCGGTATGAGCGAAGACGAGCGGCGTGCACTGAAGCGTCGCAACGCCCGGACGAAGGCCCGCAGCGGGGTATAACCCACATAACGCAATTTGTGCGGCCTCGACGAAAGTCGGGGCCGCACCTTTGCGTGTGAGTGCGGTGCGACGCGCGCGCCTAGAGCAGCAAACGGGTTCGCCGGCCGATCGGCACCCGTAGTACCACGTCGGTGCCGCGGGCGGGCGCCTCACGCATGCCCAGCGTCCCGTCGAGCTCGGCCGACACCAGCGTCCGCACGATCTGCAGACCGAGGCTGTCGGAGGTCTCCAGGCTGAATCCTTCCGGCAGCCCGCGACCGTCGTCGTGCACCACGACGTCGAGCCAGCGGGCGGATCGCTCGGCGCGAATCGTCACCGAGCCTTCTTCGGCCGCCGGGTCAAAGGCGTGTTCGATCGCGTTCTGCACCAGCTCGGTGATCACCATGATCAGCGCGGTGGCCCGGTCGGAGTCCAGCACACCGAGGTCGCCGACCCGATTGATCCGGATCGGCCGGTCCACCGACGCCACGTCGTTCATGATCGGCAGGATCCGGTCGATCACCTCGTCGAGGTTGACCTGCTCGTCCACCGACATCGACAGCGCGTCGTGCACCAAGGCGATCGACGACACCCGCCGCACCGACTCGATCAGGGCCTCGCGCCCCTCCGCGTTGACGGTCCGGCGGGCCTGCAGGCGCAACAGCGCCGCCACGGTTTGCAGGTTGTTCTTCACCCGGTGGTGGATCTCCCGGATGGTGGCGTCCTTAGAAATCAGGGCCCGGTCGCGACGCTTGACCTCCGTGACGTCGCGGATCAGCACCGCCGCACCGGCGCTGGCGCCGTCGACCATCAACGGCAGCGTGCGCAGCAGCACGGTGGCGCCCCCGGCGTCGACCTCCATGCGCTGCTGCGCCCGCCGGCCACCAGATCCCGCACGTGCTCGGCCACCTCCTGGGCCTCGAAAGGGTCGGAGATCAGCGGGCGCGTGACCTCGATGAGGTTGCGCCCCTCCAGCTCGGTGGTCAGGCCCATCCGGTGGTAGGCCGACAGCGCGTTGGGACTGGCGTAGGCGACGACGCCGTGCACATCGAGGCGGATGAAGCCATCGCCCGCCCTAGGCGTCGACCGCGACATCACCACGTCCCCCACGTCCGGGAAGGTCCCCTCCGCGAGCATCTGGACCAGATCGGTGGCGCACTCCCGGTAGGCGATCTCCAGCTGACCGGACGTGCGGTCGGCGGCCAGCGCGGTCTGATGGTGGGTGAGCACGGCCACCACCTTGCCGCCGTAGCGCACCGGAGACGCCGCTATGTGGGTGCCTGGTAACCACGAATCTTCTTGTCCCGCAACGTCGCTGCGTCCGGCAGTGCCCGACGCGAACGTCTCGGCCACCAGAGCCAACCGGTCGGATCCGACGGCGGTTCCCACCGCGTCGGTCTGCAGCGCCGTGGGTGCCGTGTTCGGTCGGCACTGCGCCACACAGACCAGCACGCCGTCGTCGCGCCGGACCCACATCAGGTAGTCGGCGAAGGACAAGTCCGCCAGCAGCTGCCACTCCCCGACCACCGCGTGCAGGTGGTCCACCGCGTTGCCCGGCAGCATGGTGTGTTCGGCGAGCAGATCACCGAGAGTTGACATCGCTTACTCCCCGGGTCGTTCCCGGCGGCTGGTCGAGGCGGCCCGACGGCTAGCTGATCACCGCGATGAGGTCGCCCGCCTGAATCACGTCGCCCACCGACACGCTGACCTTGCTGACGGTGCCGCCGACTTCGGCCAGGACGGGGATCTCCATCTTCATCGACTCCAGCAGCACCACGATGTCGCCTTTGCCGATCTGGTCACCCTCGTTCACAACGACTTCGAGCACGCTGGCCACGATCTCGGCGCGCACATCCTCCGCCATCTTCACCCCACTCGTCTCGGCCTTCGCGCAGGCTGGCTGCTGGTCATCACGGTTCAATCAGGCCCATCAGGCTCGGATACATCGAACCACAGGGCCGGTCGGAGTTGCGGCGCACGGGGCCCGGAGTCGCCCCACGAGGGCGAAGACACTGCATAGGACGTCTCGTGAGAGAATGGCCGTCAAGCCAACGGGCGCCGGGCGCCTAGTTTGACAGCAATCACGGAGGTTTTCACCATGGCCAAACGAGGCCGTAAGAAGCGCGACCGCAAGCACAGCAAGGCCAACCACGGCAAGCGTCCCAACTCCTGACGGACGCTACTGCGTACCCCGGATGATCGTGGTGCGCCGGATCTCGAGCCGTAGCCGCTCGCGCAACCCCTCGGGGGCCTTCTCGCCCTTGCATTTGGTGGCGATCAATGCCTTGATCCGCTCTTCGAGCCCGTAGTGCTTGAAGCAGCCGGGGCACGCCTCGAGGTGCTGGCGCAGCTGCTCGCGGGTGTCCGGACCGCATTCACCGTCGAGCAGTAGCCAGACTTGGCGGATGACCTCCGCGCAGCCGACGCTGCCGTGTGATTCGTCGTTGGGGCAGGCTTCGGGCGAGGCACCGCCCTGGCCGGAGAACTCGCTCATGACGACACCTCCTCGTGCGTCTGCTGACCGCGGTTGAAACCGCGCTCCTTGGCAACGTCGGCCAACAGGCCACGTAGCTGTCGGCGGCCGCGGTGCAGCCGTGACATTACCGTTCCAATCGGCGTATCCATGATCTCGGCGATTTCCTTGTACGGAAAGCCTTCGACGTCGGCGTAATAGACCGCCATCCGGAATTCCTCCGGCAAAGCCGCCAGCGCGTCCTTGATCTCCGAGTCAGGCAGCGCCTCGAGGGCCTCCACCTCTGCCGAACGCAGCCCGGTCGACGAATGCTCGGCGTTGGAGGCCAGCTGCCAGTCGGTGATCTCCTCGGTCGGATACTCGGCGGGTTGGCGCTGCTTCTTGCGATAGCTGTTGATGTAGGTGTTGGTCAGGATCCGGTACAGCCACGCCTTGAGATTGGTGCCGGCCCGAAACGAGCGGAACCCCGCGTAGGCCTTGACCATGGTCTCTTGCAGCAGATCTTCGGCGTCGGCGGGATTGCGCGTCATGCGCAGCGCGCCGCCGTAGAGCTGGTCCAGCAGGGGAATCGCGTCGCGCTCGAACCGCGCCGTTAGTTCTGCGTCCGTCTCGTGCGCTGCGGGCTCGGAAACCTCGGGCCCGATCGCACCATCGCGGCCATCTTCGGAGTCGGCCATGTCGATCAACCCGGTCCCTTCTGCGGCGGTGTTGCCGGAGAGCACCAAAAGCGCCACCGGACTCGCAAGGAAGCCAGCCAACCGCTCCTCGCCTAACAGGCTCGTCGCCGTTGACACCACGCTGCTCCTCCAATCTAAAGGCTGACCCCGACGCCGTCCGTCCGGGTCCGCTCCACCGCATGTGAGACCGACTGGATCAACGCCGCGCGCGACCTCGCTATTTCCGCAACGCGCTGTGGCCGGGTGCCTGCCCTGGCCGCCGGGTTCGGACCCCGATCCGGGCGATTCGGGCGTGGCGTTAGTGTGACGCCATGTCCCACGCCAAGTCTCTGCGAGGCAAGACCATGTTCATCTCCGGCGCCAGCCGCGGCATCGGCCTGGCGATCGCCAAGCGCGCCGCACAAGACGGCGCCAACATCGCGCTGATCGCCAAGACCGCCGAACCGCACCCGAAGTTGCCCGGGACGGTGTTCACAGCGGCCAAGGAGCTCGAGGAAGCCGGTGGGCAGGCCCTCCCGATCGTCGGGGACGTCCGCGACCCGGAATCGGTAGAGGCGGCCGTGGCCAAGACCGTCGAGCAGTTCGGCGGCATCGACATCTGCGTCAACAACGCGTCGGCGATCAACCTGGGTTCCATCTCCGAGGTGCCGATGAAGCGGTTCGACCTGATGAACGGCATCCAGGTGCGCGGCACGTACGCGGTGTCCCAAGCGTGCCTGCCCCACATGAAGGGCCGGGAGAACCCGCACATCCTGACGCTGTCCCCGCCGGTGCTGCTGGGTCAGGAGTGGCTGAAGCCGACGGCGTACATGATGGCCAAGTTCGGTATGACGTTGTGCGCGTTGGGCATCGCGCAGGAAATGCGCGAGGAGGGCATCGCGTCCAACACGTTGTGGCCGCGCACGCTGGTGGCCACGGCCGCAGTGCAGAACCTGCTCGGCGGCGACGAGGCGATGGGACGCGCCCGCAAGCCCGAGATCTACTCCGACGCGGCGTACGTCATCCTCAACAAGCCGTCCAAGGAGTTCACCGGCAACATGCTGCTGTGCGAGGACGTGCTGGTGGAATCCGGTGTCACCGACCTGTCGACCTACGACTGCATTCCCGGCTCGAAGCTGGGTGTCGACTTCTGGGTGGACGGCGTGAATCCGCCGGGGTATTCGGGTC
The DNA here is from genome assembly GCF_001673555.1 of Mycobacterium sp. 1165178.9. Lineage (GTDB taxonomy): Bacteria > Actinomycetota > Actinomycetes > Mycobacteriales > Mycobacteriaceae > Mycobacterium. The sequence continues at coordinate 7,719 of NZ_LZMB01000382.1, read as the reverse complement.
CCTAACCCCTTGGATCAGACCGTCAGGTATCCGCCGTCGACGGCGATGGTGCTGCCGGTGATGTACGAGGCGGCGTCGGTACACAAGAACAGCACCGCGCCGGCGCAGTCCTGGGGTGTGCCGGGTCTGCCCAATGGGGTGTGGAAGCCGATCTCCGCATCCATCACTTCGGGAATTCCCATGGCCGGATGGGTCATTCGGGTTTCGATGAGCCCCGGCGCGATGGCATTGACCCGGATCCCGTCGTTGGCCCACCGGCGGGACAGGTTCATGGTCAGCGCGACCAGACCCATCTTCGACGAGGCGTAACCCGGGACGAAGACCGCGGAGCGAAACGCGGACATGGAGACCACGCTGACGACACTCGCGCCGCCCGGCGCCCGGCTCGACTTCAGCCGCTCATGACAGTGCATGGTCAGGCGCATCGGGCCGAGCATGTTCTGCGTCACCGACGCGACGTAGCCGTCCGGGTCGTATTCGTCGCCGGCGGGATAGGGGCCACCCGCGTTGTTGACCAGGATGTCCAGATCGCCCAACGAATCGGCCAGGGCGTCAACGGACTCGGCATCCTGGATCTGGCACTGGTGGTAGGTGAACGCGTCCAGCTCCGTTTCGGGATAGTCCGCGGCCGAGCCGCGGGTGCCGGTCACCGTGACGGCGGCCCCGGCGGCGGCGAAGGCGGCGGCGATGGCGTTGCCGATGCCGCTGGTGCCGCCGGTCACTAGCACGTGGGCGCCGGTGAAGTCGAAGTTGACGGTGTTCATTCGGTCGTCCTCAATTCGTTGATCGACTTGGTGAGCCAGGCCTTCCCCAAATGGCCCGCACATTCCAGGAGGTGTCTTGCCGTAGCCCTCGCCAATGTCGAGGTGTTCGGGCGCCTCGACTTCGCGCCTGGTGGTGTGGATGTCGGCGCCGGAATTCATCAGTTCGGCGGTCGGATCGTGCACGGCCTGCATTCCGTCGCCCATGGCGGTGACTTCTTCATGAATCCCTGCCATGACTGGCGATCCTCTACAGTTCTAGAGGTAAAGTCAATGTCTTCGATGCGGGAAGGGGCGCTCATGGGACTGCGCGGTCTGGCCGACAAGGTGGTGATCGTCGCCGGCGGCGCAACCGGCCTCGGCGCCGCGACGGCCGTCCGACTTGGCGAGGAGGGCTGCCGGGTGGTCATCGGTGACGTCGCCGTCGACACCGCGCGGCAGACCGCCGCGCGGATCGTGGCGGCCGGGGGCGCGGCCGCCCACGTGGGCTTCGACCTGGCCGATCCCGCATCGGTTGCCGGCCTGATCGACTGTGCCGCAACCACTTACGGTGGAGTGGACCTGCTGTTCAACGTGGGCGCAGACATGAGCACCATCCGCTCCGACACCGACGTGGTCGACATCGACTTCGACGTCTGGGACCGGGTGATGACGGTGAACCTGCGCGGCTATGTGGCCGCGATGAAGTACGCCATCCCGCACATGTTGCGCCGCGGCGGAGGGGCGATCGTCAACATGTCCTCGGCGGCGGCGTTCCAGGGTGAGCCCGCGCGTCCGGCCTATGCCACCGCTAAGGCCGGCATCGGAGCGCTCACCCGGCACGTCGCCTCGCGGTGGGGAAAGGACAACATCCGCTGCAACGCGGTCGCGCCCGGGTTCACCGCCACGGAGACGATCCGGTCGGTGCCGCAATGGCCGGACCTTCAGGCCGCGGCGCTCAAGCGCATCCGCGGACCCCGCGTCGGCGATCCCCGCGACGTCGCGGCGCTGGTCGCTTTTCTGCTCTCCGCCGAGGGCGAATGGATCAACGGTCAGGTCGTCAACGTCGACGGCGGCACGGTGCTGCGCTGAGGACAGTGATGGCCACCGGCAGAACCCGGAAACGCAACGGCGATGGACGCCGCCGCGACCTGTGCGATGCCGCGATCCGGGTGCTGGCCGAGCACGGCTCGCGCGGACTGACGCACGGGCAGGTCGACCGCGTCGCCGGCGTCCCGGAGGGCACCACCTCGTACTACTACCGCACCCGCGCCGCCCTGCTGCGCGGCGTCGGCAGGCGCGTCGCGGAGATCGATGTGGCCAACCTGCAGTCGCTAATCGACGAGCCGGTCGATCCGCGCTCCCCCTTCGCACACCTGGCCCAGCTCACCATGATCCAGGCCGACGGACCCGGTCTGATGCTCAACAGGGCGCGCCACGAGCTGCTGCTGGGTGCCGCCCGCGACCCCGGCCTGGCCGAAACGTCGCAGGTGTTTGTCGCACGGATCAACGGCATGGCCCGCGACGCCATCGCCCACCTGCAGCCGGACACCCGCGACCCCGCACTGCTGGCCGCGCAGACCACCGCCGTCACCACGTTCATCGCCGGTGTCTTCACCCGGCTCGCCGCCGGCGACCGCGACGTCGGGGATGCCGAGCAACTCGGCCGCCTGCTGGAAGCCGTCGCTAGCGCGGTGGCACTCGCGGCCCAGCGGAGTTAACAGGAAATTAGAAGTTGTTGCCGGCAACCGATTCGGCGTCGGCCACGGTCACGCCGTGTGCCACGCTCAACGCCAGGGGCGGTTTCGTGGTCAGTCCGTCAGCCCGCCGCAGCGAAGGTGCCGAGCGCACCGTTGGACACGCTACGTTCGGCGTCGGTGCGCTCTTCCCGAGGCCGCCTAACGGTCGTGAGAGCGATGACTGACGTTTCAACAACGGGAGCGCAGAAGTAGCACAGACCGGGTACGAGTTCGGGAAAACTGCACTCGGGGCAAAGATCCGGGCAAGGCAATGCACTCGTCATGAGATCGATGGTCAGCCCGACGGGTTCTCCCGCGCCACGTCAGCGAGAAAAAGGTATGCATGCGCCACAAAACCGTTGCTCAATCGAGTCGATGACGGCCGGCGAATAACGCACTGATCACGATCGTTCGTCGGGCCGAAGCAGCGCTAAAGGATTTTCATCTGCTCGGGCTGCGGCTCGGCCGGCTCGAGCAACTGCGGACCGTTGTTGCGGACGTTGTTGACCAACGTCGACACCTCGCGCATCCGGATGGCGCGCACATCGGGTGTGCGAGCCAGTAGGTCCTCATCGATCGCGGCGTCTGGGTCCAGCCACCGGTCCCAGTCGCGCTCGGGAACCACCAGTGGCATCCGATCGTGGATCTGCGCCAGTTCTCCCGGCGCATCGGTGGTGATGATGGTGCAGCTCAGCAACGGCGAAGCGTCCTTGGCCGGTTTCCACACCGACCACAGGCCCGCCATGAACAGCGGCTCCCCGTCTTCGGAGTACATGAAGAACGGCGTCTTGCGGGTCTTCTTGCCGGCGGCATCGTTCGAGTTGACCCGCCATTCGTAGTAGCCATCCATCGGGATCAGGCAGCGCTTGGACTTGGCGCTGGTCCGGAAGGCGGGCGACGTGGTCACCTTGTCCGCGCGGGCGTTGATCAGCATGGGGCCCTTGGTATCGGGCGTGCCGTCGGCACCGGCCTTGGCCCACGGCGGCACCAACCCCCAGCGCATCAGCCTCACCCGCCGCGTCGGCTGGTCGTCGGGCTCGGAATGCCGGCTGACGACGGTTGCGATCGTCGAGGTCGGGGCCACGTTGTAGTTGGGCGCGGATGCCTCGGCACCGGTGGCCTCGTCAATCGCCTTGATCTTCTCCGCCAGCAGGGCCGGATCGGTTGTTACCGCGAACCGTCCACACATACGTTCCATGGTGGCAGAAACCGGCGACAGGCAATGATGGACCGATGAGTACGTGGACGGCTCCCCTGGCATCGCAGCCCGTGCAGGCGACCGTGACCGTTCCGGGTTCGAAGTCGCAGACGAACCGGGCCTTGGTGCTCGCGGGCCTGGCGGCCACCCTGGGCTCGGGGTCCCCGACCATCAGCGGGGCGCTGCGCAGCCGGGACACCGACCTGATGATCGGGGCGCTGCGCACTCTGGGCTTACGTGTCGACGGAGACGAGACGGAACTGACGGTCAGCGGTCGCGTCGCGCCGCGGACACCGGCGCAAGTCGATTGCGGCCTGGCCGGCACGGTGCTGCGGTTCGTGCCGCCGCTGGCGGCGCTGGCCGAGTCGGCGGTGGAGTTCGACGGCGATGAGCAGGCCAGGGCGCGGCCCATCGCGCCGCTGCTGGACGCGCTGCGCGGGCTCGGGGTCCGGATCGACGGCTCCGGCCTGCCGTTCCGGGTGCTGGGCGCCGGTTCGATCACCGGCGGCACCGTGGAAATCGACGCCTCGGCCTCCTCGCAGTTCGTCTCGGGGTTGCTGTTGTGTGCACCCTCGTTCACCGAGGGCCTGACCGTGCGACACACCGGTGCGGCACTGCCGTCGGCCCCGCATATCGCCATGACCGTGGTGATGTTGCGGCAGGCCGGCGTCGACGTCGACGACTCCGTTCCCAACAGCTGGACGGTTCGCCCGGGGCCGGTGGCGGCGCGGCACTGGCAGATCGAGCCGGATCTGACGAACGCCGTTCCGTTCCTTGCGGCGGCAGTGGTCAGCGGCGGGGCCGTGCGCATCACCGGCTGGCCGGCCGACAGCGTGCAGCCCGCCGATGACATCCTGTCCGTATTGGGCAAGCTGAATACCGTTGTCACGCAGACCGATTCGTATCTGGAGGTGCGCGGCTCCGGGGAGTACGGCGGTTTCGACGTCGACCTGCGCGCGGTCGGCGAGCTGACACCGTCGGTGGCCGCGCTGGCGGCGCTGGCGACGCCCGGTTCGGTGTCCCGGCTCACCGGCATCGCTCACCTGCGGGGGCACGAGACCGATCGGCTTGCCGCGCTGAGCGCCGAGATCAACCGACTGGCCGGCGATTGCGAGCAAACGTCCGACGGCCTGGTGATCACAGCGACGCCGCTGCGTGCCGCGATGTGGCACGCGTATGCCGACCATCGGATGGCAATGGCGGGCGCGATCGTAGGGCTGCGGGTAGACGGGGTCGAGGTGAGCGACATCGGCGCCACCAGCAAGACGTTGCCGGACTTTCCGCAGCTGTGGGCTCGGATGCTGGAGCACGGCATGTGAGGCCCGGCGACTACGACGAGTCGGACGTCAAGATCCGCTCCGGCCGGGGTTCGCGACCGCGGACCAAGACTCGCCCCGAGCACGCCGATGCCGAGGCCGCGATGGTGGTCAGCGTCGATCGCGGCCGGTGGGGGTGTGTACTGGGCGGAGACGTCGATCGCCGCGTCACCGCCATGCGCGCCCGCGAACTGGGCCGCACCCCGATCGTGGTGGGCGACGACGTCGACGTGGTCGGCGATCTGTCCGGCCGACCGGACACGTTGGCCCGCATCGTGCGCCGCGGGGAGCGGCGAACGGTGTTGCGGCGCACCGCCGATGACACCGATCCGACCGAACGGGTGGTGGTGGCCAACGCGGATCAGCTGCTGATCGTGGTGGCGCTGGCCGACCCGCCACCCCGTACCGGCCTGGTGGACCGGACGCTGATCGCCGCTTACGCCGGCGGCCTGACACCGATCCTGTGCCTGACCAAGACCGACCTCGCCCCGCCCGAGCCATTCGCGGAGCAGTTCGTCGACCTGGACCTGACGGTGGTCGCCGCCGGCCGCGACGATCCCCTGCTCGCCGTGGCGGACCTGCTCGCGGGCAAGATCACCGTGCTGCTCGGGCATTCCGGCGTCGGCAAGTCCACGTTGGTGAACCGCCTGGTGCCCGACGCGGACCGTGCCGTCGGCGACGTGACCGACATCGGCAGGGGACGGCACACGTCGACGCAGTCGGTGGCGCTGCCGTTGACCGAACCGCTGGGCACCACGGGCTGGGTGATCGACACGCCGGGCATCCGATCCTTCGGGCTCGCACACATCCGGCCCGACGACGTCATGATGGCGTTTTCCGATTTGGCCGAGGCCCTTGCGGATTGCCCGCGCGGCTGCGGGCACATGGGGCCGCCGGCCGACCCGGAGTGCGCCCTGGACACACTGACCGGACCCGCCGTGCGCCGCGTCGCCGCGGCGCGCCGTCTGCTGGCCGCGCTCAACCAGACTTCCTAGCCAGCCGCATGCCAAGCTCGTCTGGCGGCACCAGATGCCCTTCTGCGCAACGTATTTCGACGCTCGTCTCGGCTCCGCAGCCCAAGTGGACCAGCCGCAGCCGGTTGCGGCCGGGCAGATGACGCCTCCCCCACTCGAACATCGCCCACACCACCGGCATGAATTCGATGCCGGCGTCGGTGAGCACGTACTCGTCGCGGCTGCGCTGTCCGGGCTCCTGATAGGGCTGGCGCCGTAGCAACCCCAGCTCGACCAGTTCGCTCAGCCGCGCCGAGGTGGCGGCCTTGGTGATGCCCACCCGGCGGGCGAAGTCGTCGAATCGGGTGGTGCCGTAGTAGGCCTCGCGCATGATCAGCATCGCGGATTTGGTTCCGACGACCGCCATCGTCTTCTCGATCGCACACTCGCCCACCGCCGACCAGGCGTCACGGTCGGCGAGCGGTCCTTGCAGCAGTGTCATCTAAATCACCTCCACAGCTGGGTTGCTTTAAGCATACCGAGGTGTTTATCTGGGTACAGCGACCTATACCTAGATCCACAAGACTCGAGGAGGAGTCATGAACCGCGACGCCGTCATCGTCGGAGCCGTCCGCACCCCCATCGGCAAGGGCAAGGCCAGCGGCGCGCTGCACGACGTGCTGCCCGCAGATCTGCTGGCACACAGCCTTCGCGAGCTGGTGGCGCGTACCGGCGTGGATCCGGCGCAAGTCGACGATGTCATCGCCGGCGCCGTCACCCAGGTCGGCGACCAGGCTGCCAACATCGCCCGTAATGCCCTGCTGGGCGCGGGGTTCCCGGAGTCCGTCCCGGGCGTCTCGATCGACCGGCAGTGCGGCAGCAGCCAGCAGGCCATCAGCTTCGCGGCCCAGGGTGTGATCGCCGGCGCCTACGACGTTGTCATCGCCGCCGGGGTGGAGTCGATGAGCCGTGTCCCGATGGGCACCCAGGTATTGCCGGGCAGCAACCCGATGGGTGAGGACATGACCCGGCGGTATCCCGACGGCCTGGTCCCGCAGGGAATCAGCGCCGAACTGATCGCCGCGAAGTGGGGCTTCTCGCGCGCCCAGCTCGACGAGTTCTCCGCCGGCAGCCACGAGAAGGCCGCCCGCGCCACCAAGGAAGGCCTATTCGACAACGAGCTCATTCCGATCGCCGGGCTGGCCACCGATGAGATCATCCGCCCCGGCACCACGGTCGACACGCTGGCCGGGTTGCAGCCGGCGTTCTACAGCGACGCGGCCAAAGCCCGTTTCCCGCAGATCAACTGGGAGATCACGCCCGGCAATTCGTCGCCGCTGTCCGACGGCAGCGCAGCGGTACTGATCACCAGCAGTGAGGTCGCCAAGAAACTGGGCCTGCGCCCGCTGGCCCGGATCCACACCGCCACGGTGGTGGGCTCCGACCCGCTGTACATGCTGACCGGCGTCATTCCGGCCACCGAGAAGGTGTTGTCGAAGGCGGGCCTGACGCTCGCCGACATCGACCTGTTCGAGGTGAACGAGGCGTTCGCGCCCGTCGTGCTCGCCTGGGCACACGACACCGGTGCCGACCTGGCCAAGACCAACGTCAACGGCGGCGCGATCGCGATCGGTCACCCGTTGGGCGCCAGCGGCGCTCGCATCATGACGACAATGGTCAACGCGCTCGACCAGCGCGGCGGCCGGTACGCCTTGCAGACGATGTGCGAGGGCGGCGGCATGGCCAACGCGACGATCATCGAGCGGTTGTGAG
>NZ_LZMB01000381.1 GCF_001673555.1 Mycobacterium sp. 1165178.9 | reverse complement strand
GAGTGTCAAGGATCAACCGAAGTAACTGTCAACCATCAGCCGAAACACTGTCAGCCATCACCCGAAGACAAAATGTCCAGCATCAGCCGAGGTCATACATTGAGGCTTGTGGAGCCTAGGGGAATCGAACCCCTGACACCCGCCTTGCAAAGGCGGTGCTCTACCAACTGAGCTAAGGCCCCTCATCGTGACCGAGTGGCTGACCTTGGTCATCCATAGCCACGTGCCAGACCTCGACACCGCGTCGTGACCACGCCACCGCTGCCAATACGGCGATAAGTCCCAGCGGCAGTGCGAGTCTTACGCAACGTCTTGACGGGCACATGGTTGTGGGCCTAGGAGGACTCGAACCTCCGACCTCTTCGTTATCAGCGAAGCGCTCTAACCGCCTGAGCTATAGGCCCGTACTCGCGTACGGCCGAGCGACGAGATTACCGCAATCCCGGCCCGACTCCCAAAAGCGCAGCACTCACGCTAGTCGCGGTCCGCCAACGTGACCTCGATGCCGCCGATCAGATCGGTCGTCAGGTTGTAGATGAACGCGGCGATGGTGGCCGCCGCAGTCAGCAACACGATGTTCACCAAGCCGATCAGGACGGCGCCGCCGAAAATCGTGCCGCTGGACACCAGCTCGCCGCTGCTGCCGCTGGTGTTGTTGAGCAAGTCACCGACGTTGCTGTTCAACTTCGACCACACGCCCATGCCGCCGAGCACGAGGTACAGAAATGCGACGGCAATCATCCAGACGAAGAACAGCGCCACCGAGAGCAGCAGCGACACCTTCAGCGTGCTCCATGGATCGATGCGGCGAATCTGCATGCTGGCGCGCACCGGGCCGCGCGTCCTGCGTGACACCTGCACCCGGTTGTCGCGGTTTTCTCGGCCTTCCCGGTTTTCGGCGGTCGCCGGACGTCCGCCTCCCGACGAGGTCGGCGACTCCGCGGGGCGCTCGGGGCTGGGCTTGCGATGCGGACCGCGTGGCACCGGGCCGGACAGATCCGGTAATTCACTGGCGTAGGCCTCGGTCGGCGCAGGCTCACCGCGGGTGCCCGCAGGCTCGGGCTCTCTGGCATGCGCCGGAGCGCCGGCCCCCGGCGCCGCGGTGCCGGAGATGAAGCGGTTCAACCGGGATTCGACGCCGCCGGCCTGGCCCGATGGTCGCTTCTCCGTGAAGGGCTCGTTGGGTCGAGGCCCCGGATCCTGGGGCCGGGCGCCGCTGCGTTGCCACGGTGGTCCATCGCCGCCCGCACAGGGCGGCCGCCCCAAGAGGGCGGCGCCCCGTGGCGCGCACCGGCGCGTTCGACCGAACCATCCCCGTTGGGGCCATCCCCCTGCTTGGGGGCGCCCGGCTCGTTCGGTGAGGTCACCCCGACTCCTTTGATCTCCTACCAAGGCCGCCCAAGCGGTGGCAGTCGCATTATGTCTGGTCGGGCCGAGTCTAGTGCCTGGCTACCGACTAACTATCTGACTCCGCACCGTCGCTTTGCTCGACGACTTCGTCCGCGTTTTCTTCGGCGTTGCGGGCAATGGCCAACAGAGTGTTCTCCTCACCCAGGTTCATCAGGCGCACGCCCTTGGTCTGCCGTCCCGCCTTGCGAACCTGGCGCGCCGCGGTCCGGATGACGCCGCCTCCCGAGGTGATTGCGTAGAGCTCGCTGTCCTCATCGACGATCAACGCACCAACCAGCCTGCCACGCCGACGGTCGTACATCACTGTCAGGACTCCCTTGCCGCCGCGGCCCTGCACCGGATACTCCTCGATCGCGGTCCGCTTGGCGTATCCGCCCGACGTCGCGACCAGCAGGTAGGTGTCTGCGCGGACGACGTTGAGTGACAACAGGTAGTCGTCGGCGTTGAACCGCATGCCCTGCACGCCGGAGGTGGCGCGGCCCATCGGGCGCAGCGCTTCGTCGGTCGCCGAGAACCGGATGGATTGGCCGTTGGCCGAGACCAGCAGCAGGTCGTCGTCGGCGGAGCAGAGCACCGCACCGACCAGCTCGTCGCCGTCGCGCAGGTTGACCGCCACGATCCCGCCCGACCGGTTCGAGTCGAAGTCGGTCAGCTTGGTCTTCTTGACCAGACCGTTGCGGGTGGCCAGCACCAGATAGGGCGCGTCCTCGTAGCTCTTGATCTGGATGACCTGAGCGATCCGCTCCTCGGGCTGGAAGGCCAGTAGGTTCGCGACGTGCTGACCGCGAGCAGTCCTCGAGGCCTCCGGCAGGTCGTAGGCCTTGGCCCGATAGACCCGACCCTGCGTGGTGAAGAACAGAATCCAGTCGTGCGTCGAGCACACGAAGAAGTGCCGCACGATGTCGTCCTGCTTCAACCCGGCGCCCTGGACCCCCTTGCCGCCGCGCTTCTGGCTGCGGTACAGGTCGGTCTTGGTCCGCTTCGCGTAGCCGGTCTCGGTGATGGTGACGACGACGTCTTCGCGCGCGATCAGGTCCTCGTCGGCGACGTCACCGTCGGCGGCGATGATCCGGGTGCGGCGCTCGTCGCCATGCTTGTCGACGATCTCGGCCAGCTCGTCGTGCACGATCCGCCGCTGCCGCTCGGGCTTGGCCAGGATGTCTTCCAGGTCCGCGATCTCGGCTTCGATCTTGGCGAGGTCGTCGACGATGCGCTGGCGCTCCAGGGCGGCCAACCGGCGCAGCTGCATGTCCAGGATCGCCTGGGCCTGAATCTCGTCGATGTCCAGCAGCTCGATCAGGCCGGCCCGCGCGATCTCCACGGTCTCCGACGCCCGGATCAGCGCGATGACCTCGTCGAGCGCGTCGAGCGCCTTGACCAGACCGCGCAAGATGTGCGCGCGTTCGTTCGCCTTGCGCAACCGGTAGGTGGTGCGCCGCACGATGACGTCGAGTTGGTGCGCGACGTAGTAGCGGATCATCTGGTCGAGCCGCAGCGTGCGCGGCACCCCGTCGACGATCGACAGCATGTTCGCGCCGAAACTCGTCTGCAGCTGGGTGTGCTTGTAGAGGTTGTTCAGCACCACCTTGGCCACGGCGTCGCGCTTGATCTCTACCACGATGCGCAGGCCGACACGGTCGCTGGATTGGTCTTCGATGTTCGAGATGCCGGCCAGCTTGCCGTCGCGGACCTGCTCGGCGATCGAAGTGATGAAGTTGTCGTGGTTCACCTGGTACGGCAGCTCGGTGATCACCAGCGCGGTGCGGCCGCGTGAATCTTCTTCCACCTCAACGACTCCGCGCATCCGGATGGATCCACGGCCCGTGTTGTACGCGTCGTGGATGCCTTGCGACCCGACGATAAGACCGTAGGTGGGGAAGTCCGGGCCCTTGACCCGCTCGCAGACCGCGGCGAGCGTGGCCTCTTCGTCGGCCTCGTGGTTGTCCAGGCACCAGTAGACGGCTTCGGCGAGCTCCCGCAGGTTGTGCGGCGGGATGTTGGTCGCCATGCCGACCGCGATACCGCCGGAGCCGTTGGCCAGCAGGTTGGGGAACCGACTGGGCAGCACGGTCGGCTCTTGCACCCGGCCGTCATAATTGGGGATGAAATCGACTGTCTCCTCATCGATTTCACGAAGCATCTCCATCGCAAGCGGCGTTAGCCGCGCCTCGGTGTACCGCATGGCCGCTGGCGGGTCGTTACCCGGCGAACCGAAGTTGCCCTGCCCGTCGACCAGTGGATAACGCAGCGACCACGGCTGCGCCATTCGCACCAACGTGTCGTAGATCGATGCGTCACCGTGCGGGTGGTAGTTACCCATGGTCTCGGCGACCGAGCGCGCCGACTTGGCGTGGCTGCGGTCCGGTCGGAACCCGGAGTCGAACATCGCATACAGCACCCGGCGGTGCACCGGCTTGAGACCGTCGCGCACCTCGGGCAGGGCGCGCCCGACGATGACGCTCATCGCGTAGTCGATGTAGCTGCGCTGCATCTCCTGCTGAATGTCGACCGGCTGGATCCGGTCGACGGAGTCGTCACCTGGGGGCAGCGTGGTGTCAGTCATGTATTCCTCGTTGGTTGGTCAACGGTGGTAGGTCTGGATCGCTCAGACGTCCAGGAAGCGAACGTCCTTGGCGTTACGGGTGATAAAGCTGCGCCGCGCGTCGACGTCCTCGCCCATCAGGATGGAGAACAGCTCGTCGGCGGCCGCGGCGTCGTCGAGCGTGACTTGACGCAGCACCCGGACGGTGGGATCCATTGTGGTTTCCCACAATTCCTTGGCGTCCATCTCACCGAGACCCTTGTAGCGCTGGATGCCGTCGTCCTTATTGATCTTCTTGCCCGCCTTCTGACCGGCCTCCAGCAAGCCATCGCGCTCGCGGTCGGAGTAGGCGAATTCAGGATCGCTGCGCTGCCACTTCAGTTTGTAGAGCGGCGGCTGTGCCAAAAACACGTGCCCGTTCTCGATCAGCGGCCTCATGAACCGGAACAACAGCGTCAACAACAACGTAGAGATGTGCTGACCGTCGACGTCCGCGTCGGCCATCAGCACGATCTTGTGATAGCGCAGCTTGGTGATGTCGAACTCGTCGTGAATGCCGGTGCCCAGCGCGGTGATGATCGCTTGGACTTCGGTGTTCTTCAAAACCCGGTCGATGCGGGCCTTCTCCACGTTGATGATCTTGCCGCGCAGCGGCAGGATGGCCTGGAACATCGAGTCGCGGCCGCTCTTGGCCGAGCCGCCGGCCGAATCACCCTCCACCACATACAATTCCGACTTGCGCGGGTCGGTGGAGCGGCAGTCGGCGAGCTTGCCGGGCAGGCCGCCGAGGTCAGTGGCGCTCTTGCGGCGGACCAACTCTCGCGCTTTGCGCGCCGCGATGCGGGCCTGGGCCGACGACACGGCCTTGTTGACCACGACCTTGGCGTCCGCGGGGTTGGCTTCGAACCAGTGGGTGAGCTGTTCGTTGCAGACCTTCTGCACGAACGATTTGACTTCGGTGTTGCCCAATTTGGTCTTGGTCTGGCCCTCGAACTGCGGTTCGCTGACCTTGACCGAGATCACCGCGGCCAGGCCCTCGCGGATGTCGTCGCCGGTGAGGTTCGGATCCTTGTCCTTCAGCAGCTTCTTGTCCTTGGCGTACTTGTTGACCACCGTCGTCAGCGCGCTGCGGAAGCCCTCTTCGTGGGTACCACCCTCGTGGGTGTTGATGGTGTTGGCGAAGGTGTGCACCGATTCCGAGTAGCCGCCGTTCCACTGCATCGCGATTTCGACCTCGTGGCCGGGACCCTTGCCGTCGAAGTCGATGATGCTCTGCTGGATGGGGCTTTTGGTCCGGTTGATGTGCTTGACGAAGTCGACGAGCCCACCGGGGTAGTGGAAGGTGCGGTGCTTGACCTTATGCGGCGCAGCGGATTCCGCTGCTTTTTCCTTTGCGGACTTGGGCGCTTCGGCGGTGTCGCTGACGACCTCGTCGACGACCTCTTCGTTGCTCACCCGCTCGTCGGTGAGGTTGATCGTCAGCCCCTTGTTGAGGAAAGCCATCTCCTGCAGCCGGCGCGCGACGGTCTCGAAGTCGTACTCGGTGGTCTCGAAGATTTCGGGATCCGCCCAGAATCGGATGGTCGTGCCGGTGCGCTTGGTGGCCTCGCCCTGTTTGAGGGTTCCTGGCACGGCGCGCTCGTAATACTGCGACCATTCGTGGCCGTCGCGGGCGATGTCCACCTCGAGCCGGGTGGAAAGCGCGTTGACCACCGACACACCGACGCCGTGCAGGCCACCGCTGACGTTGTAACCACTGTTCTCACCGCCGAACTTGCCGCCGGCGTGTAGTTGCGTCATCACGACGTCGACGGTGGGGGCGCCGGTCGCGTGCATCGCCACCGGGATGCCGCGCCCGTTGTCGGAAACCTCGACGCTGGCATCGTCGAGAATCCGGACGTCGACCTTGTCTGCGTAGCCGGCCATCGCCTCGTCGACCGAGTTGTCGACCACCTCCCAGATGAGGTGGTGCAGACCACGCTCACCGGTGGACCCGATGTACATGCCGGGGCGTTTGCGGACGGCCTCGAGGCCCTCGAGCACGGTGATCGCTGAAGCGCCGTATTCGTCTTGTGCCTTCTTCTTCTGGGCAGCCACGGTCGGAATGCTCTCCTTGGGGTTTCATGCGGGCGGTTCCTCATCACCGCAACAGTCGCATGCCGTCAGTCTAGCGTGATCGTCCGTCCGCACCGATTTTCTGGCCGCGTTTCTACCCAGCTAACCGCGCCGTGCGCACGATTTCTTTATTCTGGCCGCGTCCCGACGTATGTCGAGGGGGTCCGCGTCGTCCTGGCGGATTTCAGGGGCCTGTGAACGAATCCTCGGCTGGGGATCCGCGGCCGGGTGTCCAGCGCCCTAACCGTAGGTGTCGCGCGGGCCCCTTCCGGCGATATGGCGCGGTCCCTTGCGCCAGGACGGCGCGGCCGGGCCGGTGATTTTCAGCGACGTCACCACCCCATTGCCGACGGCGGCGGCGATCTTGGCCAGTAACTGTGACTGGATCATCCGCAGTTGGGTGGCCCATGCTGTCGATTCCGCGGCCACGCTCAGCACCCCGTCCTTGAGCGCGGTCGGGGCGGCGTGGTCGGCGATCTGGTGGCCGACGACGGTCGCCCAGTTGCCCAGGACGGTGCCCTCGGCGACTTGCGCGGACCAGCCCCGCTTCTTCGCCAGATCACGCGCCAGCCTGCCCAGGGGCTGGGGATCGCGGGTATCGGGTCCTGGTCCCGACCAACTGCGCCGCTGGCCCGCCACACGGCGCGGTGCGGGGGCCGCCGCTCGGCCGCGGCCGGCGTCTTTTCCCTGAGCCCGGGCGGCCGCCCGAGCTTCCTCGAGGGTGCGGCGGACCAAGTCGATCCCGCTCAAGGCATTCGACGGTTCGGTGGGGCGCGAATCCTCATCCCCGCCCGTCATGAGTGCATCTCCGATACGCGCCCGGCGTCGCTGTCGCGTAGGTCGACATAGATCCGCCTGGCTTCCCAGCCCGCCGGAATGTCTTCGAGCACCGCCGCGGTGACCAACACCTGTTCGGCCGATTCGGCCACCGTAGCCAGCGCGCGGCGACGGGCCGCGTCGAGTTCGGCGAACACGTCGTCGAGCAACAACACGGGTTCGCTTTCTTCGGTTCGCAGTAATTCGTATGCGGCCAGCCGCAGCGACAACGCCACCGACCACGACTCCCCGTGACTGGCAAAGCCTTTCGCGGGCTGGTCGCCGAGCCACAATTCCAAGTCGTCACGGTGTGGCCCAACGAGACACATGCCGCGTTCCAGTTCCGCATCGCGGCGCGCCGCCAACGCCGCGAGCAGGGCGGCTTCCAGCGAATCGCGGTCGGCATCGGCGATGTCCGCCGGAGCCTCGGCGCCCAGGCTCGATCGATAGCCGATGGAAGCGGCACGGGATCCGGGGGCCAACAACTGGTAGGCCTTTTCGACCTCGGGTGCCAACTGGTTCACCAAATCGATGCGGGCGGCCATCAATTGGGCGCCGTGCTCGGCGAGGCGACTGTCCCAGACGTCAAGCGTGTCCAGAGCGCTCTTGTCGCCGCGATAACGGGCCCCGGATAGCGATTTCAACAGCGCCGTGCGTTGCCGCAAGACTTTGTCGTAGTCGGAACGCACCGCGGCCACCGCCGGGCGGCGCACCGTCGCCAAGTCGTCGAGGTAACGCCGCCGGTCGGACGGATCGCCCCGCACCAGGGACAGGTCCTCGGGGGCAAACAACACCGCCCTCAGGACCCCGATGACCTCTCGGGTGCTGCGCACCGGGGATCGGTTCAGCCGCGCCTTGTTCGCCCGGCCGGCCACGATCTCCAGATCGACCGCGCACTCCCTGCCCTCGTTGACCACGATCGTCGAAACCACCGCACGGTCCGCGCCCGCGCGGATCAACGGCACGTCCGTTCCCACCCGATGTGACCCCATGGTGCTCGAATACCACAGCGCCTCAAGGAGATTCGTCTTCCCAAATCCATTGGATCCGATGAAGACCGTCCGACCAGGCTGCAATTCGAGGTCGGCGTGTGCCCAGGACCGGAAATCGCGCAGTCCCAAATGCCGGACGTACACCTAGCCAGGCAACCGGACAGGCATCAACAAGTAGACGTAATCGGTCGGTACAGCGCTGTAAGGGCCCGTCCCGCTCGGGTGGCTGTCGTCACTCAACACCGGTCGCAGCAACGCCGGCTTGCCCGGGGTCGTGAAACCGAACGACACCCGCTCAGAATGGACCGATCCCAAGCCGTCGGTCAGATACGTCGGGTTGAACGCGATCGTCAGCGGCTCTCCGACAAAATCGACCGCCAGATCTTCCTCGGCCCGGCCGACGTCGTCGGCGCCCGCGGACAGCCGCAGCGAGCCCTCGCTGAATTCCATCCGGACCTGGGCGCCCCGGTCGGCCACCAGCGCGACGAGCTTGATGGCCTCGGTCAGCTCGGCCACGTCGATGGTCGCGACGGCCGTGTGCTCGGCCGGCAACAGCTGACGGAACTTCGGGAATTCGGCATCGAGCAGTCGGGTGGTGCTGCGCTTACCGTTACCGCTGATGCCGAGCAATCCGTCTTTTCCGACGCCCGATCCCGCACCCAATGACAAGCGAACCTCGGACCCGTCGGCGCCGGTCCGGGCGGCTTCGGCCAGTGTCTTGGCCGGGACCAGGACCGCGGCTTCTATGTCGGGCGAGGCCGCCGACCAGGTCAGCTCACGAACTGCCAACCGGAACCTGTCGGTGGCGGCCAAAACCACCGTCTCACCCGAAATCTCAACCCTGATCCCGGTCAGCATCGGCAACGTGTCGTCACGGCCGGCGGCGATGGCGACCTGGCTGATCGCCTCGGCGAACAAATCGGCGGGCAGCGTCCCGGTCTCTTCCGGCAGCGCCGGCAACGTCGGATAATCCTCAACCGCCATCGTCGGCAGCGAGAACCTGGCGTTCCCGCAGTGCAGCGCCACACGGTTGCCGTCGACGTAGAAGTCGATCGGTTTGTTGGGCAGTGCCCGCACGATGTCCGACAGCAACCTGCCGGATACCAAAACGCTTCCCGGAGAAGCTATTTCGGCTGCAACCTGCGCTTCCGCGGAAACCTCGTAATCGAATCCGGAGATCGTCAGGCCCTCATCGGTCCCCGACAGCAGCACACCGGAAAGCACCGGCACGGCGGGTCTGGACGGCAGGTTCTTCGCCACCCATGACACCGCGTCCGCGAAAGACTCCCGCACCAAACGAAATTTCAAGTCGCTGAGGCCAGCCGTTGTCGTCGCCGCGTCCATAGCGTCCCTTCACCTACCCAGCGTTTTCGAATCCAGTGGCTAGCCGCCCCCGCTAGCACGGGGCTCCGCCGCGACCGCCGATGGAGGCTAATGCCAACGACGACCGCAACGGCAGTCGAAGAACAACCGTAGATCCTTCGACGCCATCTTGAAAGCTAATCGCAAAGCCCGACAACCCGGGCTGACGAAGGCTCAGCCGACGGGTGTGTACCGCGCGTCCCCAAGGCTGTATTCCAAAGAAGAACCGATGAAGATATCTCAGTACCAGTATTAAGGCCTGTGCACTCTGGGGACAGCACGGCCTCGGCGCAGCTAGCGCCACGATCGGGTTGTGCATCGTGCGGTGAACGCCTGTGGGTGATGTGTTGGGGGCGTGGGGACGAACGACAGCTGTGCACCCAGGCCGCGTTAGTACACCGGCGTTTAATTGCGTTGTACACAGCCCTGCCCACATGCCGTCGGTGGGACGGGTGTGACAGACGCGCGTGAAGTTTCTCGAAAAAAATTACGAACAGGGCGGCCCAAAGCCGAAACCGGTGGTTCGCCGCGCCGGGGGAAGACGATTCAGCGCTTGGAGCGCTGACGGATGCGAGTGGTGAGTTCTTTGACGTGATCAAAAACCTCGCGCCGCTCGGCCATTTCGGACAAGATCTTGCGCTGCGCATACATGACCGTCGTGTGATCACGGCCGAATGCCTGCCCGATCTTGGGCAGTGAGAGATCGGTGAGCTCGCGGCACAGGTACATGGCGATCTGGCGCGACTGGGCCAGGGCCCGGGTCTTTCCGGGGCCGCGGAGTTCCTCCACGGTGGTGTCGAAGTATTCGGCGGTGGCCGCCATGATGGTGGCCGCGCTGATCTGCATTGTGCTGGCATCGGCGATCAGGTCGCGCAGCACGATCTCGGCCAGCGCCTTATCGATCGGCGTCTTGTTCAGCGAGGCGAACGCGGTCACCCGAATGAGGGCTCCTTCGAGCTCTCGAATGTTGCGTTCGATGCTGCTGGCGATGAGTTCCAGCACGTCGTCGGGGACCGCCAGCCGCTCCATTTGAGCCTTCTTGCGCAAAATGGCGATGCGCGTTTCCAGTTCCGGGGGCTGCACATCGGTGATCAAGCCCCACTCGAACCGTGTTCTCAGCCGGTCTTCCAACGTGGCCAGCTGCTTGGGCGGCCGGTCCGACGAGATGACGATCTGTTTGTTCGCGTTGTGCAGGGTGTTGAAGGTGTGGAAGAACTCCTCCTGGATACCTTCCTTGCCCTCGATGAACTGAATGTCATCGACTAGCAGGACGTCGACGTCGCGGTAGCTGCGCTTGAACGCGACCTTGCGGTCGTCGCGCAGCGAGTTGATGAAGTCGTTGGTGAATTCCTCGGTGGAGACGTACTTGACTCGCATCCCCGGGAAGAGCCGCTGCGCGTAATTCCCGGCGGCGTGCAGCAGGTGGGTCTTGCCGAGACCGGACTCACCCCAGATGAACAACGGGTTGTACGCGCGGGCCGGCGCTTCGGCGATCGCCAGCGCCGCGGCGTGAGCGAACCGGTTGGAGGCGCCGATGACGAAAGTGTCGAACGTATAGCGGCGGTTGAGGCTGGTTCCGGCGGCCACTGCCGGATCGATCGCGTGCGGCCGCTCGGTGAAGTAGTTGGGCCAGCCCGGCTGGTTGTCGTTGACCGTCTCGCTGTTTTCGAAAGCTTCCTCGGTGTCGACGACCGCTTCGTCGCCGGGGAAGGACGGGTCGGATCCGGGGAACGGCTCCGCCGGCGGGATGAGTGCATCGTCGACATCGTCGGGCGGGGGAGCGATGCGAACGCCCAGTTGGATCTGCTGCCCGAGTCGGCGGCTGAGCGCATCGGTGATCGGGGCCCGCAGATGTCTTTCGATCTCGTTCTGGACGAAGCTGCTCGGCACCGACAACAGCGCGAATCCCTCGACGATGGTCAGTGGGCGGACCAGATTCAGCCACGCTCGTTGCTGCGGAGTGAGGGGAGTGACAAGGGCCGTGCGGTTGACGGCCACGCCATCCGCGGTGGGTTCCCCGTTGAGTTCGGAAACGACCGCATTCCACACTGTCGTGAAACTGGAACCGGGGTCATCGGTCAACGACGCATCTCCCTGGTTCTCGAACGTCCCGACCCGAGTTACACCACGCTTGGCGACAAAACAACTGTCCACATAGTTATACACAGGTGTGGACAGGACGATCGTAGGCGAGCCACAACCTATCGGCCGGCTCGTGATCTCCGCGCTGGAAGAGAACCTCGAAAGGTTGTCTAGGCAGCTAGTCGATCCACCATCCTCGCTTCGTTGCCGAGCGCTGCTTGTCGTCTAAAACGACTTCGCAGAAGCTAACAGTTTTCCGTTCGGCTGCCAACAGTTCTGCCGCATTCCAATCGGGTCATTTAGGGTGTGTAAGGCTTGCTTCGGCTCGTTATGGTAACGACGACTGCGGCCAGTGTGATCGAAACGGAAATCTTTCTCCGCCTCTCCGCGCGGGTCCGTTGTGGCAAGCCAGGTTTGACCAGGCGAAGCCTCGTCAGTACCCTCAAACAGTCGCCCGAAAGTCGGCGATACGGCTGCGACCCGAATCACTTGGGGACCGCGCCGGCCAGCAGCACCAAGACCACCTCCGGTTGAACCGCAGACGAGCCCGATTCGAAACGTCTGAGCGGCCGGATGGCAACACAACGAGGAGAACGTCGTGGCCAAGGGCAAGCGGACCTTCCAGCCGAATAACCGGCGCCGAGCCCGCGTGCATGGTTTCCGCCTGCGGATGCGCACACGTGCCGGGCGCGCGATCGTGTCCGGTCGGCGCCGCAAGGGCCGCCGCGCGCTCTCTGCCTGATCGCAGCGCCAGGTTTTTCAGCGGTGCTTCCCGCACGCAACCGCATGACGCGGTCAATTGACTTTGACGCGGCGGTGAAGCACGGGGTTCGTCTGTCGCAGCCCGATGTCGTCGTCCATCTTCGCCGGGGATCCGATGGGGACGAGATGCGCGCGCCGCGTGTCGGATTGGTGGTGGGGAAGCCCGTCGGATCCGCCGTAGAACGCCACCGCGTCGCTCGCCGGCTGCGGCATGTAGCCCGCACCTTGCTGGGAGAACTCGGCCAATCGGATCGGTTGGTCATCCGTGCGC
This sequence comes from Mycobacterium sp. 1165178.9, assembly GCF_001673555.1. Classification (GTDB taxonomy): domain Bacteria; phylum Actinomycetota; class Actinomycetes; order Mycobacteriales; family Mycobacteriaceae; genus Mycobacterium. The sequence continues at coordinate 7,968 of NZ_LZMB01000381.1, read as the reverse complement.
TGCCGAGCAGCCGGACCGCGTCTTCGGCCCGACTCGAGCAGGAACTGCGCCGGTGTTTGCGACGAGTGCCGGGGAGCAAGACGTGACCGCGCCGGCGCGACTGCGCGCGTTCGTCCGTACGGTCGGAAGGTCGGCCGCGCGCGGCGTGATTTTTTTGATCCAGCTATACCGGCATATGGTGTCGCCGCTGCGCCCGGCGACATGTCGCTTCGTTCCGACCTGCAGCCAGTACGCGGTCGATGCGCTCACCGAGTACGGCCTGATTCGCGGGAGCTGGTTGGCTGCGGCCAGACTCGCCAAGTGCGGACCATGGCATGAAGGCGGATGGGACCCGATACCGGACCGCCCCGGAAGCCACGTGAATTGCCAAGATGCCAGCGACGCCCGGGCCGTCCGAGCGTCGCGAGGGGAGAGTGGATCTTTTGTTTGATTTCTTCAGCCTCGACTTCGTCTACTACCCGGTGTCGTGGATCATGTGGGTCTGGTACAAGCTGTTCGCCTCCATGCTGGGGCCGTCGAACTTCTTTGCCTGGGCGCTGTCGGTGATGTTTTTGGTCTTCAGCCTGCGCGCGCTGCTCTATAAGCCTTTCGTGCGGCAGATCCGCACCACGCGGCAGATGCAGGAGCTGCAGCCGCAGATCAAGGCGCTGCAGAAGAAGTACGGCAAGGATCGCCAGCGCATGGCGCTCGAGATGCAGAAGCTTCAGCGCGAACACGGCTTCAACCCGATCCTGGGCTGCCTGCCGATGTTGGCGCAGATCCCGGTCTTCATCGGGCTGTATCACGTGCTGCGCTCGTTCAACCGGACCACCGGTGGCTTCGGCCAGCCCCACTTGTCGGTGGCGCAGAACCGTCTCACCGGAAACTACGTCTTCACCCCGACCGACGTTGGGCACTTCCTGGACGCCAACTTGTTCGGCGCACCGATCGGCGCCTTCATGACGCAGCGCACCGGATTGGATGCGTTCACCTTCTTCAGCCGGCCGGCAGTGATCGCGGTGGGCCTGCCGGTGATGATCCTGGCGGGTGTCGCGACCTACTTCAACAGCCGGGCGTCGGTGGCGCGGCAGAGCCCTGAGGCGGCGGCGAACCCGCAGACCGCGATGATGAACAAGCTCGCGTTGTACGTGTTTCCGCTCGGCGTGGTGGTCGGTGGGCCGTTCCTTCCGCTCGCCATCATCCTGTATTGGTTCGCGAACAACATCTGGACTTTCGGGCAGCAGCACTACGTCTTCGGGATGATCGAGAAAGAGGACGAAGCCAAGAAGCAGGAAGTGATCCAGCGCCGGGCGGCGAACGCGCCGGCGCCGGGAGCCAAGCCGAAGCGGAATCCCAAGGCGGCATCGCCGGGCGGGAACGGTTCGCCGGCGGCCGAGAGCGACACCGACGCGTCCGGTTCCGCGGCGACGGATTCCGATGTGGCCGACGGCCCGGCGCCTGACGTGAGCGGGGGCCCGGCACCTGACGTGAGCGGGGGCCCGAGCAACCGGACGCCGCGGCCCGGGGCACGACCGAAAAAACGCAAGCGCTGATACGGGCGCAATAGCTATCGGGGGCCGCCCGGGGAGGGTGACCCCATTGGGCTGGGGCCCATGGATTGAGGGAGAGAAGACATGACAGACGCCGACACCACCGAACGCGACGTTGATACGGAGCTCGACACACGATCGGCCGCCGAAGATGCTGCGGCCGCCGATGCGGAGGAGGTCGATGACCTGGAGGAGCGGTTGGTCGCCGAGGGCGAGATAGCCGGCGATTACCTCGAAGAGTTGTTGGACCTGTTGGACTTCGACGGCGACATCGACTTGGACGTCGAGGGCAGCCGCGCCATCGTGAGCATCGATGGCAGCGACGACCTGAACAAGTTGGTGGGTCGCGGTGGCGAGGTGCTCGACGCGCTACAGGAACTCACCCGGCTTGCGGTTCACCAAAAGACCGGAGTGCGAAGCCGATTGATGCTCGATATCGCGAGCTGGCGCCGGCGGCGGCGGGAGGAATTGGCGGCGCTGGGCGACAAGGTCGCGCGCCGGGTGCTCGAATCCGGCGAGCGGGAAGAGCTTGCGCCCATGACGCCGTTCGAACGCAAGATCGTCCACGACGCTGTCGCCGCGGTCTCCGGAGTACACAGCGAGAGCGAGGGCGTTGAGCCTGCGCGCCGCGTGGTCGTCCTGCACGACTGACGCCCAGAGTTACAGCTGTGTAGTTCCCGTCGTCCCACCGGCCTCCAAAGGTTGAAAGTGCGCGCAGCAACTAGAGGATGTTTCACGTGAAACATGGCCGCGCCGCGAACGCCGCGACGGGTCGCTCGGGGGAGGAGGCCGCAGACGGCGGTCCCCGGGACGCCGCGACCGCGGTCTTCGGCGAGCGGCTCGGAATCGCCCAGCGGTATGCCGAATTCCTGGCGACCGCGGGTGTGGAACGGGGGCTGCTCGGCCCGCGGGAAGTGGACCGCATCTGGGACCGCCACATACTCAATAGCGCGGCCGTCGCCGAACTCCTCGACCGGGGCGAGCGCATCATCGACATCGGCAGCGGGGCGGGCCTGCCCGGGATACCGCTGGCGATCGCGCGGCCCGATCTTGAGGTCGTGTTGCTCGAGCCGCTGCTGCGGCGCAGCGAATTTCTCGCCGAGGTCATCAACCAACTAGGGTTAGCCGTCGAGGTGGTCCGTGGCCGTGCGGAGGAACCGGGAGTCCGTAACCGGTTCGGGGAGAGGGATGCTGCGGTGTCGCGAGCGGTTGCGTCGTTGGACAAGTTGACCAAGTGGAGCTTGCCGTTACTACGGCCCTCCGGGCGGATGCTCGCCATCAAGGGGGAGCGGGCTTCCGATGAAGTTGAACAATTCCGGCGTGTGATGACAGCATCGGGCGCCGCTGATGTCAGGGTGGTGACATGTGGCGCGAACTATTTGCGTCCCCCCGCAACCGTAGTTTTAGCGCGACGCGCAAAGCCGCCGCACCACAAACCGGCACGGACCGGGAAGGCCGGAACCCGATGACATCTTCAGGCGATTGGCCGGCGGCCTCGCAGGCGCCGGCAGACGTTCACCAGGCGGGGGCGCCGGCTCCGGCGCCGACGAATCCGGACACATCGCCGGCGGGCGTCTCTGCGCCGACCGCGACGACGAATGTTTCACGTGAAACAGTGGACGATTTTGACACCCCCATCGGGGCGGCCGCCGAACGCGCCATGCGGGTGCTGCACACCACCTACCCGCCACTGCGCAGGCCGTCCCGCCGCCGCGTGTTCACGGTCGCGAACCAAAAGGGCGGCGTCGGCAAGACGACGACCGCGGTCAACCTCGCGGCAGCGCTCGCGCTTCAGGGACTCAAGACCCTCGTCATCGACCTCGACCCTCAGGGCAACGCAAGCACGGCGCTCGGCATCACCGATCGGCAATCGGGGACGCCTTCCTCGTACGAAGTACTACTCGGCGAGGTCGCCGTGCACGACGCGCTCCGCCAAAGCCCGCATAATGAGCGCCTGTTCTGCATCCCGGCGACGATCGATTTGGCGGGCGCCGAAATCGAATTGGTCAGCATGGTGGCGCGCGAGAACCGGTTGCGCACGGCGCTGGCCGACCTCGACAGCCTGGACTTCGACTGCGTCTTCATCGACTGCCCGCCATCGCTCGGGCTACTGACCATCAACGCGCTCGTCGCCGCCCCGGAGGTCATGATCCCGATCCAGTGCGAGTACTACGCGCTCGAGGGCGTGTCTCAGTTGATGCGCAACATCGAGATGGTGAAGGCGCACCTCAATCCGAAGCTTGAGGTGAGCACCGTGGTGCTGACCATGTACGACGGCCGCACCAAACTCGCCGACCAGGTCGCGGAAGAGGTGCGCCGGTACTTCGGGAGCAAGGTGTTGCGCACCGTCATTCCGCGCAGCGTGAAGGTGTCCGAGGCGCCGGGTTACAGCATGACCATCATCGATTACGACCCCGGTTCACGCGGGGCGATGAGCTACCTCGACGCGAGCCGCGAACTCGCCGAGCGCGACTGACCACCGAAGGGACGACCATGACGCAGCCGTTACGCAAGAAGGGTGGCCTCGGCCGGGGCCTGGCTTCGCTTATTCCGACTGGCCCCGCGGAAGGCGACTCGGGGCCGGCGACTCTGGGCCCGCGCATGGGCGACGCCGCCGCCGACGTCTTGATCGGGGGACCGCCTCCGCAGGACACATCGTCGGTGGGCGCGGTCTATCGCGAGATCGCACCGGCCGACATCGAACGCAACCCGCGCCAGCCGCGCCAGGTTTTCGACGAGGAAGCCCTGTCGGAGCTGGTGCACTCCATCCGCGAGTTCGGCCTGTTGCAGCCGATCGTGGTACGAGCGGTCAAGGATTCCACGAGCGGTGCGCGATACCAGATCGTGATGGGGGAGCGGCGCTGGCGAGCGGCTCAAGAGGCCGGCCTGGCGACCATCCCGGCCATCGTGCGCGAAACCGGCGATGACGATCTACTGCGCGATGCCCTGTTGGAGAACATCCACCGGGTACAGCTGAACCCGTTGGAAGAGGCGGCCGCCTACCAACAGCTGCTCGACGAGTTCGGCGTCACCCACGATGAACTGGCGGCACGCATCGGCCGGTCGCGGCCGTTGATCACGAACATGATCCGGTTGCTCAAGCTCCCGATCGCGGTACAGCGGCGGGTGGCGGCCGGAGTGCTGTCCGCCGGCCACGCGCGCGCCCTGCTGTCGCTGGAGGCCGGCCCCGAAGCACAGGAGGAACTGGCCACCCGGATCGTTGCCGAGGGACTGTCGGTGCGGGCAACCGAAGAGGCGGTCACGTTGGCCAACCGGAGTGGTGCGGCCATGCCGCCGGCCCCCCGCCGCAAGCCCATCCAGATGCCGGGCCTGCAAGACGTTGCCGACCGGCTGTCGACCGCCTTCGACACCCGCGTCACGGTCAGCCTCGGCAAACGCAAGGGCAAGATCGTGGTCGAGTTCGGTTCGGTGGACGATCTGCAGCGGATTCTCGACGTTATGTCCCCGCCCAAGGCATGAAGTAGGACACCGTGTAATTACGTCACTGTGACACCCGGGCAACTTTTGTGCCAAATCAGCCTATCCCGGGCGCTCCGACTCGACGAAACAGTATGCGCATCAACAACTTTCGAACTTAGGCGCGCGGCGGCGGCGCAGGGCCGGCCGTTCGGGCGCTTCAACCGTAATGACCAGGAGAAAGCTGGCCCGATCACGACCACCTCTCCTATCCTGGAGGGGTTGCCGGTGCAGATGGCCGCAGTACCGCACAGGAGCCAGGAGGCTAGTGTCCGCTCGAATCATGCCGCTACGGCTCGAGGCATTCGAGCAGCTTCCCAAGCACGCACGCCGGTGCGTCTTCTGGGAAGTCGATCCAGCGACCCTCGGTAATCAGGACCACCTCGCCGACCCAGAATTCGAAAAAGAAGCGTGGTTGTCGATGGTGATGCTGGAGTGGGGATCGTGCGGGCAAGTCGCAACCGCGGTCCCGGACGAGCGAAGCCAGGCCGAGCCCCCGTGCCTGGGCTACGTGTTCTACGCCCCGCCGCGGGCCGTGCCGCGGGCACAGCGGTTCCCCACGGGTCCGGTGTCCGCCGACGCCGTGCTGTTGACGTCGATGGGCATCGAACCCGGGCCGGCGGCCGACGACCTGCCGCACGGCTTGATCGCCCGGGTCATCGACGAACTGGTACGCCGCGGCGTGCGCGCGCTCGAAGCGTTCGGTCGTACCCCGGCCGCTTCCGAATTGCAGGATCCGCGCCTCGTCGGTCCGGACGTACGGCCGGTGCTGGAAGCCGTCGGCGACTGCTCGGTGGACCATTGCGTCATGGATGCAGATTTCTTGAAAGACACGGGTTTCGTTGTGGTAGCGCCACATACGTACTTTCCTCGGCTGCGGCTGGAACTAGACAAAGGCCTCGGCTGGAAGGCTGAGGTGGAGGCGGCCCTGGAGCGCCTGCTGGAGAACGCACATCTGGAGCAGCCGGTCGGCGCCGGGTCTACGGCAGCGGGCGCCGGGTCTACGACGGCGAATGCGCCCGAAACGCCCCGGGGTGGTTAGTAGTTAGGAACCGCCAAGTTGGCTGGTGCGTTCCACCGACAGTTCGTGGGCCAGCAGTTCGGCGAAGGTGAAGGTGCCAGTAGGGCGATCGTTCTTGCCCAACAGGTAGAGCCGCTTGACCGCGGCGAGGATTCCCTCGGCGATGGCGTCGCGGGTCTGCGTCGAGACCAGCATCGAGCGGTCCCGAGGGTTGGTGATGTAGCCGACGTCTACCTGTACCGTCGGCATCCGGGTCAGGCGCAACAGATCCCACGTCCTGCCGTGCGTGCGGCAGTCCCGTAAACCGGTGCGTGCCACCACTTCTCGCTGGATGAAGTCGGCGAGGTTGCGCCCGATGGTGGAGACGGAACCGTGCGAGTTGCCGAAGTGAAAGGAAGCCACCCCGTTGGCAGCCGGACTGATCTGACTTTCGCAGCGCAGACTGATCATCAGGTCGGCGCCGACGTTGTTGGCGGTGGCAGCGCGTTCGGCATCGAGGGGACTGCGATTGACCGGGCGCGACAAAAAGGTCTCCATGCCGATCGCGGCCATCCGTCCTTCCAAGCGGCTGCCCAAGTCCCACAACACATCTGCTTCGCTGATCGGTCCGGATGGACCCTGCATGATCGTGCCGTGGTCCGCGCCGCCGCGGCCCGGATCGATGATGATCCGCTTACCCGACAGTTTGGGACCGGATGAGCGGACCAGCTCCTCTTCGCGGAGCGCATGCGGAGAACCGCCGGTCACGCGCGAACTCAGGAAATGAAAGGAGCGCAACGTTTCCGGGCCGCAGATACCGTCGGCGGAAAGCCCGTACTCGCGCTGGTACGACATCAATGCGTTGTGGGTCTGTAGCCCGAAGTATCCGTCGACCAGGCCGGTGTAGAAGCCCAGATCCTGCAGCCGCGCTTGCAGCGTGGCCACGTCGTCGCCGAACAGCGGGGCACCGAATTGGTGATACAGCGTGCGGGCACCGAGCCGATACGAGGCCTCTTTGAGCGCGCGGTAGGTGGCCTCGCCGACGATGCCGTCCACCAGCAGACCCCGATGCTGCTGAAAGGCACGCACCGCTTGGTCGAGTTCGGCATCGAAGAGTTCGAGGGCCACGTGCCGGCCGGTGTTGAGATCGTCCTCGGAGCTATCCAGCAGGCCCAGCGTGACCAGCGTCGCCCGGATCTCGGTCACAGCAGCGCCGTGGTCACCACAACGCAGCGCGTCGCCGTATTCGCGGCGCGGACTCGACATACCAAGGGCCCTCCGGGACTATTGACAAGCTCAGATGTGGGCAACAGCTAACGGTATTGTCGCAGACGGTTCGTAAATTCGGGAAAACCGCAGGCTGTGCGCGGGGCGTGGTGCGACGAATTAAATGAAATCAGCTGAGGTTGGGAACCGCGTCCGAGAGCTCACGCAGTAACGCCGCCTTGCCTTTCGCGCCGACGATCCGCTTCACCGGCTGCCCGTCTTTGAACAGGATCAGGGTAGGGATGGAGACCACCTGGAAGTTCTGTGCGGTCTCGGGGTTCGCGTCCACGTCCAGTTTGGCGACCGTGAGGTGTTCGCCTCGCTCGCTGGCGATTTCCTCGAGAACCGGGGCCACCATCTTGCAGGGCCCGCACCATGTCGCCCAAAAGTCAACCAGCACAGGCTTATTGCTGGACAATACGTCGGTAGAGAACGACGCGTCAGAGACTTCTATTGTGGCACCGGCTTTTTCGGCGTCGGTCATTGTGGCGCTCCAATCAATGTGTCGGTACTGCCCGGAAATTCGGTGGCGTCGCCTTGAGCGGCGGCGCTGGACTCTTCGTGGTCGGCGAGCCAGCGTTCGGCGTCGATGGCCGCCGAGCAGCCGCTGCCCGCGGCGGTGATGGCCTGGCGGTAGGTGCGATCCACCAGGTCCCCGGACGCGAACACCCCATCAATCGAAGTACTCGTGGTGCG
>NZ_LZMB01000380.1 GCF_001673555.1 Mycobacterium sp. 1165178.9 | reverse complement strand
ACCGATTGTGGGCGCCTCGAACAAGGTGCGCACCGAAAGGTCGGCACCCAGGCTGGCGTTGACTGCGGCAACTAGACGCATCGCCGACAGCGAATCACCGCCCAGGTCGAAGAACGACTCCGCGACACCAACCCGCTCGAGTCCGAGGACCTGGGCGTAGATGCCGGCCAGAATCTCTTCGACCATCCCGGTCGGAGCGTCGTAAAGATCGGCGTCCTGATACTCGGGTGCCGGAAGCGCCCTGCGGTCGAGCTTTCCCGAGGAGGTCAGCGGGAACTCCTCGAGCACAACGATGTGCGTCGGCACCATGTATTCGGGCAACCACGCGCTCAATCGTTGACGGATTGCGCTGATCTTGGTGTTGGTGTGGGGTTCGTTGTGGGTGCCGCGTTGCCCTGCCCGGTGCCCGGGCAGATAGAGGTCTGTCAATGCCGGGGCGTGCTCACCGTCGGCGGGAACGATGAAAGCGGCGTCCAGGGTGCCAGGTTGGGCCCCCCACGTGACGGCCGCGTGGTATCCGGTTTCTTCGCCGAGACGATGCAGATGTTCGGCGGTGGCTGCGTCGGGCACGGCTTGGGCGAGAGCGTCGGCCAATGGCAACCCGGCCGCTAGGGCGCGCTCGATGCGGACGTCGCTGATCACTCCGGTGCGGGGGATTTCGGTGATGCGCACCGCGGCGGGACGTTCCGCGAGCAATCGCGTCCGCAGCCCGTCCAGGCCGCCGCATTCCGTCCACGTCCAGCTGGGCGCCGCGGCCAGTGAGCGCACCGATGCGGGAGCTTTGTGGATGACGACGTCGTAGCGGTAACGGTTGAGTTCGTTGTCGGCGAGGCCGCGTTTGACTTGGATCTCGAGGCCGCCCACTGACGGGTGATAGGCGGCCAGGGTGGTGAAATACTCTGGCGCCAGGAGCAATTCGGGTTCGCCGAGCACGGCATGCTTGACGCGCCGGCGGATCTCGGCGGCGTCGGTGGCGTCGGCACGCGCCAACGCGACGGCGGTTTGGAACGCGCCCTGCAGGCTGTGGTTGCGAACATCGCCGAGGAACAGCGCGCCGCCGGGGGCCAGTAGTTCGATGGCGTTGTCGATGACCTCGGTCAGGTACCCCGCATTGGGGAAGTACTGGACGACCGAGTTGACGACGATGGTGTCGAAGTGGCCCTGCGGAAGCGTCCCGGTGACGTGTGCGGGCTGCGTGCGCAGTTGCACCCGATCACGCCATGAGATCTGCAATCGCTCCAGCGAACGGCCCAGATTGTCGATGACGACCGCCGACATGTCGGTGGCCACATACTCTTCGCACTGCGGGGCGATCTGTGACAACAACAGTCCGGAGCCCACGCCGATCTCCAGCACCCGACCTGGCCGCAGGGCCTGGATCCGGCGCACCGTGGCCGAGCGCCACTCGATCATCTCCTCGAGCGGAATTGGTTCACCGGTGAGGCTGCTGTTCCAGCCCCGGAAGTCCATGCCGAAGTCCGGCGCCTCCACCTCGGCCGCGTAGAGCTCGTCGTAGAGCTGTTGCCACTCTTCGACGATTTCGACGTCACCGTCGGAGGTGGTGCTGTGTTTCAGGGTGATGTAGGCGACGAGGTGGTCGCCGATGTCGCTGTGGTGCACCGTGGCGGCGGCCTGGGCCACCTGTGGGCAGGCCAGCAAGGTGTTCTCGATTTCACCCAATTCGATCCGCTGCCCGCGCAATTTGATCTGGTCGTCGGCACGGCCGAGGTATTCAAGGGTCCCAGCTGAAGTCCACCGCACCAGGTCACCGGTGCGGTACAGGCGCGACCCGGGTTCGCCGTAGGGGTTGGCCACGAATCGTTCCGCGGTCAGCTCCACCCGGCCGACGTAGCCGTGCGCCAGCGCCGGGCCACTCAGGTAAAGCTCCCCCAGCACACCGAGGGGGGCCGGATTGAGGAAGGCGTTGAGCACCAGCGCGCGCACCCCCGGGATCGGGGCGCCGATGGTGACCGGCTGCCCCGCCG
>NZ_LZMB01000379.1 GCF_001673555.1 Mycobacterium sp. 1165178.9 | reverse complement strand
CCCGCAACGGTTCGTGCGGATCGTCGCGGCGCGCACGGTCCGGATCCAGATGCTGCGCCCAATACCGCCACAGCTTGGGCGCGTAGCTGGAGAACGCCGGCACGACAATTCCGGTGCCCCGCAAGGCGTTTCGTGTCTTCTCGCTGACGAAGGTCGGGGCGAGGTCTACGACGTCGAGCACCTCGGCGGGAATACCGAGCTGGGTGGCCGCCATGTTGCGCACGACTCTGGCGCGTCCGCGCACCTTGAGCACCGGCGTGGCCACCGCGCGGGGTAGTGAACCTCGCAGCGGCGGCAGCCCGGCCGCCTTGGCCACGCCGCGGTAAATGCCCCGCAGGCCAATGGTTTTCTCGGCGGTGAGGTGGAAGGTCTGCCCGTCACGGCCGTCGGCATGCATCAGCGCGACCAGTGCGTCGACGACGTAGTCGACCGGGACGATGTTGGTGCGACCGGTGTCGGGCAGCAGGATCGGGGTCAACGACGGGAGCACGGCCAGCTTGGCCAGCACGCCGAAGAAGTAGTACGGCCCGTCCACCTTGTCCATCTCGCCGGTGCGGGAATCGCCGACCACCACCGCCGGGCGATAGATGCGATGACGCAGTCCGGGCGCCGAGCGCACCAGCAGCTCGGCCTCGAACTTGGTCTGGTGATACGGCGTCGGCAGCTGCTGACCGACGTCGAAATCGTCCTCGGTGTATTCGCCGGCGAAATCGCCCGCCACGGCGATCGACGACACGTGGTGCAACGTCGCGTCCAGCCGCTGCGCCAGCCCGATCACCGCGCGGGTGCCCTCGACGTTGCTGGCCCGCTGCTCGGGCTCACCGGCGGTGATGTCGTAGATCGCCGCGCAGTGCACCACGTGATCGATCTCGCCCAGCTCGGCGAGGACCTCCTCGCTCAGCTCCAGTTCCGGCAGCCCGGCGACCAGCGGTTTCACCCGCTCGCCCCACTGTTCGGCGAGCCGCTCGAAGCGGCCCAACGACTGCCGTCGCACCAAGACGAACACCTGCGCGTCGGGACGGGATTCCACAAGACGACTCACGACACGGCTACCAATAAACCCGGTACCGCCGGTAACGACATACCGCATGAAGACATGGTGGCGGTGGCGGCCGCGCACGTCAACTGTGATCCCGGCTACGCCGCGATTGCGATCGCCACTAGTTGCTGAAGTCGCGGATCCCGTCCCAGTCGACCAGCGTCCAGCCGGTCATCGGGTTACCGCTGATCACGACGCGACCCGTGTTGGGAATCGGGTGGCTGTCCATCAGGCTGTCCTTAGCGTTCTGCACGTTCAACAGGGTCCACACCATGATGGAGTTCCTGTGCGAGAACACCACCGGGTTGTGGTGGCCGCTGTTGTAGATCTTGTTGACGGCCGCGGTGAACTGG
>NZ_LZMB01000378.1 GCF_001673555.1 Mycobacterium sp. 1165178.9 | reverse complement strand
TCCTCGACGTGACCGAGCTGTGGTGCCAGGGCTATTCGGAGCCCGGCGCCGGCAGCGACCTGGCCAACGTGGCGACCACCGCGGAACTCGACGGCGACGAGTGGGTGATCAACGGCCAGAAGGTGTGGACGTCGCTGGCGCACCTGTCGCAATGGTGCTTCGTGGTCGCGCGCACCGAGAAGGGTTCCAAGCGTCACGCCGGCCTGTCCTATCTGCTGGTGCCGCTGGATCAGCCGGGCGTGGAGGTCCGACCGATCGTCCAGATCACCGGCACGGCGGAATTCAACGAGGTGTTCTTCGACGACGCCCGCACGGAGGCGTCTCTGGTGGTCGGCGAGCCCGGCGACGGCTGGCGGGTCGCCATGGGCACGCTGACCTTCGAGCGGGGCGTGTCGACGCTCGGGCAGCAGATTCGTTACGCCCGTGAGCTTTCCAACCTGGCCGAGCTCGCCCAGCGCACCGGCGCGGCCGACGACCCGTTCATCCGCGAGCGGCTGACCCGGGCGTGGACCGGGCTGCGAGCCATGCGCAGCTACGCGTTGGCCACCATGGACGTCGAACAACCCGGCCAGGACAACGTGTCGAAGTTGTTGTGGGCCAATTGGCATCGTGATCTCGGCGAGCTGGCCATGGACGTCATCGGTAAGCCCGGACTGACGCTGGCCGACGGCGAGTTCGACGAATGGCAGCGCCTGTTCCTGTTCACCCGCGCCGACACCATCTACGGCGGATCCAACGAGATTCAGCGCAACATCATCGCCGAGCGGGTGCTCGGCCTACCTCGAGAAGTACGTGGATGAGCGCTTGCGCGAAGACACAGGAGGAAGCATGAGTCTGTCCGAAGCTCCGAAAGAGATTGCCGGACACGGACTTCTGCGGGGCAAGGTGGTGGTCGTGACCGCGGCCGCGGGCACCGGCATCGGCGCGTCGACGGCACGACGGGCGCTGGCCGAGGGGGCCGACGTGGTGATCTCGGACCACCACGAACGGCGGCTGGGGGAGACCGCCGACGAGCTCGCCGCGCTGGGACAGGGCCGGGTCGAAAGCGTGCTGTGCGACGTGACGTCCACCGCGCAGATCGATGCGCTGTTCGCGTCGGCCACCGCCCGGATGGGCCGCATCGACGTCCTGGTCAACAACGCCGGGCTGGGCGGACAGACGCCGGTGGTCGACATGACCGACGAGGAGTGGGACCGCGTCCTGGATGTCACCCTGACGTCGGTGTTTCGCGCCACCCGCGCGGCGCTGCGGTACTTCCGCGACGCGCCGCACGGCGGGGTGATCGTCAACAACGCCAGCGTTCTCGGCTGGCGTGCGCAGCACTCGCAGTCGCACTATGCCGCCGCCAAGGCCGGAGTGATGGCGCTGACCCGTTGCAGCGCAATCGAAGCCGCCGAGTACGACGTGCGGATCAATGCAGTGTCGCCCAGCATCGCGCGGCACAAATTCCTGGAGAAGACGTCGTCGTCCGAGTTGCTCGACCGGCTGTCGGCCGGCGAGGCCTTCGGACGTGCCGCCGAGCCGTGGGAGGTGGCGGCCACCATCGCGTTTCTCGCCAGCGACTACTCGAGCTATCTCACCGGAGAGGTCATCTCGGTATCCAGCCAGCACCCGTGAGCTGCGATATCGCTGACTGGCGCGAGGCCGCGACGTGTTTACAATGGTCGACCAACGCGGTTGATGCAGGTGGGAGGGTGCTGTGAGCGAAGGGCCGGGTCACCGACCGTGGGGTGAGAACCCGACGCCTGCAAACGCACCCGGCCAGCCGCCGGGTGCCCCCTGGCAATCCGACGCCGGATGGCCGGAACAGTGGGGCCAAGGCGCCCAGGCAACCCCGTTCGGTCAGCCCGCATACGGGTCGTGGTCCTCGCCACCGCCGGTGACCGTCGCCAACTTCAACGGGCCGCACGGTGGCGGCGGTCAGCGCAATCGCAAGCCGCTGATCATCGGGCTGAGCGTGGCCGCCGTCGTGATCGTCGTGATCGTCATCACCGTGATCGCCGTCAGCAGCGGGGGCGGATCGGGCAGCGCCGGTGACGCGGCCAAAGGCTACCTCGAAGCGCTCGCCCGCGGGGACGCGCAAGCCGCGCTGACATACAGCACCGACCAGCCCGCGTCGAAAGACTTTCTGACCGACGACATCCTCAAACGGCAGATCGCGCGGTGGCCCATCACCGACATCAAGATCCTCGACGACAATTCCGCCCGCGGCTTCGGCTTCGGCCAGGTGCACGTTTCGGCGAAATTCGGCGAGAACACCTCGGACGTGACCATGTCGATCAAGAAGGCGGGCAGCGACTGGAAGCTCGACCACGCCGCGATCAAGGTGGACACCCTCAACGCGGGCATCGAGCAGGCCGCCGTCAAGACCGCGACGTTCTTCGACAAGCCCGTCGGCACCGCGCCGGTATACGTCTTTCCCGGTTGGGTGGACGTCGCGAGCACCAATCCGAATCTGGCCGTCACCTTGAAAAAGCCCTTGCTGCTTGACAATCTGACGACATCGGGCGCGTACTTCAACGACCTGGAGTTCAAACTCAGCGACAAGGGGTTGTCGGCGACCAGCGCCGCGATATCGGCCGCGCTGGCGAATTGCGCGAACTCGAACCAACTGCGACCGCCCGACTGCCCCCAGCACGCCTTCGACTACGACCTGGTGGACGGGACCGCGGCCTGGGGCAAGCCGGACATCAGTGGGCTCAAGATCAACCTGTTCGACCCCTTCCGTCTCGAGGCGACGTTCTCCGGGTCCGTCAACTTCCCGCTGACCGCCCAGACCCGATCGGGCGGCACCAAAACGAGCGTGGTCAACGCGTTCGTGTCCGGCAACGCCGACGAGTCGCAGACCCCGCCGGCGGTCTCGCTGCGCTGACCCGGGCGACGGCCGGCGGGACGGGAACGACACCTCGGTGGCCAAGCAAGCGCTTGGTTGATACTCTGGTCGGGTGGACCGAGCGCCCGGTCAGGCCAACAGCCGTCGAGACGAGCTACTGGAGCTTGCCGCGACCATGTTCGCCGAGCGTGGATTGCGTGCCACCACCGTCCGCGACATCGCCGACAGCGCCGGCATCCTGTCCGGCAGCCTGTACCACCACTTCTCCTCCAAAGAGGAGATGGTCGACGAGCTGTTGCGAAGTTTCCTGGACTGGTTGTTCGCGCGCTACCGCGAGATCGTGGACAGCGAGGCCAACCCCCTGGAGCGGCTCAAGGGGTTGTTCATGGTGTCGTTCGAGGCGATCGAGCACCGGCACGCGCAGGTCGTCATCTATCAGGACGAGGCGCAGCGGCTGTTGTCCCAGCCCCGGTTCGCCTACATCGAGGACATGAACCGGCAACAGCGCAAGATGTGGCTCGAGTTGCTCAATCAGGGCGTCGAGGAGGGCTGCTTTCGCCCCGACCTCGACGTCGATCTGATCTACCGCTTCATCCGGGACACCACCTGGGTGTCGGTGCGCTGGTATCAGCCGGGCGGGCCGCTCACGGCGGAGCAGGTCGGTCAGCAATACCTCGCCATCGTTCTCGGCGGAATTACTGCGGGATCAAACAAAATCGAAGAAGGAGTCTGAAATGCCAGAGGCGTACGTCATCGACGCTGTGCGTACCGCGGTCGGCAAGCGCGGCGGATCGCTGGCCGGGATTCACCCGGTGGATTTGGGCGCTCTGGGATGGCGCGGGCTGCTCGATCGGGTCGACGTGGATCCCGCCGCAGTCGACGACGTGATCGCCGGCTGTGTTGATGCCATCGGTGCGCAGGCGGGCAACATCGCGCGGCTCTCGTGGCTGGCCGCCGGCTATCCCGAAGAGGTTCCCGGCGTCACCGTCGACCGGCAGTGCGGCTCGAGCCAGCAGGCGATTTCGTTTGGCGCACAGGCGGTTCTGTCCGGGACGGCCGATTTGATCGTCGCCGGCGGCGTGCAGAACATGAGCCAGATCCCGATCTCGTCGGCCATGACGGTGGGCGAGCAGTTCGGATTCACCTCGCCGACCAACGAATCCAAGCAGTGGCTGCACCGCTACGGCGACCAGGAGATCTCGCAATTCCGCGGTTCGGAGCTGATCGCCGAGAAGTGGAACCTGTCGCGCGAGGAGATGGAGCGCTACGCGCTGACCAGTCACGAGCGCGCGTTCGCGGCAATCCGTGGCGGCCACTTCGACAACGAGATCATCACCGTCGAAACGGAGTCCGGGCCGTTCCGGGTCGACGAGGGACCCCGCGAGTCGTCGCTGGAAAAGATGGCCGGGCTCAAGCCGCTGGTCGAGGGTGGCCGGTTGACGGCGGCCATGGCAAGTCAGATTTCCGACGGTGCCAGTGCCGTGCTGCTGGCGTCCGAAAAGGCCGTCAAGGACCACAATCTGACGCCGCGAGCCCGCATCCATCACATCAGCGCTCGCGCCGCCGACCCGGTCTTCATGCTGACCGGGCCCATTCCGGCGACGCGCTATGCACTGGACAAGGCCGGACTGTCCATCGATGACATCGACACCGTCGAGATCAACGAGGCTTTCGCGCCGGTGGTGCTGGCCTGGCTCAAGGAGATCAAGGCGGACCCGGAGAAGGTCAACCCCAACGGTGGCGCTATCGCGCTCGGCCACCCTCTGGGTGCTACCGGCGCCAAGCTGTTCACCACCATGCTCAACGAGCTCGAGCGCATCGGCGGCCGCTACGGTCTGCAGACCATGTGCGAAGGCGGCGGCACGGCGAACGTCACGATCATCGAGCGCCTGTAGGCCGGCTGCTCAGCGGGTAGCCACAACCAGACCGATGCTGCCCAGGGCAAGCAGCCAGCTCGTGAAGCTGCCGACGAGGAAGTACTCGGTCACCTCGTCGATGCCGACGCCGCCGTTGCGGTTCGTTTGAGCGTTCAACTCCGGAAACCGGATGATGCCCTTGGCGGCGACGACGGCGCTGGCCGCGGCCACCTGTCCGCCGACGCCGAGGCTCAAAATCAGCAGGCGTTCCATCGGTCCCAGCAGCCTGCCGCCCTTGAGCCGGTCCGACGGCTGCGGCTCGCCGGCCGGACGTACCGCGCCCACCGAGCCAAGCACCAAGCGCACCAGCTGATTTGCGGTGGCGAATTGGACCAGGACCACGCCGACGAGCATCAGCAGCCGAGTGGGCGTGACGTGGCCGAGAGGGAGGTGAACCCAGGCCGCCCACCGCGCGACGACGCCGTCGGCCGGTGATGACCAGCCAGACATCGCCGCCAGCAGCGCCAGCGCGGAACCGAAAACGGCCAAGGGTGCGCCCTGCGCGGTGCCGGTGTGTTCGCTTCGCGCGCACAGCAATTCCCAGGCGATGACCGCCGCGGCCGCCAACGCGAGCAATGCGATGTCGCCGGCATGCCACAGGTCGCCCAGCGTCGCGCACGCCAGTACCGTGACCGGTCCGATCAACAGCGGCGCCCAGACCGCGGTTGTCGCTCGCCGGCAGAGATCGGCGACGCCCAGTGCGATGAGCAAGACGGCGATGGCGCTCACGGCAGGCTCCGAAGATATTGGCTGGCAAGGACAATCAGGTCCAAGCCGTCGCGGCTGGCGCGCTGAGAAACCGCCGACGGGCTGATGCCCTCGTCCGCGGCGAGCTCCTTTTTGGTCCGGCCGGTCATCAACCCCCTCACAATCCGCAACGATCTCTCATCGAGCGATCCAAGCAGATGGTCCCGACAGATCAGGGCCGCGTTGACCGCGGCGACGTCGCCGCGTTTGTCGCCGTCCGCCCGGAAGGTTGTGCGTACCAGCGTGAAGCCGGGTTGTCGCTGAGCGGCCGCGGTCTGCTGGATGGCCTCCCGCGCGGTCCACCAGCCCGGTCCGTCCTGAATTCCCGCATCGGCGTCGAGGATGGTAACCGCGCCCCAGCCGATGCCGAACCGGACATCGACTTCGGGGCCGACGGCAAGCCGCAACCCCAGGGCAGCATCGATCGCGGCGCCCACACTCGGGTAGCTGCCCTGGAATTCGTCGCCGACGGTGAACGCCGGCGGGTCGATCGCCTCGCCGGCCGCTTGTTGCAGGGCGCTCGCCAGGACTCGGTGCAGCCCGGGGCGATCGGTGGCGCGCCGGGAGCCGACGACGTCGCCGATGAGGGTCGCTCGTGGTGAAGAGCTGTGCTTCATCGAGCTCATTTGAAGAGTATAGCTTAATAGCGCATAACTTTAGCTATAAGCTTCACTCAACGCAGCCTCGGGTGGTTATGCCCCGTCCACCAGCCCGGATGCCGCCTGCAGATGCTTGATCGCGTCGCGCACGATGCTCTCGATCAGTTCGGCGCACGAAGGTAGGTCTTCGAGAATGCCGGCCACCTGCCCGGAAGCCAGCACGCCGGCCTCGGTGTTGCCGTCAACCAAACCGGCCTTCAACAACATTGGCGTGTTGGCCGCCATCACCACCTGCGACCACGTCAGCTCCTTGCCCCGGCGCATCGCCAGGCCGTCGCTGATCATCGACCGCCAAGTCATCTGCGACATGTGTTTGAACTTGGCTGCATTGCGCACGGCCGCAGTGAGACCCCGTACCGGTGAACCGCCTTCCAGCTTCTCGACCAGACCGGTGCGCAGCACCCGGTGCGGCATGCCGTCGACCCTCGTCGTGACGACCGTGCCGTCCAGCGCCGACTCCAGGTAGCGACGTTTCACCGCGTCCGGCACGGTCGAATCCGAGGTCAGCAAAAAGCGGGTGCCCATCGCGACGCCGGCGGCGCCGTAGCTCAGCGCGGCCGCAAGGCCGCGCCCATCGAAGAACCCGCCGGCCGCGATCACCGGAATCCCGCTGCCCTGCACGGCATCCAGGACCGAGGGCAGCAGCAAGGTCGTGGCGACGGGGCCGGTGTGCCCACCGCCTTCACCGCCCTGCACGATCATCGCGTCGGCCCCCCAGCTCGCCACCTTACGGGCGTGCTTGGCCGCGCCGATCGACGGAATCACCACGGCACCGGCATCTTTGAGCCGGGCGATGAGTTCCTGCTTGGGCGCCAGGGCGAAGGACGCCACC
>NZ_LZMB01000377.1 GCF_001673555.1 Mycobacterium sp. 1165178.9 | reverse complement strand
CGGGTGCCCCGCACGGTGTGGCGTTTGCAGTTGGCGCGGGCCCCACCACGAGGACGAATCCGATAGCGGCCGCCGACCGGGCGCCGCCCCACACACACGAATGACCAGGCACCGCTACCGAGGCTGGGGCCACTGATCTCGTCACTGCTAAAACCGACTGCTCCGGGCCGCCAGTATGCCGCGCCGCTGCATCCGCAAGCCGAGGTGCTGCCACCGGGGCCCAATCCGCCCGCGCCCGGCGTCCCGCTACCGCCGAACGCAAACCAGTTGCGCCCCAACGCCGCTCCCTTCCCGCAGCCCCAGCCTCGGTAGCGGTGCCTGGTCATTCGTGTGTGTGGGGCGGCGCCCGGTCGGCGGCTGCACGACCGGCTGGGGCGCGGGCATGGCCGGGGGCGCGGCGGGAGGATCTACGTTCGCCTCGGGTGCCCCGCACGGTGTGGCGTTTGCAGTTGGCGCGGGCCCCACCACGAGGACGAATCCGATAGCGGCCGCCGACGCCATCGATAGCGACACACTTCGCAGAAACGCCGACATGTAGCACCTTTCGAGGGGTAGGACACCGCGTTGACGTCCCTTAGCTGGCCAATGTGACGATAGTGATCTGCGGGGCAAATGTGACCAGTGATGAGCCGATAGGTATTCATCCGTGACCGTGTCGCAACGCAGCGGTCCCCGGCCGCAGCGGACCGCTCAGATGATTAGCCCACCATCCATACGCGCAGATGGGAGCCGTTAAAGGAAGTTGCCACCGTCCGCCCCGAATCGGGCTGATTGAGGGCCAAAACGGCGCCACGATGGATCGCGGACGGCACAACCCGGGCAGGGTTGCCCATCGCACCTCCGGCGCTAGTCGCGATGAAGCGGGCACTCCGTCACGGGCCCCGGCGCTATCGCCGCGGCGATGACGCATTGCCGGAGTAAGCGACGTCGCCACTTTGCTGGGCGGCCTCGCCGACCGTCGGCCGCACGCTGCCCGCCGGCGGACGGCGCGGCGGGCTCAGCCCGAAGCCGAGCCCCGTCGCGAGCCGCCAATCGGTACAAGCGCACCACATTGGCGCAGCTCAGCCTCGCACTGGTGCAGCCAACGTCCTCTATTACACACGCGCGTAACGAAAATCGTCGATCGCCCGGCGTAGCCCCCACGGCCGTGTCACATTCAAACGAGATGGGGTCAGCATGTTTGTCGACCGTCATCGGTGGCAATGATCCAACAGAGGCGAGTGCGTGGGCCGGCCTTCGCACACGCCTAGGTCCCGTCGGTTCAGCCCGAGAGCCGACGGGGCCGTCCCTCTTTCGGGCCTCTTCCGCCAACCTGACCTGTCCGGAGCGGGTCGTCGATAGGCCTGAACAACACCGCCGCCCGGGAGTACCGTCGGCGTATGGATGACTCGGCCGGTGTGTGGATTCTCGGTGGTTATCAAAGCGATTTCGCCCGCAACCTCACCAAAGAAGGCCGCGACTTTGCCGCGTTGACCGCGGAGGTCGTCGACGCCACGCTGACCGCAGCCAGGGTCGATGCGGCCGACATTGAGGTGGTGCACGTCGGCAACGCCTTCGGCGAGATGTTCGCGCGCCAGGGCCACCTCGGGGCTATGCCGGCCACGGTGTGCGACGGCCTCTGGGATACACCGGCTTCACGGCACGAGGCGGCGTGCGCCTCCGGCAGCGTGGCTGCGCTCTGCGCGATGGCCGATCTGCGCGCGGGCGCCTACGAAGCCGCGCTGGTGGTGGGCATCGAGTTGGAGAAGACCGTCCCCGGCGACACCGCGGCTCAGCATCTGGGCGCGGCCGCATGGACCGGGCACGAGGGGGCCGACGCCCGCTACCTGTGGCCATCCATGTTTGCCCAAGTGGCCGAGGAGTACGACCGGCGGTACGGCCTGGACGACACGCACCTGCGGGCCATCGCACAGCTGAACTTCGCCAACGCGCGGCGTAACCCCAACGCTCAAACCCGTGAATGGACCGTTCCTGACCCGATCGCCGACGACGACGTGAGCAACCCGATCACCGAAGGCAGGCTACGCAGATTCGACTGCAGCCAAATGACCGACGGCGGCGCGGGATTGGTACTGGTGAGCGATACCTATCTGCGCGATCATCCCGATGCGCGCGCGATCGCCCGGATCGACGGGTGGGGCCATCGCACCGTCGGGTTGGGTCTGCGACAAAAACTGGAACGCGCCGACGGCGACCCGTACGTCCTGCCCCATGTGCGGGCCGCGGTGCTCGACGCGCTGCGCCGGGCCCAGCGCAGCCTCGACGACGTCGACGGATTCGAAGTCCACGACTGCTTCACCCCCAGCGAGTACCTGGCGATCGACCACATCGGCCTGACCGGCCCGGGCGAATCGTGGAAGGCGATCGAGAACGGCGAGATCGAGATCGGCGGCCGGCTCCCGATCAACCCCAGCGGCGGCCTGATCGGTGGCGGACATCCGGTCGGAGCCTCGGGCGTGCGGATGCTGTTTGACGCGGCCAAGCAGGTCAGCGGCGACGCGGGCGAGTACCAGGTCGATGGCGCCCAGACCTTCGGCACCCTGAACTTCGGCGGCAGCACCGCCACCACAGTGAGTTTCGTCGTCAGCGGCACCGGAGGCGTATGACCATGGATGTTGAGATCGTCGGGAAGTTCCTCTGCACGCTGCCCGAAGACGACGACCATCCGTACCGGACCGGACCGTGGCGCCCCCAGACCACCGAGTGGGACGCCGACGACCTCATCGCAATCGAGGGTGAAATCCCCCGCGATCTGGACGGGGTCTACCTGCGCAACACAGAGAACCCGTTGCATCCGGCGCTGAAGACCTATCACCCGTTCGACGGCGACGGCATGGTGCACGTAGTCGGCTTCCGTGACGGAAACGCCTTCTACCGCAACCGATTCATTCGCACCGATGGTTTCCTGGCCGAGAACCAGGCCGGTGAGCCGCTGTGGCCGGGTCTGGCCGAGCCCGTGCAACTGGCGCGACGCGAGAGAGGGTGGGGCGCCCGCACCAAGATGAAGGATGCGTCGAGCACGGACGTCATCGTCCACCGCGGAATCGCGCTGACCAGTTTCTACCAGTGCGGCGACCTGTACCGGATTGATCCGTATTCCGCCGACACGCTGGGCAAGGAGTCCTGGAACGGCGGCTTTCCGGCCGAGTGGGGTGTGTCCGCACATCCCAAGGTAGACAACAGAACCGGCGAGCTCTTGTTCTTCAACTACAGCAAGCAAGAGCCATATATGCATTACGGTGTGGTCGACGACCGCAACGAGCTGGCGCACTATGTCGACATCCCGCTGCCCGGACCGCGTCTCCCCCACGACATGGCGTTTACCGAGAACTACGCCATCCTCAACGATTTCCCACTGTTCTGGGATCCCCAGCTGCTTGAGCACGACGTGCACCTGCCGCGCTTCTATCCCGACATCCCGTCGCGATTCGCGGTGATCCCGCGCCGTGGTGACACCGGAGACGTTCGCTGGTTCGAGGCCGACCCCACCTTCGTGCTGCACTTCACCAACGCGTACGAGGACGGCGACGAGATCGTGCTGGACGGCTTCTTCGAGAGTGATCCGTCCCCGCTCGATACCGGAGGAACCAAGTGGGAGAAGCTGTTCCGCTTCCTCGCGCTGGATCGCCTGCAGGCTCGGCTGCACCGCTGGCGGTTCAATTTGACCACCGGGGCGGTACGGGAAGAGCGGCTTTCCGAGTCGATCACCGAGTTCGGCACCATCAATCCCGAGTGCGCCGGGGGCGACTACCGCTACACTTATGCTGCCACCGGCAAGCCCGGCTGGTTCTTGTTCGACGGTCTGGTCAAACATGACCTGCGCACCGGAACCGAGGAGAAGTTCTCGTTCGGTGAGGGTGTCTACGGCAGCGAGACCGCGATGGCACCGCGCGTGGGCGCTACCGGTGAGGACGATGGCTACCTGGTCACCCTTACCACCGACATGAATACCGACGCCTCCTACTGCCTGGTGTTCGACGCCGCCCGGGTCGGCGACGGCCCGGTGTGCAAACTTCAACTGCCCGAACGCATCTCCAGCGGCACCCACTCGACGTGGGCGCCCGGTGGCCAATTGCGGCGCTGGGAGACCGCCGACTCGGCCGCGGACGCGATCGGGCTGCGATGAGCGCCGGAAAGCACCGCCACACGCACTGGCCGCTGCAACTGGCGCCGATCGGCGCCATCCGTTTCGCACGCCGCTCCACACATTTCGCGGAAACCGTGCAGTTCTACCGCGACCTGGTGGGGTTGCCGCTCTACGAGACGTTCGGGGACAGCTACGGAAGCACCGGCGCCATCTTCGGATTGCCCAGCTGGAACCTCACCATGGAAATCGTGGAGGCCGTCGACGGCGTCGCGGTGGACCCTCACGAACAACTGTGTCTGTACTTTCCCGACCAGCATGCGCAGCAAGCCGCCCTCGCGCGCCTGCGTGACGCGGGCGTCGAGCCGGTCGAGCAGCACCCGTACTGGGAGGCCACGGGGGCTGCCACCTTCCGCGACCCGGATGGACGCGAAATCGTGTTCGCGCCCTTCGTATTCGGTGTCAACGAGCCCGAGAACAGCGGCGCTTCGGGAAAGCACGAATTTCCGTCGGGCTGATGGTTCAGCGGCCGGGCCGGCCGGAAGCCAAGGCGGCGATGACGGCCACCAGCGAGCACGCGACGGCACAGGCGGCCGCGCCCGCGCCGACGTACAGCCCGTATTCGGCCGACACCGGCGGGTTGACGTTGAGCTGGTAGTACCAGACCGTCAGCGCCACGATCAGCAACGAAATCAGCAGTGCGGCAACCGAAGCGAGTCGCAGCCACAAGCCACGACCCATCATGGCGCCGACCACCAACAGAGTCGAGGCCAACAGCACGATGAGCTGACCCGCGCCGAACCCCCGGGGCAGCTCCAGGTTGCCGTGGGCGCCGCCGATGGCGTTGGCCCAGCCCCCGCCGTTCACCCGCGTCCGCAGCCACGGCAGCCATGCGCTGGCCGACACCATGACGGCGAAAAGCGCCACCAGCCAACCGGGGCGCAGTCGGCGAGTCATGCTAGCGAGACTAACGGACTCCGACGCCGCTTCATGCGAGCGAGCGTTCCGCTAGCGTGGCGCCGCTCGCCGCCGACCACGCCCAGCGTGACGCTCGCCGTCCAGAGGCGCTAGGCCTGCAGCGAGGACAGATTGAAGATCGCACCCGTCGGATCGCCCGCCGCGGCCAGCCGTCCGTACGGGGTGTCCTCGGCGTCGCGCACCACCGTGCCACCGTTGTCGGCGATCACCCGCAGGGTCTTGTCGACGTCCTCGGCGCCGAAGAAGATCACCCAGTTCGATGGGATCTCTTGTGGCAGGAATGCGGCGCCGTCCATCACGCCCAGCAATTGCTCCTCACCGAACCGCGCGGTGCTGTAACGGAATTCGTCGGTGTCGGAGACGGGCTCGGTCTGCCACCCAAGGACGTCGCGGTAGAAGTCGAGGGCCGCGCGGTAGCCGCGTGTGGTCAGCTGGTGCCACACCGGGGCGCCCGCTGCCCCGATGAGCTCGAAGCCGCGGTGGCCCAGCGGCTGCCACAGCCCGAAGACCGCACCGGCGGGGTCGGTCGCGACGGCCATGTGCCCCTTGGCGGGCACCTCCATCGCCATGCACACCGAACCACCGGCCCGGGTCACCGCGGCAACGGTGGTGTCGATGTCGGCGGTGTGAAAGTAGGTGGCCCAGTGGTCGGGCGACCCGGCTTCGGGCCGGTTGGCCATGATGCCGGCCACTGGGTGGCCGTCCTTGGCGGCGTTGACGTAGCCGTGGTACTCGGGTCCGGCGGACTCGAACGTCCAGCCGAAGACCGTGCCATAGAACTCCTGGGCGCGGGCGACGTCGGACGTGGTCAGATCGATCCAGCACGGGGCGCCCAGCGGGGCGCTGTCACGGATGGGCACGGTGACCTCCTGGTGGTGTCTGGCCCCGGGGAAAGGGCTTCACACTATGGACTGTCGCCCAGCCTAAAACTCATCGGCGGCGGCGATCAGCGATGAGACCCACTGTCTCCGTTGGTGCTCGGGTCGGCGCGGGTGAACACCGTGACGAAGTTCTCCAGCGATTGGTTGATGTCGCTGCGCAGGGCGGCGGCGACGATCATGCCGATGGGACCGAACAGTGCCGGGCCGCCCAAGTGCACGTCGAAGCTGACGATGGAGCCGTCGTCCTTGGGCGCGATCTTGGCCATCAGCTTGACCTTGACCCCGCCGACGCCGTCGCCATTGAGCGTCATGCCCTCGGGTGGCTTGTAGCGCACCACCGTCCATTTGATCCGGCTGTACATCCCCTTGACCTCGACGATCGACTCGACGACCGTGCCCTTTTCGATCTCGTCGGGCAGGGTGCTGCGCCACACCCGGTGAATCGTCAGCCAGTCCTTGTACCGGGACAGGTCGGAGGCGTGCTGCCAGGCCACCTCGGGTGGCAGCGGAACATCAATGGATCCGGAAAGCTTCGCCATTGCTACTGCTGGTCGCCGGTGTCCGCGGCACCGGTGGCCTTCTTGGCCTGCTCCTGCACCTGGTGGATGGTGTCGGTGTACTTGCCCTGCGTCTTGTCGTCGACGAACTCGCCGGCCTTGTCGATCGCCATCTCGACCTTGTCGGCGTTCTGCGACAACAGGTCCTTTGCCTTGTCCAGGAAACCCATGCGCCCTCCCCTTTCCCCCGGCATCGTACTTGGCCGGCGACGACCCACCGCGGGGTGAGTTCGGCTAGCTCAGCGCCACAACCGCGGTTGCACGCCCAGCACTTTGGCGCGGATCCACCACGTGGCCTCGATGGCGGCTGCGCCCAGCACACCGATGCCCAGCGCGGTCGACGTCACCGCGACGTTGGACGGGTCGAGCAGGAACTCCTTGCGCGCCAGCGGCAGGCTGAAAATCACGACATAGGCCAAGCCTGAAGCGATTACCAGCGCCACCCGCCACCACTGGTAGGGCCGGGCCACCACCGCCAACACCCACAGCGCCGTCATCAGCAAGGTGATCAGGGCCGCGGTGGACGCCTGATCCTGCTGGACGAAGCTGGCGTGGCGCCCGTGATAGGCCAGCAGGTAGGAGGCGAACGTCGCGCTGCCGACGATCAGGCCGGAGGGCAGCGCGGACGTAAGGACCCGGCGCACGAACCCCGAATTGGCGCGTTCGTTATTGGGCGCCAGCGACAGGATGAACGACGGTATGCCGATGGTGAACCAGGCTGCGATCGTGACGTGGATGGGCTGGAACGGATACAGCAGCGGGTCGGCCCCGAACGGTTTGGCGAGCAGGCATTCGATGCCCACCAGGAGCGCCAGCAGGACCGAGTACACCGTTTTGGTCAAGAACAGGTTGGCGACGCGTTCGATGTTGCCGATCACCCGCCGCCCCTCGCCGACGACGTAGGGCAGTGTCGCAAATCTGTTGTCCAGCAGAACAATCTGCGCGACGGCCCGCGCTGCCGGGCTACCGGCTCCCATCGCGACACCGATGTCGGCATCCTTGAGCGCCAGCACGTCGTTGACGCCATCGCCGGTCATCGCGACGGTGTGCCCGTGTGTTTGCAAGGCGTGCACCATGGCGCGTTTCTGGTCCGGCCGCACCCTGCCGAAGGTGGTGGGAGCGTCCAGCGCGTCGGCCAATTGCCCGGGTTCCGAAGGCAATTGGCGCGCATCCATCGTCTCGCCGCTCAGCCCAAGCTTGCCGGCGACGGCGCCGACCGAAACCGCGTTGTCACCGGATAGCACCTTGACCGAAACACCTTGTT
Source organism: Mycobacterium sp. 1165178.9 (assembly GCF_001673555.1). Classification (GTDB taxonomy): domain Bacteria; phylum Actinomycetota; class Actinomycetes; order Mycobacteriales; family Mycobacteriaceae; genus Mycobacterium. Next base: position 4,187 of record NZ_LZMB01000377.1, on the reverse strand, counting down.
CTGCAAAATAATTAAGCGTTTCGCGCGCATCCGGCCGCACCTTCTGTTCGAGGACCACCAGCGCGGCGGGGGTGACGCGGCCCGGCGCGTCGGGGTGGTCGACGGCGACGTCACCGGCGCCGACCAGCAGCACCCGCAGCCCCTGCGCTCCGATCCGCTCGGCCTGCTCGGCCGCCCCCGACGTCGGGTCGAGCAACACGTCCGGAGCCCCCATCACCCAGTTGCCGTGGTCTTGGAAAGAGACGCCGCTCCATTTGGTGGCCGACTTGAAAGGTGCTGTCGCCGTGGCGGTCCAGCCGGGGGGCTGGGGATAGGTCTCGGCGATGGCCCGCATGCTCGCGTTGGGTCGCGGATCGGCGGCGGCCAACGAGGCCAGCACATCGGCGATCCGCTCACCGTCCCCAGACCCGTCGAGTGGATCCACGGTTGCGACCCGCATGCCGCTCTCGGTCAGGGTGCCCGTCTTATCCGCGCAAACCACGTCGACCCGCGCGAGTCCCTCGATCGCGGGCAGCTCCTGCACTAGGCACCGGCGCTGACCCAGCCGCACCACCCCGACCGCGAACGCGACCGACGTCAACAACACCAGCCCTTCGGGAACCATGGGCACCAGTGCGCCGACCGTGCGCAGCACGGCCTGGCGCCAGTCCGCGCGCGTGGTGAACAGCTGGGTGTAGACGGTGAGCAGTCCGGCGGGCACCAACAGGTAGGTGATGAACTGGAGGATGCGGTTAATGCCGTTGCGCAGTTCTGATTTCACCAAGGTGAATTTGCTGGCCTCCTCGGCGAGCTTGGTCGCGTAGGCGTCCGGACCGACCTTGGTGGCGCGGTAGGCTGCGCTGCCCGCGACGACGAAGCTGCCCGACATCACCGCGTCGCCGACGGCCTTGGCGATCGGGTCGGCCTCCCCCGTCAGCAGCGACTCGTCCACTTCCAGGTTCGCCTCCTCGACGATCTCCCCGTCGACGACGACCTGATCTCCGGGGCCCAGCTCGATGATGTCGTCGAGCACCACTTCACCGGGCGGCACCGCCTTGGCCCCGGATTGCCGGCGCACCAAGGGCTTCGCCTGCCCCACGATGGCGAGCTGGTCCAGCGTCTGTTTGGCACGGATCTCTTGCACCATGCCGACGACGCTGTTGGCGATGATCAACAGCCCGAACATCCCGTTGATCAGCGAGCCGGTCGCGAGCACGATCAGCAGCAACACCCCCAGGATCGCGTTGATCCGGGTGAAGACGTTGGCCCGGACGATATCAGTGATGCTGCGCGTGGCACGTTCCCGTACCGCGTTGCCCTTGCCGTCCGCCACCCGCTGGGCCACTTCGGCGTCGGTGAGGCCAGAGGCGTGAGCAAGAGTCATCGCGAAAAGTTTCCCAGCTTCTCCGAGTCGTAGTACTCCAGGTTCATCGTGTGGTCGCCGAAAACGGCTTTGGAAACCGTTCCGGGTGGGGCGTTTTCGTCGGTCAACGTGAAGGTGAAGGTGTCGCCGTCCCAGTGGGTGAGGGTGGCCGCCCGGTTTTTTGGACCCATCTGCAGTTGCAGCGCGCCGTCGTGTTGAGTCACGACGGCCGGTCCCCAGTAGTCGCTGGCGTAGCTGCCGGCGTAGTCGCTCAGCGGTCTGGCCGGGGCGGGGTTGGCCGGGGGCTGCTTGCCGACCAGCGAGCCCAGCGGGTTATTCAGCCAGCCGATCGCCTTCTTGTACAAGGGCCCCCAGTCCTCGCGGATCTGACCGTACTGAACCAGATCCATGAATTCGGCGGTCAGCGTTTCGGGGATGCCGTAGGGCGCGGCGTTGGTCAGCGCGATAATGCCCAAATCCTCGGACGGCAGCACCACGAAATTGGTGGCCGCGCCCAAATCGAAAGCGCCCGAATGGCTGTACTCGGTGCGTCCCGACGAATCGATTGAGGAGTTGAAGCCGTATCCGTAAAACCCCGTGCGCGCCTGTGGCGTCTTGGCGGGCGACGATACTATTTGCGGGCTGGTGGCGGGCAGCAGGGCTTCCGGCGAGGCGATGCGATGGCCGTCGTAGGTTCCGTTGCCCAGCAGCATCATTAGCCAGCGCCCCATGTCGTTCACCGATGAACTCACGCCGCCCGCCGGCGATTGGGGATCCGGGTCGCGCTGGAAGTGGGCCTGCCACTTGTCGTCGATCTTGATGTGGTTGACCGCGTGGTTGGGCCGGGCGATGAAGTCGGCGAACCGCGAACTGGTCGACACCATCCCCAGCGGGCGGTAGAGCGCCTCGTCGGACAGGTCCTCCCATGGCTTTCCCGCCGCGGCCGCGACCGCCTCGGCACCGGCTGTGATCCCATAGTTGGTGTAGGCGTAGCTGATTCGGAACGGATCCAACGGCAGGTATTTGAGCCGCTCGAGCGTTTGTCGGCGGTCGTAGCCCAGGTCTTCCAGCTTGTCACCCGCATGGTCAGGCAATCCGGAGCGATGCGAATACAAATCGCCAACGGTCACATGGCTGGTGACGTAGGGATCGTTGAGGGTGAACCACGGCAACTTGGACGTGACGGGCGTGTCCCACGCGACCACGTTGTTGCTGACCTCGTGCGCAATCACCGTCGCGCCCACCGATTTGGACACGGAGGCCAGCTGGAAGACGGTGTCGGCGTCCACCTTATTGTCCTGCCCTTGCCCCTTGCTCACATCTTTGATGCCGAACCCTTTGGCGTACAATAACTTTCCACCGTGCACGACGGCTACGGCCATCCCCGGGATGCCGGTGCTGTTCATCAGGTCGCCGACCAGCCCGTCCAGCTTGGCGACGGCCTGGTCGATGCGGCCGGCGGGGATCGCCACGCCGGAGACCTGGTTGGGCGGGACGTCGGACACTGTGGACGGCGGCCCGGCCGTCGGCTGCGCGGGGCCGCATCCCGTCAACCCGAGCAGCGCCGCGGTGAGGGCGGCCCCGGCCGCGCGTTTAACCATGCGCGAACCCTAACGTGCGTGCGCGCCGTGTGAATCTAGAGCCGCCACCAGGGGTCGGATTCGTCCGGCGCCGCGGGATCGATGCGTTGGCCTGGCTGCGGCACCGCCACATTCACCCGCTCCGGTGCGGCGGCGGCGAGCAGGCGCTCAACCGGTTCGGCCCACGGGTGCGGAGCCAATCGGAAAGTGCCCCAATGGATCGGCACCAGCAGCCCGCCGTCGGTGACGTCCAGATGCGCACGCACCGCCTCCTCCGGGTTCATGTGCACGTCGGGCCACGCCGTGTTGTAGGCCCCGATGGGCATCAGAGTCAGGTCGAACGGCCCGTGATCGGCGCCGATCTGCTCGAAACTCTTGGTGTAGCCGGTGTCGCCGCCGAAGTACGCCCGATGTTTCGGGCCGACGAACGCCCACGACGCCCACAGCGTCGTATTGCGATCGAGAAAGCGTCCCGAGAAGTGCCGCGCCGGCACGCACACCACCTCCAGCTCGTCGACTTTGGCGCTCTGGTGCCAGTCGAGCTCGACGATGCGCTGCTCGGGTATCCCCCACCGGCGCAGATGGGCCCCGATGCCGAGCGGCACGAAGAACGGTGCCCGCTGAGTGCGGGCCAGCGCCCTGACCGTGTCGATGTCGAGGTGGTCGTAATGGTCATGGCTGATCACCACCGCGTCGACGGCGGGCAGCGCCTCGATCTGGATCGGCGGCGGATGCAGCCGCTGCGGGCCCACGACGTCCGACGGCGAACACCGGTCGCTCCACACCGGATCGGTGAGCACCCGGTAACCGTCGATCTCCAGCAATGCCGTGGAATGGCCGAACCAGCTGACGGCCAGCCGGCCCGGACCGGCGTCGAGCATCCCCGGCGAGGCCAGCGGGATCGGCCCCTTCGGACGGCTGCCGCCCCGGTTGCCGATCAGCTCCCACGCGATGAGCCGCAGTTGCTCCCGGTCCATCTTGATTTCCGAGCCGGGCTCGAGGTTGACGAAGACGCCGTCGCGGTAGTGCGGCGACCCGGCGGCCGCCTCGGCGATCGATGCCGGGTGGGCGCCGAGAGCATCGGGCGCGCCGTGCAGCGCTCGCACCAGCCAGCCACCGGCCGCTAGCGACGCCGTACCGGCGACCAGCCGTAGCGTCCCCCGCATAGTTGTCAGGCCCCCTGAAACTTCGGCGCCCGCTTTTCGATCCGCGCTACCTGGGCTTCGACGACGTCTTGGCTGCCCCAGGCCTTATCGAAGAGTTCC
>NZ_LZMB01000376.1 GCF_001673555.1 Mycobacterium sp. 1165178.9 | reverse complement strand
AGTCATCGACGCCCTGCCATTGACACCCAACGGCAAACTCGACACACGCGCCCTACCAGCACCCGAATACAGCGATGTCGAGCGTTATCGGGCCCCAGGCAATGCGGTCGAGGAAATTCTGGCCGGTATTTACGCCGAGGTGCTGGGCCTGGAGCGGGTCGGGGTCGATGACTCGTTCTTCGAGCTGGGTGGCGACAGCATTTCGTCGATGCAGGTGGTTGCGCGAGCCCGGGCGGCCAGCCTGGTGTGTCGGCCGCGTGATGTGTTCGTCGAGCAGAGTGTGGCCCGGCTGGCCCGGGTGGTGAGGGCGGCCGAGGCTGCCGGTGGCGTGGTTGATGAAGGCATTGGGCCGCTGCCCGCGACCCCGATCATGCACTGGCTGGCCAGCGTGGATGGCTCCACCGAGCAGTTCAACCAGACAGTCGTGGTGTCGGCCCCTACGGGGGTGACTCAGGCCGATGTGGTGGTGCTGGTGCAAGCGTTGCTGGATGCGCATCCCATGTTGCGGCTGCACGTGGAGGACGACGGAGCCGGGGGATGGTCCTTACAGGTGCCCGAGGCCGGGGTTATCGAGGCGCGCAATTGCGTTCACGCCGTAGACGTGTTGTCCGATGACGTGCTGGTCGGGGCGCGGGCGCGGTTGGATCCGGCGGCTGGGGTGATGCTGAGCGCGTTGTGGGTGGCGGATGCCGCTCAGTTGGTGTTGATCGTTCACCACTTGGCCATCGATGCGGTGTCGTGGCGCATTGTGCTTGATGACCTCAACATCGCCTGGTCCCAGCACCGCAGCGGGCAGCCCATCGCCCTGCCCAGCGCCGGGACGTCGTTTGCGCGGTGGGCGCGGTTGTTGGGCGAGTATGCGCACCGCTCGGCGGTGGTGGATTGTGCCGACGCGTGGAAGCAGGTGGTGGGGGCTCCGGCGGTGTTGCCGGCGGTGCGCCCGGCGGTGGATACCTATGCCAGTGCGGGGCATCTGTCGGTGGAGTTGGAGGCCCAGACCAGCGGTCTGTTGCTAGGTGAGGTGCCCGCGGCGTTTCATGCCGGGGTCCACGAGATCTTGCTGATCGCATTGGGGTTGGCGGTGGCCCAGTTTGTCGGCAACGGGTCCGAGCCGGTCGGTATCGACGTCGAGGGCCATGGGCGTCATGAAGAGCTGGGTCCTGAGGTGGACCTGTCGCGCACGGTGGGCTGGTTTACCACCAAGTATCCGGTGTCGTTGAGTGTGGGTGGGCTGCGTTGGGGGCAGGTGGTTGCTGGTGAGCCAGGGTTGGGGGCGCTGGTCAAGGATGTCAAAGAGCAGCTTCGAGCGCTGCCACATCCGCTGAGCTATGGGGTGCTGCGCTATTTGAACCCCGACGTGGACCTGGGCGACTCCGACCCGCTGATCGGGTTTAACTACCTGGGCCGGCTGGGTGCCGCGGCCGCTGATGGGTGGCGGCTCACTGGAGAAGGCGTGTTCGATCTCGGTGCGGCTGCGGCGGTGCCTATGGCGCTGGGGCACACCGTGGAGCTCAACGCCGCCACCATCGACACCGAGGCCGGCCCTCGGCTGCACGCCAACTGGATGTGGGCCCCCTCCGCGCTGGACCACGCGGCGGTCAGCGAGCTGAGCCGGTTGTGGGTGCAGGCGCTGGACGGTCTGTGCGCGCATGTGCAAGCCGGTGGGGGCGGGTTGACCCCGTCGGATATTGCGCCGGCTCGGTTGAGCCAGTCCCAGATCGACGAGTTGTGCCAGCAACACCCGGTAGCCGATATTTTGCCGTTGACCCCGCTGCAGCAAGGTCTGCTGTTTCACACCAGTACCGCCCACGGCGGCGAGGCGGATGTGTATGCGGTGCAGCTGGATATCACGTTGAGCGGTGACCTTGACGCCGATCGGCTGCGTGACGCGGTGCACACCGTGGTCATCCGGCATCCCCACCTGGCGGCCCAATTCTGCGACCGTTTTGACCAGCCGGTGCAGATCATCCCGGCCGACCCCGCGGTGGGATGGGGCTACGTGGACCTCAGCGCCGACGACGGCGACGCCACCGTTGATGGTGATGTCGAGGAACAGATCCAGCAGCTGTGTACCGCTGAGCGTGCCGCGGTGGGCGATTTGGCTAATCCGCCGGCGTTTCGGGTGGCGTTGATCCGCACCGCCAGGCATCAGCACCGCTGCGTGTTGAGCTTCCACCACATCGTCATGGATGGCTGGTCGTTGCCGATCCTGCTGGGGGAAATCTTCGCCAGTTACCACCGCCGGCGGCTGGCGACACCCGGGTCCTATCGCCGGTTCGTGTGCTGGCTGGCCGACCGCGATCTTGATGCCGCGCGCGCGGTGTGGGGACAGGTGTTGGCCGGCCTTGACACCCCCACCCTGGTCCGACCGGCCGGCCAGGCGGGGCTCCGGCAGCGAAGCATCGCCTCCTATCGGCTGCCAGAGCACACCACCCGGGCCCTCCACGAGCTGGCGCGCTCGCAGCACACAACCGTCAACACGGTGCTGCAAGGCGCTTTCGCGCAACTGCTGAGCGGGCTGACTGGGCAGCACGACATCGTATTTGGCACCACCGTTTCAGGTAGGCCCACGGAGATGGCAGGTGTCGAGTCGATGGTGGGCCTGCTGATCAACACGGTGCCGGTGCGGGCGCACCTCACAGCGGCGACCACCACCGCCGAGCTGCTTGATCAGCTGCAAAACGCCCACAACTACACACTGGAGCACCAGCACCTGGCGCTGAGCGAAATCCACCGGATCACCGGCCACGACCAGCTTTTCGACACCTTGTTCGTGTTCGAGAACTACCCGGTCGACACCGCCGCGTTATCGGACGTCGACGGGCTAGCCATCACCCAGTTCACCGGCCGTGAATCCAATCACTATCCCCTGACGGTGCAGGCCGTGCCGGGCCGCGAGTTAAGCCTTCGCGTCGAATTCGACTCCGATGTGTTTGATGCGGCCAGTATCGAGGCGTTCATTGGGCGGCTGCAGCGGGTGTTGGTGGCGATGGCCACCGAG
>NZ_LZMB01000375.1 GCF_001673555.1 Mycobacterium sp. 1165178.9 | reverse complement strand
ACTGCCCGGCATGATCACAAGGGCTTGGACATACGGCGGAACATTTCCGGGCCCGACCATCATGTCACGCACCGGCCATGGCGCACCATTGACCAAGATGACGTCGCCAAGCACACCGTTCATGTATTCAGTCGCAACGTCACCGGCTTCGGTGAGTGGATATTGGAAGGCGCCATCCGCGGCGAATGACCGATCGGCGATCATCAGCGGGATATCACGAGGTCCATTCGGCAGCGGCAGACTCTGTTCTTCATCATCTCGGACGATGTGGAAGCCGGCGAGTCCTCGCCAAACGGATTGGCCGGTATAGCTCATGCGATGGTCGTGGTACCACAGTGTCGCCGCGCGTTGTTGCATCGGGTAGATGTATTCGCGTTGTCCGACAACGGAGTTGCGCGACATCCCATGAACCATATGGGTGTGCGCACTCATGCTTTCCGGCGTTTGCGGATCGATGAGGTCAAGCGGATAACCGTCATGGTCGGGCGGGGTATGGCCGCCATGTAAGTGCACTGCAACGGGCACGGGTAGGGTGTTGCGGTGACGAATCACGGTGCGCCGGCCGGTGCGTGACATGATGGTCGGGCCCGGAAATGTTCCGCCGTATGTCCAAGCCCTTGTGATCATGCCGGGCAGT
>NZ_LZMB01000374.1 GCF_001673555.1 Mycobacterium sp. 1165178.9 | reverse complement strand
ACGAGGCCGAATTGCGCTCAGTGGACACCATCTTGCGCGCGATGGCCGAAACCGGTGAGGCACCAGCCGCCGCGTCGGCGAGGGTGGTCGTGGGTGACGCGCTGAAGTTGCCCTACGCCGACCAGACGTTCGACTGCGTCATCGCGTCGGAGATCCTGGAGCACATTCCCCAGGACGACGCGGCGGCTGGTGCCTCACCGGTTTCGGCCATCGCGCGCAAGATGGTGTCCACTGAGCGCAATTCGGCCTCGTCGTGGTCGAAGGCGACGACGTCGGCGCCACGCCGATACGCTTCGAACGCATGCCGGCCGGCACCGCATCCGACATCGATGACCTTGGTCGACGGCCCGATCCCGAGCCGGTCGAAATCCACGGTCAGCATGGCGCTCCGCTCTGCGCGTTGCGTGCGATCGCGCGCTCGTAGACCCGCACGGTCTGAGCGGCCACGGCTTCCCAGCTGAAGACGTTGACGGCACGGGTGCGGCCCGCCTTGCCGAGGCTGCGGCGCTTTTCCGGAGAGTCCAGGAGTTCACCGAGCGCGCCGGTCAGCGCATCCACGTCGGCGGGCGGCACCAGCTCCGCGCAAGCACCGTCCGTCCCAAGGACTTCCGGCAGCGCGCCGACCCGGCTGGCGACGATCGGGGTGCCGCTGGCCATGGCTTCCACCGCGGGCAGCGAAAACCCTTCGTAAAGCGACGGAATGCAGGCGACCTCCGCGGACGCGAACAGGGCGGCCAGCTCGGCGTCGGACAGCCCGCTGGTGATGTGCACGATGTCGGAGATCCCGAGTTCGGCGATGAGTTTGTGGGTCGGACCATTCGGCTCCACCTTGGCGACCAACCGCAACTCGAGGTCCCGGACGGTGCGCAGTCGGGCGACCGCTTGCAGCAGGGTGCGGACGCCCTTCAGCGGGGTATCCGCGCTGGCGATCGCGATGATGCGCCCCGGCTCGCGAGGACCGGATCCCGGTTTGAACAGCTCGGTGTTGACCCCCAGCGGCACGACATGAAGTTGCTCCGGTTCGACGCCGAAGTCGGCGATGATGTCCGATGCCGACGACGATGAGACCGTCAACAGGTCGGGGATGTGCCGGGCGACCTCTTGCTGCATGTCCAAGAACCCATACCAGCGCCGCACCAACGGCTTTCGCCACCATCGCGCGGCGGCCAGGTCCAGCACCCGATCGCGGGTGATCGGGTGGTGCACGGTGGCGACGACGGGGAGTCCCGCCTCGGCGATGCTGAGCAGTCCGGTGCCCAGGCTCTGGTTGTCGTGAACGACGTCGAAATCCGTTGTCCGCTGGGCAAGTAACCGCGCCGCTCGCATCGTGAACGTCCGCGGTTCGGGAAAGCCCGCGCTCCACGTGGTGAGCAGTTCCAGGAGGTCGATGGAGTCTCGAATCTCGCTCGGCCGCGGCACCCGGAAAGGGTCCGGTTCCCGATACAGGTCAAGGCTGGGCACCTCGGTGAGTCGGACCCGCGGATCGAGCAGGTCGGGATACGGCTGTCCAGAAAACACCTCAACGTCGTGACCGAGTTCGACCAGGCCGTGGCTGAGATGGCGCACGTAGACACCCTGTCCGCCGCAATGGGTCTTACTACGGTAGGACAGCAGGGCAATTCGCATACTCAACTCTTCTTTGCTGGAAAATGACCGCGGAATGGCGCCGAATACATCGCGGTCAACGGGCTCCCGAACTCCGTGACAGCAAATTGGACATGTGTCCAGACTATAGTTCGATCACCTAATCGAGCGCAACGAGCCGGAAATAGGCCGTCCCGCGCGCGAGCGACCCCCGGGATGTCCGACACGCAAAGATCATGCCACTGGTCAGTGGCCGCCATCTGTCCGGCCGGTCGATTTCGACTGCGCGGCGCCTACGAATTGATCGGCGCTGACCGGCGAAGATCGGCCGAAAGAAGCACCGGGCTTTTGCTACCATCGCGCGGTGCGGGATTCGGCCGGACGGGATGAGCGCGGCGATCGACGATCGCCTTCGCGGCGCGAGGTCCTGAAATACGCCGGCACCTATGCCCTGACCCCGGCCCTGCTGGGCCTGGCCGCGCTGGTGCCGGGCCCCGGTGCACCGAAGGCGTCAGCCGCCGGCATGAGACTGATCGATTTCGCCGAGCGCAGGATCGCCCCCGACGAGATCAAGTCGGCAGGCTACGACGGCGTGGTGAATTACGTATCGCTGTCGCGGCCTGGCGCCAACTTCGAGGCCAAACCGCTGACAAAGGACTACGCGGACGCGCTGCGCGCGGCGGGCCTGCATATCGTCAGCAACTTCCAGTACGGCAAGCCGGGCTGGCCGGACCCGTCGGATCTCACACGGGGGTACGACGGCGGCGTGGCCGATGCCCATAGCGCAATGCAGTTGCACTCCGCGGCGGGAGGCCCGAACTCGGCGCCCATCTTTTTCAGCGTCGACGACGCCATCGACGCCAATACTTGGAATACGCTTGCGGTGCAATGGTTTCGAGGGATCAACTCGGTGTTGGGCGTGGGCCGCACCGGCATCTACGGGGATGCCCAGGTGTGCGGGTGGGCGATCAGAGACGGCGTCATCGGGCCGTCCACCAGCGCCGGACACCAGTGGGCATGGCAGACGAGATCCTGGTCGCACGGCGATCGCGAACCCGCAGCGGTGCTCTACCAAACGGTCGTCAACAGCCCGGGGAATCCGGGCCCGCTGCTGGGCGGCATCAATGTCGATGTCGACGATGTCCTCGCCGCCGATTTCGGGCAGTGGGATCTCGCCCGTTGACCGAGACGTGAAAGAACGGCACCCCGCGAGCGGATGGCTCGCGGGGTGCCGCTTCTCATCGATGACCGGTTTTAGTTGAGGTCGAACCTGTCGTTGTTCATGACCTTGACCCACGCCGCGACGAAGTCCTCCACGAACTTGCCGTGGGCGTCGTCCTGGGCGTAAACCTCGGCCAATCCGCGCAGCACCGAATTCGACCCGAACATAAGGTCATTCGCCGTCGCAGTCCACTTGACCCCGCCCGACGCACGGTCGCGGCCCTCGTAGACGTTCTCGGCCGTCTCCGACGCCTTCCACTCGGTACCCATGTCGAGCAGGTTGACGAAGAAGTCATTGGTCAGCGCGCCGGGCCTGTCAGTGAACACGCCGTGCTTGCTGCCGCCGTGGTTGGCGCTGAGGGCACGCAAACCGCCGATCAGCACCGTCATCTCCGGAGCCGTCACGCCCAGCAAGTAAGCCCGCTCCTGCATCAGCTGCTCAAGCGGTGCTTTTTCGCCCGCCCGGATGTAGTTGCGGAACCCGTCGGCGCGTGGTTCGAGCACCGAGAACGACTCCACGTCGGTGTTCTCCTGCGAGGCGTCGGTGCGTCCCGGCGCGAAGTGCACCGAGATCTCGTAGCCGGCGTCCTTGGCCGCTTTTTCGATCGCCGCGGAACCGGCCAGCACGATGAGGTCGGCCAGTGAGACCTTCTTACCACCGGAGGCCGAGGCATTGAAGTCCTGCTGGATCTTTTCCAGCGCGGGCAACACCTTATCCAGCTCGGAGGGCTCGTTGACCTCCCAGCTGCGCTGCGGCTCCAGGCGCAGCCGCGCACCGTTCGCTCCGCCGCGCTTGTCCGTACGACGGTAGCTCGACGCCGCCGACCAGGCAGTCTTGACCAGCTGCGGAACCGACAGACCCGACCCGAGCACTTTGCTCTTCAGCGCGGCCACGTCGTTCTCGTCGACCAGCTCGTGGTCGACGGCCGGTACCGGGTCCTGCCACAGCTGCGGCTCGGCTACCCACGGCCCAAGGTAACGGGTGATGGGTCCCATGTCGCGATGCAGCAGTTTGTACCAGGCCTTCGCGAAGGCATCGGCCAGCTCTTCGGGGTGATCCAGCCAGCGGCGGGTGATGTCGCGGTAGATCGGCGACTCACGCAACGCAATGTCGGTCACGAGCATGGTCGGTGCCCGGCCCGGGCCGCCGAACGGGTCGGGAATGGTACCCGCGCCGGCGCCGTCCTTGGCCACGAACTGCCAGGCCCCGGCCGGGCTCTTCGTGAGCTCCCATTCGTAGCCGTACAGCGTCTCCAGGAAGGTGTTGTCCCACTTCGTCGGCGTGGGCGTCCAGACCACCTCGAGGCCGCTGGTGATGGCGTCCTTGCCCGTCCCAGTGCCATAGGAGCTCTTCCAGCCCAGTCCCTGCTGTTCGATCGGGGCGCCTTCCGGCTCCGGACCGACCAGATCGGCGTCGCCCGCGCCGTGGGTCTTGCCGAAGCTGTGGCCACCGACGATCAGGGCGGCCGTCTCCTCGTCGTTCATGGCCATCCGGCCGAACGTCTCCCGGATGTCGATCGCCGCCGCTACCGGATCCGGCTTGCCCTCGGGGCCTTCGGGGTTGACGTAGATCAGACCCATGGTGGTCGCGCCGTAGGGCTGAGCCAGCTCGCGGTCACCGGAGTAACGCTTGTCGGTACCCAGCCAGGTGTCCTCCTCACCCCACAGGATCTCTTCTGGTGCCCAGACATCTTCGCGGCCGAAGCCGAACCCAAACGTCTTGAATCCCATCGATTCGAGGGCGCAGTTGCCGGCGAAGATGATCAGGTCGGCCCAGGAGATCTTGTTGCCGTACTTCTTTTTGACCGGCCACAGCAACCGGCGGGCCTTGTCCAGGCTGGCGTTGTCCGGCCAGCTGTTGAGCGGGGCGAAGCGCTGCATGCCCTGCCCGCCGCCGCCGCGGCCGTCGAAGATGCGATAGGTGCCCGCGGCGTGCCAGCTCATTCGGATGAACAGGCCGCCGTAATGGCCGTAGTCGGCGGGCCACCAGTCCTGCGAGGTGGTCATCACCGAGATGACGTCGGCCTTAAGCGCCTCGACGTCGAGCTTGGCGAACTCCGCGGAGTAGTCGAAGTCTTGGCCGAACGGGCTCGCCTGAGGGTTGTTTGGGTGCAGCGTCGACACGTCGAGCTGATCGGGCCACCAGTCCCGGTTAGTTAGCGGCGCATGCGATTTCGGTTTCGGGGAGGGGATAGCCGGGTTTTCGCTTTCGCTGGTGCTAGCCGTGTTGCTGTCGTCGTGCGGCGGGCGACCTTGGGAGATATCAGATGACACAGCATTCCTTTCGAGGGTGGGTGAATCCGGCTGCGATCACGGGCTGTGATCTAAGAACTTGTCGTCGAGCAATCGGCGCACAGGCCCCAGTAGATGACTTCGGCCTCGTCGAGTACGAAGCCATCAAGAACGTCGTCGTCGTCCGAGGGTGTGAGGCACGGAGCGTCACCGACGGCACAGTCGACGTCGGCGATGATCCCGCAGGACCGGCAGACGACGTGGTGATGGTTGTCGCCGACGCGCGATTCGTAGCGCGCCACCATGCCCAGGGGCTGGATGCGCCGAACCAGGCCCGCGGTGGTCAGCGCATTGAGCACGTCATAGACGGCTTGGCGCGAGACATCGGGAAGGCCAACTCTGACCGCGGAGAATATCGTCTCGGTGTCGGCGTGCGGATTGGCGTCGACGACTTCCATCACGGCAACCCGAGGCCGGGTCACCCGCAGATCGGCCATCCGCAACCTGTCCGCGTAATCGGCCGTCGATGACACGCCACCAATATGACGCCTTATCTGGAACGAGTCAAGACTTTATTGTGAAGTGGGGCACAACTGTGCGTTGACCGATGAACTGGATCACGCAGACCTCAGGTGGGCTTCAACGCGCTGCCTTTGCGCCACTGGTCCCAGCTGATCGTCCAATCACCGTTCTGCGCCAACGTCAGCGGCGGTCCGCCGCTGTTGCGGACCTCCACCACGTCGCCGGGTACCGAAAAGTCGAAGAACCATTTGGCGTTGTCGGCATTGAGGTTCAGGCAGCCGTGCGACGTGTCGCGGTGTCCCTGGGCCCATACCGTCGCGTCGAGCTCGTGCAGATATATGCCGTCGCTGCTGATCTTGGTGGCCCAGTTGATGGTCTCGCGATATCCGAGCCTGGAATTTTTGGGCAGCCCGAAGGTCGAGGAGTCCATGATGACGGGGTTGCCCTTGTCCAGGACGGTGTAGATCCCGGAGGGGGTCCATAGCGAGATGGTTTTCCCGCCGACGTTTTCGGTGCCGCCCATTCCCATGGACGTGGGCATCGTGCGCTGCAGGATTCCGTTGCTGAAGACGCTGACCTGGTGGGTGGCGTCATCGGCGATCGATACGTGCGCATCGCCGACGCGGAAGGACACCTTGGTATCGTCTTGCCCGAATAGGCCCTCGCCCAGGGCTATTCCGTAGATCTTCGCCTCGGCGGTGACGGTCGTGCCCGGCGCGTAGTAGCGCTCGGGCCGCCAGTGCGCGTTCTGGTCGTCGACCCAATACCAGGAACCCTCCACTTTCGGGTCGGTGGTCACCGACAGCTGTCGCTCGGCGGTGGCACGATCGGCGATCTTCTCGTCGAAGTGCGCCACGATCACCGTTCCGACGCCGTAGGTGCCACCGTCGCGCAACGCGGCTTCCGACGTGGTGGTGAACGACACCTTGGTCTGGTTGGACGGCTTCAGCGTGGAGAACGACGAAACCTGCTTGGCCGCAACACCGCTGACGCCGCTGCTGGTGACCGTCAGCGTGTAGGTGCGCCCGTAGCCCAGTGGGACCGTGGGCTTCCACACGGTGTTGTCCGGGGTCATGACACCCTCGACCGGTTTGCCGCTCTCGTTGACCATGTCGACGCCGGTCAGCGTCCCGTTGTCGGCTTTGACCGTGACCGGGGCGACGGGGTCGACGTCATGGGCGTCGGGACCGGGGGTGATCGTTATTCGAGCCGGCTCAGCGGCTTTCGCGGGGGCGCTGTGCTGACCACACCCACGACCTGGGCAATGCGAAGTCGTTGCAACGTATATCAGGCCCACCGCGGCGAGGATCACGCACACCGCGAGCAGGACTTTGCGTGGGCGGCTAATCCGGAGGATCCGGCCGACGAGCTGATCGCTGTTCTTGGACATCATCAAGCTGCCGAATCCCTGCTTCCTGTCACGCGCTCGGGGCACGCTTCTGCCCGGCGAAGTCGAATGTTGTAGATGAGATATCCCGCGACGTGCGGTTTCTAAACCGAGGGGAGCTTCGGCTTGGGCACTGGTATTCGCCACCGGTCGCCCGCGAGCGATCATGGCTACATGGCCGATGAGGAACTCGACAGCCTCTATGAGGTGACGCCGAAGGAGTTCACCGCGGAACGCGCCAGATTGGCCGCCGCGGCCAGGGAGCGCGGCGATGACGCGGCCGCCAAACGAATTTCCGCAACCAACAAGCCGACGACGGCGGCGTGGATCATCAACCGGTTGGCACTCCGGCACGCCGACACCCGGGAGCGGCTGGCCGATCTCGGTAAGCGATTGCGCGCCGCCCACGAGTCGATGGACGGCGGGCGCATCCGAGAGCTGTCCGGCGAGCAACACAAGCTCATCGACGAACTCACCCGCAAAGCGCTGCAGGCGGCCGACCTGACGCAACCGTCGGCGACCGTGCGCGAAGACCTGACCAGCACGCTGCAAGCGGCCATCGCCGACCCACGGATCAGCGAACGGCTCGGCAGGCTGACCCGGCCGGAGCAGTGGTCGGGTTTCGGCGCCTTCGGCGATGCGGCGCCGGAAGCGGTGGACGCTTCCAGCGAACCGGCGCGGCGGCAGAGCACTTCGGTGCGGAAGCGGCCCGCGAAGCAGTCCGCGGACGACAACGCACAGCAGCGACGCCACGACAAACTGAGCGCGGCCCTTGCCACCGCCGAGCGCGCCAAGGCCGAGGCCGACGACGTCATGGCCGAGCGACAAGCCCAACGGGACGCCGCCCAACAGCGCCGTGATGCCGCGGTACGGGCGCTGCGGGCGGCCGAGCAGGAGCTCAAGGGTGCCGAAAAGGACTATGCGAAGGCCGAGCAAGCCCGTCGAGCCGCCGCGAAAGAGGTGACGGAAGCAAAGCGCCGGTTGAAGCGGGTGTGAATTCGGCGCGGCGTTTCCCCGCGCCGGGCTGGGGTATCAGCAAAGCCGTGACTTCTTTGTGGATGACCGAACGAACCGAACAACCTTGGGCTTCAAGCCAGCTTGACCAAGAGTCCGGGTCCGCCGACGTCATCGTCGTGGGCGCCGGCATTACCGGCCTGATGACAGCGGTCCTGCTGGCCCGCGCGGGCAAGGACGTGCTGGTGCTGGAGGCGCGCACGGTGGGGGCGTGCGCCACCGGCAACACCACCGCCAAGATCAGCCTGTTGCAGGGCAGTCAGCTCTCCAAGGTGCTGCCACGACACGGCCGCGACGTCGCGCGCGCGTACGTCGACGGTAATCGCGAAGGCCAGGACTGGGTGCTGGACCACTGCGAGGCGCATGGCGTTGCCGTGCAGCGCGAGGATGCCTACACCTACGCCCAGTCGGTGCGGGGCGTTCCGAGGGCGCGAGCCGAACTCGCGGCCTGTCAGGCTGTCGGCCTGCCGGCGGTGTGGGACGACGATGCCGACGTGCCGTTCGCATACCACGGCGGTGTGCGGCTGGCCGACCAGGCGCAGTTCGATCCGATGTCATTCCTCGACTCGTTGGTCGTCGAGCTGGTGGGTCGCGGTGGGCGGCTGGTCGAGCACACGCGAGCACGCCGGGTCTCCTGGCGCGGCAAGAAGGTGCGCGTGCATGTCAACGACGCCGCCCAGCAGGACGTTGAACTTCAGGCAGCCCAGCTGGTGCTCGCGACGGGCATCCCGATCCTGGATCGTGGCGGCTATTTCGCGCGGGTGAAGCCGAGCCGGTCCTACTGCCTGGCGTTCAAGGTTCCGGGCAACATCACCCGGCCGATGATGATCTCCACCGACTCGCCGACGCGTTCGGTGCGCTACGCGCCGGTCGCCGACGGGGAGCGGCTGATCGTGGGTGGGGCCGGCCACACCGTGGGCCGGGAGAAGAGCCCATCCGAGGCGCTGAACGAGCTGTCGACGTGGGCCCGCAAGCACTACCCGGGTGCCGTGCAGACCCATTTCTGGTCTGCGCAGGATTACACGCCCATCGACCATCTGCCCTATGTGGGACCCATCCTGCCGAACACCGAAACCATCTTTGTCGCAACGGGTTTCAACAAGTGGGGGATGACCAACGGTCCCGCCGCGGCGCTGGCGCTGTCGAGTCGCATCCTGGGTGGGCGGATGGATTGGGCCCGCGCGTTCGCCAGCTGGAGTCCGCACGAGCTGACGGGCGTGACGACGGCCCTGCAGGCCAACCTCGAGGTCGGTTTCAACCTGACGAAGGGCTGGATCACTCCAGCGATACGCACTCACCGCCGCAGCCCCGTCGACGGCGAAGGCGGGGTGGTGAGCGGCCCACCGTGGCGTCTGGAGGCCCGCTGCCGCGTCGACGGGACCGAGCACCGCGTCTCACCGGTGTGCCCGCACCTGGGCGGGATCGTGAACTGGAACGACGCCGACAACGCATGGGAGTGTCCGCTGCACGGGTCGCGGTTCGCGCCCGACGGCACCCTGCTGGAAGGGCCGGCCACTCGCGACCTCACCGCCTAGACCTGCGGTTCATCGCGCCTTTTGAAATACGAGCCAGCGCAACTCGATTGGGGAATCGTCGCGCTCGAGGTCGAACACATCGAGGCCGCCTGCCCAACCTTCGAACCAGCCCGTCGGCGGCCAGGCGTGCGACGGTAGCCGCGCCTTCTCGTACTCGTAGGCGGGGTCGTCGGCGATCGGCTCGAGGGGCAGGCCGGTCGCGGCGGCCGTCACCTCGTCGCGGGTAAAGATCATGCTGTTGCACTGCTGGCTCAGTTGCACCGCGGCGTCGTCGGGAACGTAGCCGTCGCGGGCCACGAAGGTGTTGAAAACCAAACGCCCGCCGGGCGCCAGGCAATCGGTGGCCAGGTCGAACACGCCGCGCAACTCGTGTGTCGTGCGGAAGTCGGACACCACCTCCGAGAGCACCATCAGCTGGTACTCCTCCCGTACCCCCTCCATCGCGGTGAAGACGTCACTCTGAATGACGTTCACGCGCAACGATTCCCCAGCGGCTTCGGAAACCATCACCTCGGCAAATTTCGCGGTCAGCTCGACCGCATCGACCGGATGTCCGCGGCGCGCCAGGGCCAGGGCGTTTCGCCCGGTTCCCGCGCCGACGTCCAGCACCCGATAGGTCGAAGGGTCATCCGCCTCGGCAGCCAGGGCCAGCACGCGCGCGTCCGGCTCGGCGCCGAACAGCGGCGGCGGGCGGATGGCCATCCACTGCTGGTAGTCGGCCTCGACGGTGCGCCAGTCGGCCTGGACGCGGAAATTCACGCCCTCGCCGAAGGGAGCCTGATACGAGATGAGGACATCGGAACGATGCGACGCCCTGAAGGCCTTCGCCAACTCCACTTCCAGCGCGGCCCGTAGGTGTGCGGACTGTTCGGGGGTGTACCAGACGCCCAGCGTGGCGCAGACGTTGCCGCACAACAGGACGTACTCGTCGATCAGGGCCGGCACCGCCGGCACCCTGATCTGGCCCTCGGCCGACAATCGACGATACAGCCGCCTGATCATCGCTTCGCGCAGCATCGAGGGATCGAACGACCTCTTCGGCGGATCCTGCACCAGAACCTTCTACACGACCGGCGGCCTTTGCACCACCGCTGCGACGAACGGGCGGTTCGCCTCGCCCGATCAAACCGGGCGCGCCGTGCGGGCAGCCTCTTCGAGGAGATCAGCGGCGCGGGCAACGCTTTCGGCGGGTTTGCTCATCTGCGCGGCGACCTCACGGGCGCGAGCGGCGCACTGCGGAGTGAGGACCGTGCGTAGGTCGGCGACCAGCGAGTCCAAAGTACTGTCCGAAAAAGCGCGTCCGGAACCGACTTTCATTTGATCGACGGCAGCCGCCCACATCGGCTGGTCCCATACCGTCCACAAGATGAGGGTGGGGACTCCGGCGCGCAGGCCCGCGGCAGTGGTGCCCGAGCCACCGTGATGGACCACGGCCTGGCACGCCGGGAAGACGGCCGCATAATTCATCGCGCGTACCACTTTGACGTGGTCGAACACCGGGACGTCGGCGAAGTCGTTTGCGCCGCTGCAAATCAACGCCCGCTCGCCCAACTGCCCGCAGGCCGCGCTGATCACCGCGACAGTCTCGGCGGGAGAGCTGACGGGCGTGCTGCCGAACCCGAAATAGATGGGTGGCGTCCCATCCGCTATCCAGGACAACACCTCGTCGTCGCTGTCCGTCGGCAACTCCAGCGTCAACGAACCGACAAAAGGCCGCTGGCCACCCGGTTCCAGCCATTCGGCGGCCGGCCCGGGCAGGCAAAGCTCGTCGTAAGTCTGGATTTCCAATACCTCGCTCGCTGGTCCCGCGGCCGATTCGGTTGCCTCGGGCAAGCCAAGCGCACGGCGTTGGACGGTTTCGGCATCCTTCGTTATGCCCGAATACAGGGCACTCGACGGCATGATCCGCGCCGGGAAAACGTGCAACGCGGCAAGCGGGATGCCGTGATGTTCGGCGACATTGGTGGCCAGCGCCTGATCGTTCATGTGCGCCACCAGCAGATCGGCACCCGTTGCCAACGACGTCAACGTCGCGCTTTTGTCCATCCAGATTCGCGTCACGCGTTCGACAACGTGCGACAGCCCGCCGACGCCGGATTGGAGCGAGCCGAGCAATTCCTGAGCCGCGTTCATCCCGCGTTGCGTATCCGGGCCGTACCCGACGGCAGCAAGCCCCGTCGACTCGACGAAGGCGGTCATGTCTGGCGGGACCGCCAGGCACACGTCGTGGCCTCTGTTCAGCAGCGCGCGGCCAACGGCAGCGCACGGTTCGACGTCGCCGCGGCCGCCGTAGGCGACCAGCACAATCTTCATCAGCGGACCTCACTCGCAGGGATCCCACAAATCCAAGCAGAACCGGCACGACAGGACTCGCTGGACCTCAGCTCACCGCGCTGACCTGGGCCTTTGCCCGCGCCACGGGCGTGAAACTCGGACCGGGGAAGGTGAGCAACGCGTTTTGCGTCCCGTTGAGAGGGGCTGAGGGTGATTTGCGCAATAAGCGCCTAACCCTTGCGAGTTTCCGCCGTCATGTGCAGGTAACCTATCGTTAACCCTCGGCAACAGTTTCGCTGTGATGGTTGGCGTGGGAGCACCTGCAAGCGCGTGAGACCGGTCCGCTAGCACTGGGGACGGCCTCATGTCGGCCGTTTCCGTTCGCGGCAATGGCAGCACCGGAGGGGAATGCGACTTGTTTGCTGCTCGGTTGGTTACCCCCCATACGACGCACACCGGGGCCGTCGCTGCCCCCGCGGCCCTGAAAGCGATCGGAGGAGAACGGCATGGACTTCGCGTGTCTACCGCCGGAGGTTAACTCCGCGCGGATGTACGCCGGTCCAGGGTCGGGACCGATGCTGGCCGCCGCGCTGGCCTGGGACGAATTGGCCGCCGCGTTGCAGTCGACCGCGACCTCGTACCAGGCCGAGATCACGGCCTTGACCTCCGGCCCATGGGTTGGCCCGTCGTCGGCGTCGATGGTCGCAGCCATCACCCCCTACTTGGCGTGGATTAGGACGACCGGCGCCCAGGCCGAGGAAACCGCCAACCAGGCCAGAGCCGCGGCCTTCGCGTACGAGACGGCGTTCGCCGAGACCGTGCCGCCCCCGGTGGTCACCGCCAACCGCACCCTGCTGGCGACGCTCGTCGCGACCAACGTCCTCGGGCAGAACACGCCGGCGATAGCCACCACCGAGGCCGAGTACGCCGAGATGTGGGCGCGTGACACCGCGGCCATGTTTGGCTACGCCGGTTCGACGGCCGCGGCGACACGGTTGACACCGTTCGCCCAGCCCGACGAGACCACCACCTCCGACGCCGGTCAATCCGAATCGGTGGCCCAGGCCACCGCGACCGCGGCCGGGAGCACGCGCAACACCGTGGCCCAGCAATCGCTCTCCGCGGTACCCAACCTGCTGACCAACGCGGCGGTGAGCCCGGCCGCCGCCGATCCGGGGGCGGTGGACGCGCTGGGCTTGGGAGCCGACCTCATCACATATTTCCTCGACGCACCGGCCGCCGTCGCAGGCCTCACTGTCGACTCGCCCTCGGCGGCGATCGCCCTTCCCTTCGATATCGCGGGCGCGCTGACCGGTTTCCACACCGATGACATTGTCAGTGGCTGGGCCGGGGTGCAGTCCTTCCCGGGGACGGGTGCGGTGCCGCCCTCGCCATTCCCGGTCATCACGAACCCGGCTGGCGGATTCGGATCCCTGATGTCGGCGGGGCTGGGCCAGGCGAACACCGTCGGTGGCCTGTCCGTTCCGCCTGGATGGGCGGCCGCCGCCCCGGCGATCCGCCCGGCCGCCTTGGTGCTGCCGGCCACCAGCGCCGGTGCCGGCGTCGAAGCCGCCGCGGCAGCGGCCGCGGCGGCTCCCAGTGGCTCCGGGAGTTTGTTCGGCGAGATGGCCGTGGCGAGCATGGCGGGGCGCGCGATGGCCGGCACTGGTGGCGCCCTGGGGCGCGAGCGGGCCCGAGCCGGCGAGATCGAGAAGGCGACCCGCGAGGCACCGAAGGAGCCGACGAAAGAGCCGGCAACTGGGCCGCAGGTTGCCGCGGGTGGGCCGATCACGAGCATCGCCGCCGAGCTGCGCGAACTGGCGTCGCTGCGAGACGCGGGGATCTTGACGCAGCAGGAATTCGAAGAGCAGAAAAAGCGCCTGCTGCCAAACTGATCGCGGCGTCCGACCCTGCGCGCTCGTCGGTGGGCACACTATGTAGGAACACTTCAGTGAAGGCGCCTCATGGACAACTCGATCGCCCCTGCTTCGGACGCCGTGCCCATGCGGGTGCAGACGTTGCTTCGCTACCCGGTGAAGTCGATGCTCGGCGAAACCGTCGAGCGCCTGCTGGTCGACGAGCGCGGCGCCGAGGGCGACCGGCGGCTCGCGCTCCTCGACGGTGAAACCGGGCACGTGGCCAGCGCCAAGAATCCCCGGCTATGGCGCGAACTCTTGACCTGTACCGCCCACGCTGGTGCCCAGGGCGTGCGGATCAGCATGCCCGACGGAACCGAAGTGGCCGCCGATGATCCCCGCGTCGACGAGCTGATCTCGCGGCTGACCGGTCGGCGGGTCAGTTTGGTCACTCAACGCCCCGAGGGGGCAACACTGGTGCGTCCCGATCCCGAGAAACTGCTGGAATTCGGTCTCGACGCCGAGGTGGACGGTCGCATTCTGCGGATCGCTGCTGCCACCCCGGGCGAGTCGTTCACCGACGAAGCACCATTGCACGCAATCACGACGGCCACCCTGGAGCACATCGGCGTGGAGGCGCTGCGGTACCGGCCGAATCTGGTGATCACAACACCGCCGGAGTGCCCGCCGTATGCCGAAAACGATTGGGTGGGCGGTGAACTCGTCATCGGGGAGACGCGGCTGCGCGTCCTCACCGCCACGTCGCGCTGCGTGGTTCCCACCCTCGAGCACGGGCCATTACCGCGCGCGCCGCAGGCCCTTCGAATACCGGCGGCCGAAAACCGGTTGAATACAGGCGGTCACGGCGCTCAACCGTGCGCGGGCGCCTACCTCGCGGTGGTCACCAAGGGCATCATCCATGTCGGTGACCAAGTCACCATCGGGCCCTGACCGCTTCCGCTGCAAACGCGTCGCAGTAGGGTCACCCGCCCAAGTTGCGCACCGCTGTGTCGAGCTCTTCTGCTTGCTCGGCCAACTCGCGGTCGGACAATTCCGCATGTCCGATTCGCTGCACCAATTCCTCGCGGGTCGCGACCTGCAGGGCGCCGAGGTATTCGTCCGAATCCAGGTCCGCCGGCGCGACCACCGCGGCGCGCCCCTCCAACACCACCAGGGCCGTGTCCGCGTCTGCGCTGTCGAGCAACCGTCGCACGTCCTCGGCACCGATGATCACGAGCCGCCCCGCCCGGTACGTTGTTGCAACTCATCGATCAGGCTGGAGGCTTGCGCCTTGGTGAGGTTCTCCGGGATCTCTTGGCCCGCTTCTTGCGCCAGCGTGTTCAGGTAGCTGCGCTGCGGGCCGGTCATGGGCTCGTCGCCCGTCACCCACTGCGACTGGTCCTTCTCCGGATTCTCCTGTGGCGCCTGCGCGGCATCGTCGACCATGCCTGTGGCTATGCCCACTACCGGGCCCCCGTAATCAAGGAGTGACGGTTTCGCCATGTCAGCCACCCACCCCGACAATCTTCATCACCAATAGCACCGCCACCGCGATGAACGCGACGGCGAAAATGCATACCGCGAGGACGGTGACGGCGGAACTGGGAGTGAACCGCCGGGTGTTGGGCGGTTGTGCCTCAGAAACACCGGAGGTTTGGGGCGACGCCGGGGGAGTAGCGCCCGGCGCGACACCCCCTCCTGGCTCCAGCCCAGGGGTTTGCGTCGGATCAGGATCGGGAGGTTGCGCGGTCATGGTTGGCACCGGCCTTTTCGTCGCGGACGACGGTGGAAGCATTCGGTCGCATCGCCACCCGGATGCAGTCGTCCTTCTTGTTCTTGAATAGGTCGTAGGCCCGCACTCCGTCCTCCAGCGACACATCGTGAGTGATCAACTTGGCGGGATCGAGATCGCCCTGCTCGACGTAATCGAAAAGCCGGGTTATGTAACGTTGTCCATGTTGCTGAGCCGTTTTCAGCGTCAACCCCTTGTTGGTCAATACGCCGGTCGGGAACTTGTCGGTCAAGCCGTACACCCCGAGCACCGACACCACCCCACCCTTGCGGCAAGCCAGAATGGCCTGTCGCAGCGCGCTAGCGCGATCGGTCTCCATTCGCAGCAGTTGTTTGGCCCGGTCGTAGAGTTGCTGCACGCCGGTGCCATGGCCCTCCATGCCGACCGCGTCGATGCACGAGTCGGGCCCTCGGCCGCCGGTCATCTCCCTGAGCGTCTCGTGCACGCTGTCGACCGACTCGTAGTCGATCGTTTCCAGGCCGAACTCATTGCGCGCCAACGCCAATCGCTCCGGTATGCGATCGACGACAATAGCCCGCTCGGCGCCCAGCAGCAGGGCGCTGCGGGCGGCCATCAAGCCAACGCCGCCGGCCCCCCAGACCGCAACCGTGTCGCCCCCGGCGATGTCGCAGAAATCCGCGCCCATGAAGCCGGTGGGTACCGCGTCGGATAAGAACAGCGCCTGCTCATCGGTGATATCGCCGGGTATCACGAAGCAATTCGCGTCGGCGAAGGGCACCCGAATGTATTGGGCATGCGAACCCGCGTAGCCACCGAACGGATGCGTGTAACCGTAGATACCACCAGACGGATATCCCAACAACGGCTGTTGCAGTTCGGCGTTGGGATTCGTTGTGTCGCAGCATGAATACAACTCATGATCGCAATACCAGCATCGGTCGCAGGCGATGAAAGACGGCACCACGACTCGGTCGCCCGCATGGATCTCCCGCACCTGCGGGCCGGTCTCCGCCACCACGCCCATGAATTCGTGGCCGAACACATCGCCGGCGCGCATGCCCGGCAGATACCCGTCGATGAAGTGCAAGTCCGAACCACAGGTGGTGGTGAGCCGCACTTCGACGATGACATCGTGCGGATTCAGGATCGTGGGGTCGTCGACGGTTTCCACGGACAAGTCATTGACGCCGTTCCAGCACAGTGCGCGCATGCTCGGCCTTTCGCTTATCGCGCGGATTTCCGCGCGCTCGGGTTGGACTGGATGGTCGGAACCTCGCCGGTCTGCATCAGGGCGCGTAACCGGTAGAGGATCTTGAAGGCCGCCGCGCCGGACAACAGGGTGGGCGCGGGCGTTTTGAGGCACAGGGTGACCTCGGTGCCGAGCTCGTGCGGAGCGGGCCGATAGTGGACGGCGATTTGGTTGCCGTTGCCGACGAAACGAACTCCGTCGCCCTCCGCAACCAAGGTGGAGTCCCAGGCCACGTCAGGTTCTGCGGATAGCCGCCAGCGATAGCGGTCTCGTCCGTCGGCGTCGACTTCCGCGATGTCACCGAGTACCACGGATAGCTGGTCGGGGTCGCGCCAGAACTGCTCAATTCGCTCGACAGGGCAAGCGATGGTGACCGTTTGTGCCTTGGCGTGACGCGGCGGCATGTCGATGATCTTGTTCACCGCTCTCAGCACTTGGTTCTTCGCGATCTTCACATAACTCACCGCGCGCTCCCTCCGTTGGGACATGGCGGTACCCGCCTACACGCCGCCCAAACGGCAGGTGCGGCAGGAGGTTCACAACGTCGTCCAGCGATCAGAGGTGCCAGCGCCCAGGTTTCCGGGATGCGTCTGAGGCGACGTACGCGCTGATCATCGAAAGGACTGCCGGCCAATGCCTTCCGGCCCAGCACGTACGACCGAGCCGCTAGTTCTCCGAGTTCGGTGTGGGACTCTGCGCAGACTCCCACTTCGCCTCGAGCGACCGTGTCACCCGGGTGCCGGCCGCCAGCTCGAGCTGAAAGGTCTCACCGCCGTTCGTCTCGAACGTGATGAGATACCCCGCGTCGCTGGGATTCTTGAACACGACTTTGTAGGGCTGTTCACCGGAGCCGCGGTCCACGGAGATGATGTCGCCTGGGGCGACGTCGTCGATCGGTTCGTTGCCGGAGACTTTGGACATACGGTCGACGTTAGCCGAGAGACGCGAAGACCGTCCGGCCGGCGCAGCAACCACCTCAAGGCTGCAGGACTGCCTTGATGGCGCGCCGCGGTTGTGGGCGTCCAAATATCCGGAATCGATGCTTTTAGCCGCGCTTCAACGCCATTTGATGCCGCACCCGATGGACGGGCGCTGTTCGGGATCGACCGGACGCCCGGCCAGTACCGCGTCGACGGCGGCGCGGACGTCCGCGGCCGTGACCGGTCGGCCGTTCTTGGGCCGGGAATCGTCGAGCTGGCCTCGGTAGACCAGTCGACGTTCGCCGTCGAAAACGAATGTGTCCGGCGTGCAGGCGGCCGAGTACGCGCGGGCGACCTCTTGGGTTTCGTCATAGAGATACGGGAAGGCCCAGCCGTGGCTGCGGGCCTCCGCGACCATCTGATCGGGCCCGTCCTGGGGGTAGGTAATCACGTCATTGCTCGAGATGCCCACCATCGCAACGCCTTGCTCAGCGAGATCACGGCCAAGAGCGGCGAGCCCGTCGGCGACGTGCTTCACGTACGGGCAGTGATTGCAGATGAACGTGACAACCAGGGCCGGCCCCGTCAGGTCGTCGCTATTGAGCGTGCGGCCGGTGGCCGGCTCGGGCAGGGCGAACGCCGGTGCGACAGTGCCGAGGGCGAGCATGCTGGACTCGATGGCCATGCCGGCCAGCGTATCGGCATATCGCGCGTTCGCGCGATGTACCGGCCCGCTGGGGCCAAATCCGTTGAATCGCTTCCTAATTCGATGCCGTTATCGCATCGCTGACGGCCGTCGGTCGGTGACCTGGCACACGCGAGTGTTTGATCGGCCCAGTTCGTGGAACCACACAGCAGACACGAACACACGTTTTTGGCCAACGCGTCAAGGAGAATGATGAGTGAGCAGAACAAGGCCGACGAAGCGCGTAGGGGCCTGATCGACTCGATCAAAGGCAAAGCCAAAGAGGTCGCCGGCGCCGTTACGGGCAACGAATCGCTGACCGCCGAGGGGCAACTCGAGCAGACCCAGGCGCACGAACGCAAGGAAGCCAACGCGGCGGAGGCCGTGGCAGAAGCCCAGGCCAAGCAAGCCCAAGAGGACGTGGCCCAAGTCAAGGTCGAGGGCGCCCAACAACGCCTGTCGGCGAACGCTCAGGCCGTGGCCGCTGAGAATTCGATCGAGGCGCAGGAGGCAGCCCAGAAGCGTGCCGCTGACCAGGCAGCGCATCAGCAGGCTACCGCGGCAAAGACCCAGGCGGAGGTCGATGCGGAGCGCGACATCCAATTGGCCAAGGCCGAAGAGCGCACAGAAATCCGCGAGGCGTCCGAGGAAATCGTCGACGCCGTCGCCGAGCACCAGACCTCCGTGCAGGTCGCGCGCAACGAACAGTCGGAGGCCGACCGACTGCGACGCCAGGCCCAGAACGTGACCGACGAAGCCGACCTGCCGTGACGGCGGCACCCACCTCGAGGAGAAGTTGATGAGAATTTTCGAAGTCCCGCTGGCAGTGCTGCGGTTTCACTATCAGCTCGCCCGATTCCCGTTGCAGTTGATCGAGGAGCAGGTCGTCAACCGCATCCCCACGGAAGCTCCGGCGCGGCTGCTGTACGAGCGCTCGCTTGGCTTGCTCGACACCACCGTGGGCAATGCGCTCGGCGACACGACGCTCGTCAAGCGGGGGGCGGCCCTGGTCGAACGCAGCGATGCGCTCGGCCGCGCAGCCCAACTCGACGCACAGGCCGCGACCAGGAAGGCACAGGCCGACGCCAAGCTCCGGAGCACCCGTGACGAGGCGATTCAGCAACGCGAGGAAGCGCAGGCGGCCACCCGCCAGGAAGTCAAAGAGGCACGTATCAGCGCCGAGCAGCGCAAACGCGAAGCGGCGCAATCAGCGCAGCAGCAGAGCGCCGCGGCGAAGCAGCGCGCCGGGGAGACCGCATCCCAGCGCAAACAGACGGTCGAGTCAGCCAAGCGTCAGGTGGAAGACAGGACTCAAGCCGCCGAGAAGGCCGCGGCGGAGGCTTCGGCATCCAAAATCGACGACGCCGAGGACAAGCTCGGCGAGGCCGCCGACAAGCGCGCCGAGGCGGATCGTGTGGCCGAGTTGGCGGCCGCCGAGAAGCGGCAACGGCAAGAGGAGCGAGCGAACGACTGACTCTGTCAGACGCGGGGCGCACCCTGGTTGACCTTGTCGGCCGCGAACGTCGCGGCCTGGGCGGTCATCCCGGCATCGATGTAGGAAACGTGCGCGATGATGTTGCCGCCACCCGAGCAGATCGGATCGTCGGGCGCACACACGCTGGTGACCTTGGAGCCATAAGCCGGGTTGATCGTCGGCAGCGGTTGACCGCCCCACAGCATGCTGGAGAACTGGCTGGTCGGCTCGCCGAAGAGGGCGACGGCGGCGACATGATTGGCCACCGAGGCCGGCATCGCGTTGGTGGCCAGGTCGATCACCGTCGAGCCCTGCGAGTAGCCGCCGAGCACGATCCGCGAATTCGGGCAACTGGCCACGACGTCCTGGATGTGCGCGCTCGCGTCGGCGGACCCGGCGTTGGCGCTGTTGTGGTAGTCGTCGTTGGCGGGATAGTTCACGGCGTAGACATCGACGGACTTGCCACCGAGCTGCGACGTCAGCGAATCGACGAACGCCTGTCCGATGTTGCCGAGACCGGGCTCCTGATGCGTGCCCCGGGCGAAAACCACCGACACGTCCGAGCACCCATCGGCGACGGCGGTGGGGATCTCGAAGGGTGCACTCAGCAGCGCCCACGTCGTCACAACCGGCATACCAACCCAGCGAGCAAATCTGCGTGCACTCATGCCGAGATCCTGTCATACCGTTGGCCGCGGCGGTTCCGGCGGTTGGCACACGGGCAAGGACAAGCGTTCCAACAGCCGAATGACGTTGCAGCACAAGCTGATCTCTAGGATCGGGCGCGTCGGATGCGAATGGCGCCGGACCATTCGCCGTCGGGCTCGACGACGTTGCCGCGTTGTGTGATCTCTACGTGGCCCGATCTGGCGAGCCGCCGCGCGGCCTCCCGCGCGTCGTCCATCAACTCGCGCCAATTGTCACCGCCCACCGCGCGGGCGGCGTCCGACGGGCAGATGCTGCTCCTCGGGCCGCGATGCTCGGCCAGCGCGCGGATCGCCGACTCGAGACGCTGTCTCATCGGCCCGTCGCCGAGGGCCATCTCGGCATGTTCGGCCCCTCGGCCACCGCCGCTTGAAACACGCCCCAATTCGGCACGCAATCGATCGCCCATCCCACCAGTCAAGGCCACGGCGCCGTCTGATCGCCACTTGGAACCGTGCCCGGCGCGCAGGCGTTGAACGAACATGCTGCCCACCCTCGAAAAGCCCACGCATCGGCACCGAGTGCCGGCTGATCTGGAGGATCGGCTGCTCGACATCAAGCGGATCTACCACGAGCCGGATATCGACCGGTTTCCCCGCGCGCGCCAGGCGCTGGACCGACTCCCCGGCGCCGAGCGCGTGCAGGTCGCATCCCACCAGGCGATACCGGGCCTGTACGGCAACGAGGGCAACGTCGAGGACTGGGTCCGCATCAAGCGGGAAGTGCTCGTGCTGGGTGAGAAGAAGAGCCTGTCGGCGCGACGCAACGAGAGGTCCAGCGATTGGATCGCGCCGTCGACGGCCAACGGCTGCGCGAATGAACCTGGGCTGGCACCCGAAAGGTGAGGAGTTGCTCTGGCGGCCCGATCTGCGACAACTCAAGCGCAGCCAGAGCGGGCAGTGGAACGTGCGCTACAGGAACCCGTGGAAGGGCCGCTGGGTGCAGGACCTGACCGATCTGCTCGCGGTCACGCTGCCAAGCTGCCGGCTGCGCTACCGTTCTGACGCACAGACCGGCCGTCACCGGCCGCGCCACTGCGGTTTGCGCTTCTCGGCCCAGGCCCGCAGCCCCTCGGCGACGTCTTCGGTCGCGCCGGCCACCTTGCGCATGGTCTCGCCGAAGCGCACGGATTCGATCCAGCCCATGTCGGCGGCTCGCCACGCCACTTCTTTGGTCGCCCGCTGGGCCAGTGGTGCGGCCTCGGTGAGGGCGCGCGCCCACGCTTGGGCTTCGGCCTGCAGTCGGTCGGGCTCGACCAGCCTCCAGACCAGACCGATTTCCTTGGCCCGTTCGGCACTCATGGGCTTTCCGGTCAGCAGCAACTCCATGGCGTTGGCCCAGCCCACCCGATGAGGTAGCCGGATGGCCCCGACGATGGTGGGCACCCCGATCGATACCTCGGGGAAGCAGAACGTGGCCTCGGTGCTGGCGATGACGAAGTCGCAGAACAGTACCCCGGTCACGCCGTAGCCGATGCACGGACCATGCACGGCGGCAATGGTCGGTTTGAACAATTCCATGCCTGATTCGAACGAGTTGATGGTCGGCTTCTCCCAGAAGGTGCCGCCGAAGGTGCCGACCGAGCCTTCGCCGTCCTTGAGGTCGCCGCCGGCACAGAAGACGCTGCCGTTGGCCGTGAGGATCCCGACCCACGCGTCCAGGTCGTCGCGGAAGCGATCCCAGGCGGCGTTGAGGTCTTGGCGAAGCGCGCCGTTGATGGCGTTGCGCGCCTCGGGGCGGTTCAGGGTGATGGTGGCAACGTGGTCTTGCAGCTCATAGGTGACCAGACTCATGACTGCAGACTATTGCGCCGGACCCATGCCCTCGCCGTAAGCCGGTGACAAACCCATTCTCATGGTGTGCGCGGTCGGTGAGAGTCGTGGAAAGCCTCTAGGCGCTCAACGGTTTTCGCAGGCATCCGCCTGATATCGTCGAACCGCACGCTGACCCGCTCGAAAGCTTTGACTCGCTCGGCTTTGACCTTCTTGGTGTACGTCCGGCGATCCGCCGACGTCAGATCCGCGTCGTCGCTGAATGCGCCGAGCAAGGCCCGCGGGTAGAGCCGCTCCACCAGGACGACGTTGATCTCGGCGCACATCACCAGCGCCACCGACGCCAGGAACAGAAACGCCAGCGCCCCCAACACCAGTGCAAACACGCTGTTGGTGGCGCTGGCCCGTTTCACTGTGTGCGCCACATAGCCGGCCCCGAACCACTGCAGCATCTGCCAAATGAACGCTGCGGCAAGAGCTCCGGGCAGTACCTGCCGGTATGTCAATGTGCGCGCCGTCGTCACCCGAAAGGCCACCAAACAGATCAGCGTGTTGATTGCCACCGCGGCGAGCACGAGGCCGATCTTGCTGAAGACGCCAAGTGCCCCGGTTGCGTGACCCGCCGCGGCCAAAACGGTGGCCGCGATGGCGGCCGAGCCGAGCACCAACAGCAGCAGCAGGCTGCGCACCCGGGATCGGATCGGGTTGGGGCGCTTGTGCTTCGGCACCGCCCACACCGTGTCCATCGCGTTCTGCAGCGCCTGTCCCACGCCCAGACCTCCGTAGAGCGCGCCGAGCAGGCCCACGATCACGCCCACCACTCCGCCGCTGAGGCCCTGGGGGTGGTTCTGGCCGGCCGGCCCGACCTGCAGGCACAGGTGCTGCACAGCACCCTTAGCCAGTTCCCGGTACTCGGCGACCAGCTGCACCACCCCCAGGGCCTCAGCGGCGGAGTGGTGGGCGTGATCGTGGGCCTGCTCGGCGCGCTCTACGGAGGTCTGGGC
>NZ_LZMB01000373.1 GCF_001673555.1 Mycobacterium sp. 1165178.9 | reverse complement strand
CTGCGCGTCGTCGGTCATCAGCTCGGGATCCGGCACCGCGTCGGCCAACGGCACACCCTGGCCGGGGTTGGTGCCCCACGTCACGAACGGGCTCAGCGACGCGGCGTCGAGGTAGACCTCGGTGTCGAATTCGGCGCCGAGGTCGGTGTGCAGCTGCTGCCAATAACTCATCGCCGCATCCCATTGCGCCCCTTGCGGGGCGTGCGGACGGTCACGCAGGAACTCGAACGTGGTTGCGTCCGGGGCCACCATCCCCGCCCGAGCACCCGCTTCGATGCTCATATTGCAGACGGTCATCCGGCCTTCCATCGACAGCGATTCGATGGCGCTGCCTCGATATTCGATGACATGGCCCTGCCCACCGCCAGTACCGATCTTCGCGATCAGGGCGAGAATGATGTCCTTGGCCGTCACCCCGGCGGGCAGCTGCCCATCGACATTGACCGCCATCGTCTTGAACGGCCGCAGCGGCAACGTCTGGGTGGCCAGCACGTGCTCGACCTCCGAAGTGCCAATCCCCATGGCCAGAGCGCCGAATGCGCCGTGGGTCGAGGTGTGGCTATCACCACAGACGACCGTCATTCCGGGCTGAGTGAGGCCCAGCTGCGGCCCGACCACATGCACGATGCCCTGCTCGACGTTGCCCATTGGATATAGCCGCACACCGAATTCGGCACAGTTTCGTCGCAATGTCTCGACCTGGGTCCGCGACACCGGGTCGGCGATCGGCTTGTCGATATCGGTGGTCGGGACGTTGTGATCCTCGGTCGCCAGCGTCAAGTCGGGGCGGCGCACCGGCCGGCCAGCCAGGCGCAGGGCGTCGAAAGCCTGCGGGCTGGTGACCTCGTGCACCAGGTGCAGATCGATGTAGATCAAGTCGGGCGCCCCTCCTTGCTCCGAGGCACCTCCTGACACCACAACGTGGTCATCCCAGACTTTTTCGGCCAGAGTGCGCGGTTTGGTGGCGACTCCCGCCGCCCCTTGGTCGATTCTCATACCGAACTCGCCTCGATTCGCCTCGTTAGCGGCTCGCCGAGCATTCGGGCTGTGATCTCAGAATGCGAGACGCTAGTATCTCCTTGTGAGACAGCATAGCGGCATCGGCGTCCTGGACAAAGCGGTGGGTATCCTGCAAACGATCTCCCAATCGCCCTGTGGATTGGCCGAACTGTGTGAGCGCACCTCTTTACCCCGCGCGACGGCTTACCGGCTGGCCGCCGCCCTCGAAGTCCATCGCCTGTTGGCACGCGACGACGAAGGACGCTGGTTGCTCGGTCCGGCCGTCACCGAACTCGCGGCCCACGTCAACGATCCGCTGCTGACCGCCAGCGCCGCGGTGCTCCCGCTGTTGCGCGAAACGACCGGCGAGAGCGTGCAGCTCTACCGTCGCGAGGGCACCGACCGCGTCTGCGTCGCCGCACTGGAACCCGCTGCGGGCCTTCGCGATACGGTTCCGATCGGGGCGCGATTGCCAATGACGGCCGGATCGGGCGCCAAAGTTCTACTGGCCCATAGCGACGTGGCCACCCAGAAAGCGGTGCTCGCGACCGCGAAATTCACCGAACGAACACTGGCCGAAGTGCGGCGGCGGGGGTGGGCGCAAAGCGTGGCCGAGCGCGAGCCGGGCGTGGCGAGTGTGTCGGCGCCGGTGCGTGATAGCCGCGGTGCCGTCGTCGCGGCCATCTCGGTCTCGGGCCCCATCGACCGGATCGGCCGGCGCCCCGGGGCACGCTGGGCCGCCGATCTTCTGTCCGCCGCCGAAGCTCTTACCCGTCGCCTTTAACCCGTTCCGGCGGCGAGTGTGCATCCGGGGCGGCGTAATCGGGAATTCGGCGCCCTCATCGCGCGCTCTACGCCACCAGCGCACAGTCAACGAGAGACCGCCTGACAGACTGACCGGCATGGGAACCAATCAGCGCGCGAGCATCGTCATGTCCGAAGACGAGGTCGCCGAATTCGTCGTGAAAAGCCGCACCGGCACGCTGGCCACCGTCGGCGCCGACGGCCAGCCTCACCTGACCGCCATGTGGTACGCCGTCGTCGACGGCGAGATCTGGCTGGAGACCAAGGCCAAGTCGCAGAAGGCCGTCAACCTCACGCGCGATCCGCGGGTGAGCTTTCTGATCGAGGACGGCCACACGTACGACACGCTGCGCGGGGTGTCCTTCGAGGGCGTCGCCGAGATCGTCGACGATCCCGACGTCTCGCACCGCGTGGGCGTCAGCGTCTGGGAGCGCTATACCGGCCCCTACAGCGAGGACATGAAACCGTTCGTCGAGCAGATGATGAACAAGCGGGTCTGCGTTCGCATTGTGGCCCGCCGGGCTCGTTCCTGGGATCACCGCAAACTTGGCTTGCCGGCCATGCCGGTGGGCGGATCGACAGCGCCGGCAGTCCTGGGGACCGACCAGTAGCTGCGATATTTGTAGCCCCGATGGGATTCGAACCCACGCTACCGCCGTGAGAGGGCGGCGTCCTAGGCCGCTAGACGACGGGGCCAGAAACGATCCGAGCAGTCAGCATAACTCACCCCGCTAAGCCCACCTAATCGCTTGAGGCGGAGAGAGTTTTGCTGGGGTACCAGGACTCGAACCTAGAATGGCTGAACCAGAATCAGCTGTGTTGCCAATTACACCATACCCCATTGGCTGCCTAAAACCGCTGGTCAACGCCGATTGCGGGCTTTCATAAGCTCTTTGGACTCCGCCGCCGCCAGCCGTTGTGGGCCTTTCGGTAAACCGCAGTGCAGACTACCAAAGTCTCGACGGACACTCCGCACGCGCGGCGCCCGTCACTCACGCGGGGTCCCGCCCGGCGGTCTCACGCGCCGCCCGCAGTCGCAGCATGCTGCGGTCGCGGCCCAGCAGCTCGAGCGACTCGAACAACGGCGGGCTGATGGTCGTCCCGGTGGCCCCCACCCTGATCGGGCCGAACGCCTTGCGCGGCTTGAGGCCCAGATCGTCGATGAGCGCGGCCTTGAGCGCGGCTTCGATCTGCGGAGCGGTCCAGTTCGCCACGGCGTCCAGCGCTGGCAGCGCCGCGTCCAGAACCGCGGCGCCGTCGGCTCCCAGCTCTTTGGCGGCGGCCTTGGGGTCGAGCGCGTACTCGTCGTCGTTGAGGAACTTCAGCAGACCCCACGCGTCACCGAGCACCACGATTCGGGTCTGCACCAGCTCGGCGGCGGTGGCGAAGCTGTCGTCATCCAATTCGAGGCGGTGACCGTGGACGTTGAGATAGTCGCGCAACCTGGTGGCGAAGTCGTCGACCGCCAGCATCCGGATGTGCTCGGCGTTGAGCGCGTCGGCCTTCTTCTGGTCGAAGCGGGCGGGATTCGAGTTGACGTTGACCACATCGAACGCGGCCACCATCTCCTCGAGGCTGAACAGGTCGTGATCGTCGGCGATGGCCCAGCCGAGCAACGCGAGGTAGTTGAGCAGCCCTTCGGGAATGAAGCCCCGGTCGCGGTGAGCGAACAGGTTCGACTGCGGATCGCGCTTGGAGAGCTTTTTGGTTCCCTCCCCCAATACCGTTGGGAGGTGAGCGAACTGCGGGGTGCACTCGGCCACGCCGATCCGGATCAGCGACTGATACAGCGCAAGCTGGCGCGGCGTCGACGGCAGAAGATCCTCCCCGCGCAGCACATGGGTGATCTTCATCAGCGCGTCATCGCACGGGTTGACCAAGGTGTACAACGGATCTCCGTTGGCACGGGTCAACGCGAAATCGGGCACCGACCCGGCGGCGAAGCTGGTGGTACCGCGAACCAGGTCATCCCACGCGAGGTCTTCGTCGGGCATCCGCAGCCGCACCACCGGTTTGCGGCCCTCGGCCAGGAACGCGGCGCGCTGGGAATCAGTCAGCTGCCGGTCGAAATTGTCGTAGCCCAGCTTGGGATTACGGCCCGCGGCGACGTGGCGCGCTTCGACCTCCTCCGCCGTCGAAAAGGCGTAGTAGGCCTCCCCCGCTTCGAGCAGCTTGGCCACTACATCGTGATAGATCTCACTGCGCAGTGACTGGCGGTAGGGGCCATAGGGTCCGCCTACCTCTGGTCCCTCGTCCCAATCCAGGCCGAGCCAGCGCAGCGCGTCCAGCAGCGCCAGATAGCTTTCCTCGCTGTCGCGCTGCGCATCGGTGTCCTCGATGCGAAACACGAAGGTGCCCCCGGTGTGTCGGGCATAGGCCCAATTGAACAGCGCGGTGCGGACCATTCCGACGTGCGGCGTGCCGGTGGGCGAGGGACAGAAACGGACGCGGACTTGGGCTGGTGCAGTCACGATTTTCCTTTACGGACCACGGGATTGGTGAGGGTGCCGATGCCCTCGATGGTGATGGAGACGGTGTCACCGTCCTCAATGGGGCCGACACCGGCCGGCGTTCCGGTCAAAATGATGTCGCCCGGCAGCAGCGTCATCACGGCCGAGATCCACTCGACGATCGACCCGATGTCGTGAATCAGCAGCGAGGTACGGCTGTGCTGCTTGACGTCGCCGTTGACCTCGGTGCGTAATTCGAGATCGCCCGGATCCAACGGTTTGAGATCGGTGACGATCCACGGCCCCACCGGGCAGAAGGTGTCATGCCCCTTGGCCCTGGTCCACTGGCCATCGGATTTTTGTTGGTCGCGCGCCGACACGTCGTTGCCGATGGTGTAGCCGAGGATGTTCTCTGCCGCCTGGGCGGCCGAGACGTCCTTGCAGGGCCGCCCGATGACCACCCCCAGCTCACCCTCGAAGTGCACGGGTGATGCGTTGGCCGGCAAGCGGATAGGCACGTTCGGCCCGATGATCGCGGTGCTGGGTTTAAGGAAGATCACCGGATCCACCGGGGCCGGGCCGGTCATTTCCTTCATTTCGGCGATGTGATCTGCGTAGTTTTTCCCGACACACACCACCTTGCTGGCCAGTATCGGGGCGAGCAGCCGCACGTCGGCCAGCGGCCATGATCGGCCGGTGAAGTTCGGCGTGCCGAACGGATGTTCGGCGATCTCGCGCGCGATCATCTCGGCTGGGTCGTCGAGTTCCCCTTCGATACTGACGAAGGCAACACCGTCGGGGCTGGCGATTCGACCAAGGCGCATTTGGTTGAGCCTAGTGACGGTCGCGAGCGCGGCGTAGCCGGGCGTGGCGGGCCGTCACCATCCGAGCTAGTGACGGTCGCGAGCGCGGCGTAGCCGGGCGTGGCGGGCCGTCACCATCCGAGCTAGTGACGGTCGCGAGCGCGGCGTAGCCGGGCGTGGCGGGCCGTCACCATCCGAGCTAGTGACGGTCGCGAGCGCGGCGTAGCCGGGCGTGGCGGTGACGGGCACCGGCACAAGTCCTGGCCCAAAATTTCGCACCGGTATGCAAGCATTGGGAATGCAGACCGACCCGGCCGCGACGCCCGAAATCGGCGCGGGCGCGCGCTGGTCGATCATGATCTCTTCCCTGCTGGCAACGGCGAGTTCGTTCCTCTTCATCAACGGCGTGGCGTTCCTCATCCCGTCGCTGCAAGCCGTGCGCGGTATCCGGCTCGACGAAGCCGGTCTGCTGGCCTCGATGCCCAGCTGGGGCATGGTTGTCACGCTGGTGCTCTGGGGATACGTGCTGGACCGGGTCGGCGAGCGGGTGGTGATGACCACTGGCTCGGCGCTGACCGCAGCGGCCGCCTACGCCGCGGCCTCAGCGCATTCCATCGTGATGATCGCCTTATACCTGTTTCTCGGCGGTATGGCCGCCGCCGCCTGCAACACGGCCGGCGGCCGGCTGGTGTCCGCCTGGTTTCCGCCACACCAGCATGAACGTCACGGTCACCGTTTGCGGCATCATCAGCAGACCCGCCACCGCGTGAATTCGCCACAGTGTCAACGACCCTCGGTATGGGCTGGCGAGTTCCTGAACGCTCGCGCTGGCGCGGGGCTTGCGTGGCGGGTCTGCTGATGATGCCGCAAACGGTGACCGTGACGTTCATGCTGGTGTGGCTGATCAGAAACCTGCACTG